>CABUCQ010000054.1 GCA_902490095.1 uncultured Collinsella sp.
TCATCGATTGCTAGCCCATTTCGATAGATTTTTGGGGCGGGGCGTCCGGATCGATTCGGACGCCCCGCGTTCTCTTTTTATGCGCTCGCCGCAGGCGCCGTCTGCAAGTGTATAATTTCTGTCGTATGTAATTTGGACGCTTGTGCGTTCTGCCCATAACAAGAAAGGTCGCTATGCCTACCATTTCCACCGCCGACTTCAAGAACGGCCTCGGTCTCCGCATCAAGGACAAGGTCTACACCATCGTCGAGTTCCAGCATGTCAAGCCGGGCAAGGGCGGCGCGTTTGTGCGCTACAAGACCCGCGACATCAAGAGCGGCCGCGTCGTCGAGAACACCTGCAACGCCGGCACCAAGTTCGAGAGCGTCATGCTCACCACCCGTGAGTTCCAGTACCTCTACAACGATGGCACCGACTACATCTTCATGGACAACGAGTCCTATGAGCAGGTTCCCGTTCCCGAGGACATGGTGGGCGAGAACTCCAAGTGGCTGCGCGAGAACGACATCTGCCAGCTGCTCTTCGCCGACGATGAGCTCATGGGCGTGACCCCGCCGATGTTCATCGAGACCACCATCGTCCAGACCGACCCGGGCTTTAAGGGCGACACCGTCCAGGGTTCCACCAAGCCGGCCACGATTGACACCGGCGCTGTCATCCAGGTCCCCATGTACCTCAACCCACGATCGACACCGGCGCTGTCATCCAGGTCCCCATGTACCTCAACGAGGGCGAGGTCATCAAGGTTGACACCCGCGACGGCAAGTTCGTCTCCCGCGTCTAGCAACCAACTCTTCTAGGAGGACTCATGCCCCAGGAAATCAAGATTGACGGCATCGGCATTTCGCCCGATGTTCTGACCGCCATCGTCTCGCGCGCCGTGTCCGATGTCGAGGGCATCGCCTCCGTTGGCGTCAAGGACCTTGCCACCAACCTTGTCTCCATGATGCTCTCGTCCAAGGCCCCGGCTTCTGAGCCGGCGGTCGAGGCCGAGGTCGTCGGCGACAAGCTCGCACTCACCGTGCGCGTCGTGGTGTTCTTTGGCTATCCGTTCAAGAAACTCGCCGAGGCCGTTCGCGCTGCCGTGGTCGCCGCCATCGATGCCCAGGTTGGCGTTGAGGTCGAGCGCGTTGACGTTTGCATCGACGGCCTCGTTTTCCCCAAGGAGTAACCTTTGAGCCTTAAGGTTTATCGCGGGCGTACGCTTGCCCGCAGTCAGGCGCTGCAGCTGCTGTTCCAGGCCGAGGCCACGGACAGCCCGCTCGAGCGCGTCCTCGAGGGTGATTTCCTGATCTCGAAGGGGCCCCTCGATCCCTATGCTCTGGAGCTGTGCCGAGGTGCCTACGAGCATATCGACCGCATCGACTGTGCTCTGCGCTCCGTTGCCAAGAACTGGGATCTTATGCGCATGCCCGGCGCCGACCGCAACCTGCTGCGTATCGCCGTTTACGAGATGCGTTTCCTCACCGACGAGGAGGTCTCGGACGCCATCGTGATCAACGAGGCCGTTGAGCTTGCCAAGGCCTATGGCACCGACCAGTCCGCGTCGTTCGTCAACGGCGTGCTGGGTAAGATCGCTCGCAGCGAGGAGCTGCCGGGCGAGGACCTATACCAGGAGCTGCTGGCCGAGGATCGCGCTCGCGAGGAGGCACAGGCTGCCGAGGCTGCCGCAAAGGTTGCGGTTGCTCAGGCCGAGGCCGGCGTTCTCGACGAGGACGCTGAGGTCGCCGAGGCCGAGACCGGTACCGTCGAGGAGTAGCCATGCCAGAGGGTTCCGTCCGCAACTTCGACGAGATTTCGGACCGCTTGGACCAGATCATAGCTACCGTTCGCTCTAAGGATACGTCCTTGGAGCGTTCGCTCGATCTGTTTGACGAGGCGATTGAGCTGGGCTCCCGTGCGGTCGACATGGTCGATAAGTTTGAGCTGACGCCGCGTGAGGCCGACAAGCTCGAGCAGGAATACGATGAGGATGCGGCAAACGAATCCCAGGATAGCTAGGCCGCATCTCCGGATACGAATGGTTGATGGCATTCATGAAACGCGTGCGTCTTGATGACGAACTGATTTCACAGGGCATCTGCGCCGATCGCGCGGATGCCCTTCGCACTCTTATGGCTGGCTTGGTCTCGAGTGGCGGCGAGCGCTTGACTTCGCCGGGCCTTAAGGTGACCCCGGGCCTGCCGTTGCACGTGAAGGGGCGCATTCCCTATGTTGGCCGCGGCGGTCTTAAGCTCGAAGGCGCGCTTGATACGTTTGGTATCAATCCGACGGGCCTTGCCTGTCTGGATGTGGGCTGCTCTACCGGCGGCTTTACTGATTGCCTGCTCAAGCGCGGAGCTGCGACCGTTGTCTCGGTGGACGTGGGTCGCGCCCAGTTCGATTGGTCGTTGCGCCAGGACGATCGCGTGACGCTGCATGAGCGCACAAACGTGACGCAGCTGCCTGAGCTTGGCTATGCCGGCACTATCGACCTGGCTGTGTGTGATGTCTCGTTTACCAGCATCGCGAACATTATCGATGCGGTACTGGCGTGCCTGGCGCCTACGGGTGCATTCTGCACGCTCGTAAAGCCGCAGTTTGAGGCTCCGGCGGCGCTGGTGGGCGAGGGCGGCATTGTGACCGATTCCGCCGTGCGCCGCGATACACTCGTGGCGGCGGTTGAACTCTTTGCTGCCAAGGGCCTGTTCCCGGTCGATGTGTGCGTGTCGCCCATTCATGGTGCCAAGGGCAACGTTGAGTTTTTCCTGTACGGCACGAGATTTGACCCCGGCGATCGCTCGCAAGACGAGCTGCAATCCCAGGTATCGGTTATGAGCGAGAAAGCTGCAACGCTATGAAGGTCTTTCTGGTTCCCAATTACTACAAGCAAGAGGCGGTCGAGAGCGGCCTGATGCTCGAGCTTTGGCTGACGCGCCAGGGCTATGAGGTCGCATGGGCTGCCGACCAGCGATCGAAGATTCAAAGCACGCCTGATATTGACGGCTCCGATCTGGTCATTACGCTCGGCGGCGACGGCACGTTGCTGCGCGCTGCCCGCATCCTCAACCATCGTGAGATTCCTATCCTCGGTCTTTCCTATGGTCACCTGGGTTTTTTAACTGCTGCGAGTCCCGAGGAGCGCGACATTCTGCAGGTCGTGAGCGACGCCCTGTCCGGCGAGCTGCATGTGAGCCGTCGCGCTACCATCGCCGCGGATATCGTGTCCGTGCGCGAAGATGGTACGAAGGATGTTGTGCGCACCTTCGCCCTCAACGACATGGCGCTTACGCGCGGCCCCCTGTCCGATATGGTCGAGTTTGACATCACGGTGTCCGGTCACCATATCGACCGCCTACGCGGTGACGGTGTCGTCGTTTCGACGGCGACTGGTTCTACGGGTTACGCGCTCAGCGCCGGTGGCCCCATCGTGAGCCCTGACTATACGGGCATGGTCTGCGTACCCATTGCGCCGCACACCATTCAAGCTCGCGCTTTCTTGACTTCGCCGAGCGATGTCGTCGAAATCTTTATGTCTGATGACCGTCCGAGCGTTCCGGCGATCGCTATCGATGGACAGTTTATTACCTGCGACGGCACGGTCGAGAGCGTGGCCGTGCGCCGAGGCCCCGGCGATGTGCTGCTGCTCGACTACGGCCCCGAGAGTTTTTACAACTCGGTGAGCCGCGTATTCTACGGAGTCCGCCATGATCGATGAGATGCAGGTTTCTAACATTGCACTCATTCGCGAGGCGACGCTGGTGCCGAGTGCCGGCCTGACTGTCCTGACCGGCGAGACCGGCGCCGGCAAGACCGCGCTGCTCTCGGCCCTCAAGCTTATTTTGGGCGAGCGCGCGGATTCGTCGACGGTGCGCGAGGGCGAGGCGCTTGCCAGCGTCGAGGCGCGCCTGTTCGACGGACCGCACGACACGGAGGGCTTTACCGTACAGCGCAGCCTTTCTGCCGAGGGCCGCAGCCGCGTAAAAATAGACGGCCGCATCGCCAGCGTGCGCGAGCTTTCGGAGCGCGTCGGCGTGATGATGGACCTGTGCGGTCAGCACGAGCATCAGCGCTTGCTCGATCCGGCGCACCATGTTGCCATGGTCGATGCCTGGGCTGGGCGCGCGGCACTCGAGGCGCTGGAAAAGTACCGTGTCTGCTTCAAGGCGTCGCGTGCGGCTGCTAAAGAGGTCCGTCGCGTTGAAGAGGCCTCGCGTGCGCAGGGGAGTCGCATCGAGGAGGCGCGCTTCGCCCTGGAGCGCATCGCCGAGGTCGATCCCAAGCCGGGTGAGTATGAGGAGCTCGAGGAGCAGTTGCCGCGCTCCGAGCATGCCGAGGTTCTGGTGGCCACGGCCAACGATGCCCATGCATCGCTTGCTGCCGAAGGGGGAGCGCTTGATGCCGTGAATGGCGCCGTGGCAGAGCTGTCGCGCATGGCAACTGTTGATCGCAAGCTGGGCGACATCGCCGATGCCCTTTCGGATGCCTGCATTTCGCTTGAGGATTGCGCCAACGAGTTGCGTGCTTATCGCGATGGCGTTGCGTTTGACCCTCGCGAGCTGGCTCGTATGCGCGAACGGTATTCCGACCTCAAGGGTCTGCTGCGTCAGTGGGGTCCCACCATGGACGATGTATTTGCCATGCGCGATCGCTCGCAAGAGCTGTTGTCGCTGGTAGACGATGGTGATGAGCAGATCAAGAAGGCTCGCGAAGCGCTTGGCGCGGCGGAGCGTGAACTGTTCGCCGCCGCCAAGGCGCTTAAGCGTGCACGCAATACGGCGGCCCCGCGTTTTTGTCACGAGGTGGGTCGTCAGATGGCACGCCTGGAGATGGGCGGCGCTGAGCTGGTCTGGGAGTCCCGCGATCTCCCTCGCGCTGAGTGGACACTCGCGGGCCCTTCGAGTTATGAGCTGCTATATCGCAGCGGCGCCGGCTTGACACCTCGTCCCTTGCGCCGCATTGCCTCGGGCGGCGAGCTGAGCCGCGTGATGCTGGCGAGCAAGGTTGTCCTCGGTAATGCGGACGGCGTGGATACACTGGTGTTCGACGAGGTCGATGCTGGTGTCGGCGGCTCTACGGCTCGTGCTCTTGCTGGTGTGCTGGCCGATCTTGCCGCCACGCATCAGGTCATCGTCGTAACACACCTGGCGCAGGTTGCGGTCATGGCCGACAAGCATTACGTGGTCAGTAAAGAGCCCGGCGACGTTCCTCAAACGCACCTGGACGAGGTGACCGGCGATGCCCGTACCGCCGAGATCGCCCGCATGTTGAGCGGCGATCAGTCCGAGGCAAGCCGGGCGCACGCCAAGCAGATGCTCGAAGAAGCTCGAGGTTAGGCCGTATCAGCGGTGTTGGTGGGACAAAATAGACTGAATTTTTTGTCCCACTTCGCGTTTTACTCAACGACCTTATCCGGCTGGATGAGCTCCTCGTAGTAGCTGATATGCTCACGCGCGTCTTCAATCTCGGGCAGCAGGAAGTTGTAGATGACTTCGATGATCATCGTGGCACTGATCTTGGAGAACGCAAAGTCGCCTGTCGTCAGCAGTGCTTCGTGGTTGACGGTATTAAAAGTGTAGTCTGCCAGGCGCGCGAGTGGGGATTTGCTGTCACTGCTGATGACGACTACGGTTGCGCCGCAGTTGCGAGCCGCTTTTGCCATGCGATTCAATCGGCGCGATTTGCCGGAGTTTGAGATAAGCACGATGACGTCACCCGGGCGCAACGTGAGCGCAAAGCCGATTGATGTCTCGCTAATGGTGCTCGCCATGCAGCGCAGGCCCAGCTGCGAAAACTTAAACGTCGCATCGAGCGCGACCGCGTTCGTGTTGCCCACAGCTGCAAACTCAATAACCCCTGCATGCTTAAGGGCATGCACAACAGCCGCCAGCGTATCGTGGTCGATCCCGTCGATAGTCGCATTAAGCTCGCTCACCTTGGCAGCCAGGATGTTCTTGAGGCTCTGCTCCATATTGTCGAGCGAGACCTCGTCGGTCAGGCCCTCGTTGCGCTGGCTTTCCAAATCCCTCGCCAACGAAAACTGAAAGCTGCGGAAGCTGCCAAAGCCTAGTTTGCGGCAAAAGCGCGAAACCGTCGCCTCGGACGTGGCGGCAGCTCGTGAGAGCTGGGCGGCTGTCAGGCGCGGAGCCTCGGACTGGTTCTCCAGAATATAGTCGACAATGCGCTGCTCGGATTCGCTGTATCCCTTATGGGTGCTAATGAGGGAGAGCGCGCTCTTGCTGCTATCGGTCATGGATGGCTCCTGGTTGGCATGAAAAACAGACGTGGTATGCACGCCAGAGTATACGGGCATTTTCAATTACAAGATACACCTTGCCGATTCAAGCAATGATGATAAACTTTCACCTACCGTTTACGGTTATGAAAGAACCTTTCACCGGAGAATTGCGCCTTGTCTCTTCTCACGCAGACGGTAGGTTGGTATCTTTCAGTTGTGGAAAAGCGCGCTACGAGGCGCGTGTAGGGGAGCGCCCGCGGGCGCAGAACTCAAGAAGGAGGGACACATGGCTAAGTTTGACATCATCGCCGCGACCGGTTGCCCGACCGGCATTGCGCACACCTTCATGGCTAAGGAGGCGCTGGAGAAGGCAGCTGCCGAGCGCGGTCTGACCATTAAGGTCGAGACCCATGGCCAGGTCGGTGTCGAGAACGAGCTCACGAAGGGTGAGATCGCCGGTGCCAAGGCCGTCGTCGTCGCAGCCGATAAGGATGTCCAGGCGGAGCGTTTCGCCGGTAAGCCCATGGTTTCCGTTGGTGTTTCCAAGGCCCTGTCCGTCGAGGCCGCCGGCAAGCTGATTGACCGCGCGCTCCGCGCCAAGGGCGACGACTCGGTTGCCGCCGCTGCCGATGTCGAGGACGAGGTCGAGGAGAAGGAGTCCGTCGGCCACATTATCTACAAGCACCTCATGAACGGCGTCAGCCACATGCTGGTCTTCGTCGTCGCCGGTGGTGTTCTGACCGCTCTTTCGTTCCTGTGGGGCATCACGTCCTTCGATTCGACGGCGTCTGACTACAACACCTTCGCCGCTATGCTCAAGATCATCGGCGGCATTGCCATGAACCTCATGGTTCCCGTGCTTTCCGCCTACATCGCCGAGTCCATCGGCAAGCGCCCAGCGCTCGTCCCCGGCTTCGTCGCCGGTATGATCGCCATCCAGGGCCTGCCCGTTAACGCCGAGACCGGTATGATCGACGCTGGCGGCGCTGGCGTGGGCTTCGGCTTCCTGGGCGGCATCGTCGGCGGCTTCCTCGCTGGTTATGTCATCCTGCTGCTCGAGAAGGTCTTTGCCGGTCTGCCCAAGAACCTGGACGGCCTCAAGGCCATCTTCCTGTACCCGCTGTTCTCGACTGCCATCGTCGGCCTCGTGATGCTCGGCATCTCCGGCCCCATGGCTGCCATCAACACCGCCATGATGGACTTCCTCAAGGGTCTGTCCGCTTCTGGCGCCATCGTCCTGGGTCTTGCCATCGGCTGCATGTGCGCCGTTGACATGGGCGGCCCGGTCAACAAGGCTGCTTATGTCACCGGTACCGCTATGCTCACCGAGGCTCTGGCCGCCGGTGTTGGCACCGATACCTACAACTTCGGCACCAACTTCATGGCTGCCGTCTCCGCCGCCTGCATCGTTCCGCCGCTGATCACCACCTTCGCCGTCGTCGTCGGCAAGAAGTACTTCAGCCAGGAGGATCATGACGCCGGTATCGTCAACCTCATCCTTGGTTGCACCCACATCACCGAGGGCGCCATTCCGTTCATGACCAAGAACATCTGGCCCGTCATGCCCATCATGATGCTCGGTTCCTCTATCGCTTCGATCCTGACCATTATGTTCAACGTTCACGATCCGGCGCCTCACGGTGGCTTCCTGGTCCTGCCCGTTGTCGAGAACGGTCCGCTTTGGGTCCTCGCGATCCTCATCGGCGCTGTTGTCGGTGGCATCCTGTTCGTGGCCTTCAAGAAGTACGACTTCGAGAAGAACCAGAAGGCAGCTCCCGCCGCCGCTGCTCAGCCGGTCGAGGCCCCCAAGGCCGCTGCCGTCGAGGCCCCCAAGGCCGAGGCTGCCGACTTCGTGAAGGTCGAGAACGTCTTTGTCGCCGAGGACTTCGCTTCTCGTGACGAGGCTCTGAGCTTTGTCTCCAACCAGGCCGTCAAGGCCGGTGTCGCGAGCGACGCCGATGCCGTGATGAACGCCTTCCTGGCCCGCGAGGCCGAGGGTACCACGGGCATGATGGAGGGCTTCGCCATTCCGCATGCCAAGTCCGATGCCATTACCGAGGCCGCCGTTATCGTCGTCAAGGACGACTCCGGCGTCACCGGTTGGGACACCATGGACGGCGCTCCCGTCAACGTGGCTATCGCCCTGCTCATCCCCGGTGCCCAGGCTGGCACCACGCATCTCAAGATTCTGTCCAAGGTCGCCGAGGCGCTCATGGACGAGGACTTCCGTGCCACCGTCAAGGGTTCCACCAACGCCGCCGAGATCGCCAAGACGATCAACGCCCGTCTGGTCTAACCCCACGGCTAGCGATTTACATCGCCCCCTGTACAAAAGGCGAGGACTCCACCAGGAGCCCCCGCCTTTTTTCTTGCCCCTCCCATAAGTTGCGGTGAAATAGGGACTGTTTAACCGTTTCAACCCCAAATCCAGTCCCTATTTCACCGCAACTTACAGAGATGGGCATAGACGGTCCTGCTTGCCGAGTCTTTAGTGCGGACAGACTATCAGCCAGAATTCCGTTTGGTCGATATTACTCTGGACCGACTGAGTTTCCCCAGCTTGCTCGCCCACGGAGGCCCGGACGCGGCCTGTGAGATTTATCGCGAGTTCCGCACGAGCCGAAGAGCACTTAATGTGCTCTTCGTGCGAGCAGGACTGTAGAGCAGGAAATCTCACAGGCCGCGCACGGGCCCCCGTGGGCGAGCAAGCGGACGACAAACACATCTGTCCAAGAATTCGTCTGAAACATAATGAAAAACCGTTTGATGTGAGTTAATATAAACAACGTCGTGAATCTGACTCCTGCCACATACATGACAGGGGTTAAACACAAAAAAGGAGTCAACTATGGTTTCTGAGAAGGCTACCCTCGTTAATCCTCAGGGTCTGCACATGCGTCCGGCTGGTCTGTTCGCCTCCACCATGGGCAAGTACGCCTGTGACGTGACGGTCGTCACCCCCGAGAAGGAGGTCAACGGCAAGTCCCCGATGGCCCTCATGGCTGCTGGTATCCCCTGCGGTACCGAGGTCGAGGTCAAGTGCGACGGCGCCGACGAGGCCGAGGCTCTGGCTGCTGCCATCGAGCTCATCAAGAGCGGTCTTGGCGAGTAGAACTCAAACGGGTCGCATGTTGAACAACTAAGTTCATATTTGGGGGCGCAGTGACCTGTTGTAAGGTAACTGCGCTCTTTTGTCATGGATATGGCAAAACGCTTTATCACATGACACGGAGAGAGGAATGGGAATGTATCAGGGAGTCAACGCTTCCGAGGGCATCGGTATCGGCACCGTCATGGTCGCCGTCGATCCCGACTTGACGTTTGAGCCGCACGAGGTTGCTGATTCGGCAGCAGAGAAGGAGCGCTATCAGTCCGCTCTTTCGGTCTTCTGCGAGAAGACCCAGGCTCAGGCCGACCACATGAAGGAGACGGTGGGCGAGGCCGAGGCCGAGATCATGAGCGGACACATTGTTCTGGCTCAGGATCCGGGTATGACCGACGCCATCAACGCCGCCATTGACGGCGGTACCTGCGCCGAGCAGGCGCTCATGGACACCTCGACCATGTTCGAGAACATGTTCCTGTCCATGGACGACGAGATGTTCCGTCTTCGCGCGGCTGACATCGCCGACATCCGCACCGGTATTCTGGCCGAGCTGCTGGGCAAGGAGGTCGTCGACCTCTCCGTCCTGCCCGAGAACACTGTCGTTGTCGTGCACGACCTCACGCCGTCCATGACCGCCACGATCGATAAGGCCCACGTTGCCGGTATCGTCACCGAGACCGGTGGCCGCACGTCGCACTCCGCGATTATCGCACGCGCCCTCGAGATCCCGGCTGTCCTTTCGGTTTCCAACAGCTGCACCGCACTGCGCAACGGCATGACCGTCGTCGTCGACGGTGGCAAGGGTGTCGTCGAGGCCGATCCCGACGAGGAGACGCTTGCCGCCTACACCGCCAAGGCCGAGGCTTTCGCTGCCGAGAAGGCGGCTCTCGAGGCCTTCCGCGGCAAGCCTTCTGTGACTGCCGACGGCATCAAGAAGATCATCGCCTGCAACATCGGTAACCCCGATGACGTGCCCAACGCGCTCGATCACGATGCCGAGGCCATCGGTCTGTTCCGCTCCGAGTTCCTGTTCATGGACTCTGCCGAGCTTCCTTCCGAGGAGGAGCAGTTCAACGCCTACCGCAAGGTCGCCAGCGCGCTCAAGGGTGCTCCGGTCATCATCCGCACGCTCGATGTGGGCGGCGACAAGGAGATCCCGTACCTGCACATGGTCAAGGAAGACAACCCCTTCATGGGCTTCCGCGCCGTGCGTTACTGCCTGGCCAATCCCGACCAGTACAAGGTCCAGCTCCGCGCTCTGCTGCGCGCCAGCGCCTTCGGTGACGTCAAGATCATGATCCCGCTCGTCACCTGCGTCGAGGAGGTCGTGGCCGTCAAGGAG
Source organism: uncultured Collinsella sp. (assembly GCA_902490095.1). Taxonomy (GTDB): domain Bacteria; phylum Actinomycetota; class Coriobacteriia; order Coriobacteriales; family Coriobacteriaceae; genus Collinsella. The sequence goes on from CABUCQ010000054.1 coordinate 10,666, forward strand.
CTCGTCGAGCAGTGCAAGGCCGAGCTGACCGAAGAGGGTCGCAAGTTCAATGAGAACATCGAGGTCGGCATCATGGTCGAGACGCCTGCCGCTTCGCTGCTCGCTGACCGCCTGGCCGAGGTCGCCGACTTCTTCTCCATCGGCACCAACGACCTGATCGGCTACACCATGTGCGCCGACCGTGGCAACGACACCATCTCCAACCTGTACCAGGTGTACTATCCCGCCGTGCTCCGCTCGCTCAAGAACATCATCGAGAGCGGCGTGAAGGCCGGCATCATGGTCGGTATGTGCGGCGAGGCCGCTGCCGATCCGCTGCTTGAGCCGCTGCTGATCAGCTGGGGTCTGGAGGAGTTCTCGATGAGCGCTCCGTCCATCCTGCGCGCCCGCAAGACCATCAGTCAGTGGACCAAGGCCGAGTGCGACGAGCTCGCCGAGAAGGCGCTCGCCTGCAACACCGCCGCCGAGGTCAAGGCACTGCTCGAGTCCGCAGCTCGCTAATTTGGTATCAGAGGTAACCGCGTGGTTGGAATGGGCCGGCCACGCGGCCCTCACATATACAGGGGGTACTGTAAATGTTCTACACGCTAACCGCTAACCCGGCTGTCGACATGACGGTTTCGAGCTCTCCGCTCGAGCCCGACGAGAACGTCCGCACCGGCTCGGCCAGCTACACGGCAAACGGTAAGGGCCTCGACGTGTCCTTCGCCTTTAAGAAGATGGGCGTCGACACCGTCGCACTCGGCTTCTTCGCCGGCTTCACGGGCAAGTTCATCGTCGAGGAGGTCATGAACCTGGGTTGCCTGTGCCGCCCGGTCTGGACCGACGGCATCACGCGTATCAACACCTACGTCAACGATGGCCAGCACGAGTACGGCATCCTTAACCCCGGCGCACCGATTACGCCGGAGCACCAGAAGGAGCTCTACAACATCCTGGACACCGCGGGCGATCTTGAGTGCCTGATTGTCTCCGGTTCTGTGCCTCCCAAAGCTACGCCCGACTTCCTGGCTCAGGTCATGGAGCATGCTCAGGCCCGTGGCGCCGACGTCGTCCTGGACCTGTCCTCCGACAAGCTCAAGGAGCTCGCTCACAAGAAGCCGCTGCTCATCAAGCCGAACCATCACGAGATGAAGGCCATCTTCGGCGTGCCGGTCGACACCGACGACGAGGTCCGCGTTGCCATGAAGCTCGCCCACGACGCCGGCGTCCAGAACGTGCTGCTCACCCGTGGTAGCCGCGGCGACGCTTACTTCTCCAATGGCGAGGACATCTGGTACGCCAAGCGTGAGTTCAACATCAAGTTGGTCTCTTCCGTCTGCGCCGGCGACTGCACCCTCGCTGC
>CABUCQ010000055.1 GCA_902490095.1 uncultured Collinsella sp.
GGAGGTAGCCCAAACAGCCCCGGCGGGGGTCCTGTGTAGTCACCCTTTAGGCGGAACTCTCCTAATTATTTGGATGAGTCGTTTACTTACTTGTGCTGTTACCGTCTTCCCGCTGTTGTTGGGGTATGCTTTGTTCGTATGTAAACGTTTGACATGTTGATGGGGGAGGGTGCTATGGCTCGCGAGGGCGCTCGTTCTAAGGATTCTGCTAAGCCTGGCATCAAGGAAGTTGCAGCGGTGGCGGGGGTTTCGCCTACTACGGTATCTCGCGTGCTTAATAATCGCGGCTATATTAGCCAAGAGACCCGCGATAAGGTCCATGCCGCGATGGAGCGCATCAACTATACGCCCAACGATATCGCCCGTGCCATGCTCAACGGTCGCCTGAATCTTATCGGTATGATCGTTCCCTTTGTGAGCAGCCCGTTCCATGCTCAGGTTGTGCAGGCGGTCGAGCGCACGTTAGCGGAAAACGGCTTTAAGATGTTGCTGTGCAACAGCGCCAATCGACCCGATCTTGAGCGTTCCTATATTGACATGCTCCGCCGCAATATGGTCGACGGTGTCATCGTCAACTCCCTCAATATCGGTGCCGAGGCATATGCCGAGATGGGCTTGAGCCTGGTTGGCATCGACTGCGATCTCGGCGAGGGCTCTGTCCAGATTGCAAGTGACAGCTATGGCATCGGCGAGCTCGCCACGCGCCGTCTGATTGATGACGGCTGCAGGCGTATCCTGTGCCTGCGCAGCAATAGCCGCATGCGCATGCCTGCCAATAAGCGTACCGATGCCTACCTCGATGTTGTTGAGCAGGCCGGTCTGTCCGCGCTTGTCCGTGAGGTTGAGTTCGTTAAGCCCGACGACGAAAAGGGCGCGGTCGTTGCGAAGATCCTCGATGAGAACCCCGATATTGACGGCATCTTTGCGGGAGACGATACGATGGCGGCCATCTGTCTCAACGTGATGAAGCAGCGCGGCTTGAGCGCTCCAGACGATATTAAGGTCGTGGGCGCGGATGGTGCCCGCCGAACTATGACGTTTATGCCTGACTTAACAACCGTACGTCAAGATATCGATCGCATCGGAGAGCTCGCGGCGCAATCCATCATCGCTCTTATTAACGGCGATAATCCCGAATCGAATATCAAGCTCCCCGTTGAACTCATTGAGGGCAAAACCGCGTAGTTCATCCCGTGCCAAAAGAATTCCTCAAACGCCTCTGATGACCGTTCACCGGCATATGTCAACCGTTTGCCGACGACTGGAACTGCGAAAAGACGTATTGGTGTGAAAACGTTTGACATATGAAAACGATTGACATATCTTGCAGTTGTACCGAGTTAGTATCTCGTGAGAAAGGAAGTCTCGGATGCACAAGGTGTATTACCAGCCTGAGGGAATTTGGGTAGGCGACATCATGCCGTACGGCGAGGACGGCACGTTCTATCTCTATCATCAGCGTGACACGCGAAACCCCGGACCTTTCGGAGAGCCGTTTGGCTGGGCACTCGCGACAACCAAGGACTTCGTCAATTACAAAGACTTTGGCGAGAGCCTTGAGCGTGGCGGCGACGAGGAAGTCGACCAGTATGTTTATGCCGGCACGGTGTTTAAGGTGGGCGACAAGTACCATGCGCTCTACACTGGTTGCAATCGCGATAAGGTCAAGGCACGCTTGATGAAGCAGGTTCTTCTTCACGCAACGAGTGACGACGCCGTCAAGTGGGAGAAGAACATCGCCGAGACGCTGCTTCCGCCCCAGGAGGGTTACGATGACCGCAACTGGCGCGATCCCTTTGTGCTTTGGGATGAGGAGAACGAAGAGTACATGCTCATCCTCGGCACGCGTGTGGGCGAGGACAAGCGTCTGATGACCGGTCGTCTGGTCAAGTTCACCTCCAAGGACCTGGATACCTGGGAGTTCCAGGGCGACTGGTGGAATCCGGGCCTGTACACCATGTTCGAGATGCCTGATCTCTTTAAGATGGGCGACTGGTGGTATCTGGTGTTCTCCGAGTACAGTGATGGCAACAAGACCCGTTACCGCATGTCTCGCTCTATCAACGGTCCTTGGATCACTCCTGCGGACGATTCCTTCGATGGCCGCGCGTACTATGCCGCGCGTACCGCATTTGATGGTGAGCGCCGCGTTCTCTTTGGTTGGGTTCCTACGCGTGACGAGGGCGGTGACCCCAGCTCTTACCTGTGGGGTGGCACCTTTATGCCCCTCGAGATCGTTCAGCGTGCCGACGGAACGCTCGGCACCAAGCTCCCCGACAGCATGCTTGGCGCCTTTGGCGAGGGCAAGGCTGTCGAGACCTTTGAGCTTTCCTGCGAGTCGGGCAAGGTCGAGCAGGTGCTCGCCGCGGATGCCGGCTCCACCTACTTGCTCGATGCCGACATTGAGCTCGGCGGTAACGCTGCCGGCTTCTCGGTCAAGTTCGCCGAGGACGCCGAGACTGGTCTTGCCTATGAGTTCCGCGCCAACCTGCGCGAGGGCAAGCTCGAGTTCACGCCGGCTCCCCAGTACCCGTGGTTCCAGGTCAACAACATGGGCCTCGAGCGTCCGTTGTTCTTTAAGGGCGAGGGCACTCACCATGTGCGTCTGGTCGTCGACGACGACATCGCGACCATCTTTGTCGATGATGTTGCGCTCAACGCTCGCTTCTGCAACAAGCAGGGCCAGGGTGTGGCGCTTACCGTCACCGACGGTGCGCTCAAGTGCGCAAACGCAACGATCGCGTCTCTGTAGCGGCAACGAACCGTTTTATGATTTAGAAAAGGAATGGAGAGGAACATGGACTACAAGGCAGTGTCCCAGCAAGTCGTCGACAACGTCGGCGGACTGGAGAACATCGAGGGCGCCACGCATTGCGTGACCCGTCTGCGTCTGGTGCTCAAGGATACGAGCAAATACAACAAGGCCGAGCTCGAGAACATCGATGGCGTCAAGGGCGTGCTGTACAACAGCGGCCAGCTCATGATCATCTTCGGTACCGGTACCGTCAACAAGGTTTACGATGAGTTTATGGCTCTGACGGGCGTTAAGGAGATCAGTGCTTCCGAGGTCAAGGGCGCCGAGGCGGACAAGAAGGGCAAGTTCTTCTCGGTCCTCAAGGTATTCTCGGACATCTTTATCCCCATCATTCCCGCCTTCGTCGGCGCTGCAATCATCATCGGCCTTAAGTCGCTGATCGTTGCCAACGGCCTCTTTGGCATGGAGGGCAGCCTCGCCGACCACAGCGAGTTCCTCAAGAACCTCGCAAGCTTCTTTGCCATTATCGCCACCACGTTCGACTACCTGCCTGTCCTGGTTATGTACAGCGCGGTCAAGCGTTTTGGCGGTAACCCGATCCTGGGCATCCTCGTCGGTATCGTCATGGTTCACCCGAGCCTTATGAACCGCAACACGTTCGTTATGGACCCGACGGGTGCTGAGTACTGGAACTTCGGTCCGCTATCCATTCCCATGGTTGCTTTCCAGGGCGGTGTGTTCCCCGCAATCCTGACTGCCTGGTTTATGGCCAAGGTCGAAAAGATTGCCCAGAAGTACATCCCCGAGGTCGTTTCGTTCGTCTTTGTCCCGACCGTTACCCTGATTCTTGCTAACGTCGCCCTGTTCACCGTGTTCGGCCCGCTCGGTAACCTGATCGGTGACGTCCTCGCCGGCGTAATCGATATCCTGTACAACAGGATGGGCGTCTTTGGTGCCTTTGTCTTCGCCGCGTTCCTGCAGCCGCTCGTCGTTACCGGTACGCATCAGTTCATCCAGGGTATCGAGGCAAACCTTGTTGCCACGACTGGCTTCAACTACATCCAGGCCATCTGGTCGGTTTCCATCATCGCCCAGGGCGGCGGCGCCATCGGTATGTACCTCATTCACAAGAAGCACTCCAAAGAGCGCAACATCTGCATGTCGTCCTTTATCCCGACGCTGGTCGGAATCTCCGAGCCCGCTATCTTTGCTGCAAACATGCGCTATTCGATCATTCCGTTCATCTGCGCATGCATCGGTGCAGGCTGCGGCGGTGCCTTCGTCAAGCTCTTTGAGGTGCGCGCTATCGGTCAGGGTCTGACCGGCGTGCTTGGCCTGCTCATCGTCACGCCCGAGACCCTCGTGTGGTATGTGGCAGGCAATCTCATCGCCTTTATCGTGCCGATCGTCTTGATCTTTGCCTACAACAAGGCAAAGGGCGTGCCGACCACCGATGAAGAGGGCGCTGGCGCTGGCTTCGATGTCAGCTTCTAGTTGAGCCATTCAGTGCAATGTGCGGATAAGTCCATTTGAGGAAGGGCGTTCGACTCGTGTGAGTCGAGCGTCCTTCCCCATAGACGAGAAAGTCAACGGCGATGTTAAATCAAAAAAACAAGGTGACACGCGCGGACTATGAGCAGTGGCGTGCCGGACAGGATGAGACGGCGGCTCGCATCGCGTCCGACCCCGATAGGCTTCTGTTCCATGTGGAGCCTGAGCTTGGCTGGCTCAACGACCCCAACGGTTTGGTTCAGATTGGTGATACGTATCACATCTATCATCAATACGATCCTTTCGATGCTGCGCATGGCGGTCCAGTGCTTTGGAACCATCTGACGACAAAGGATTTTGTGACGTACGAGAATCACGGCCCCGTGCTGTTCCCCGATTCCGATTTGGATTCGAGCGGAGCGTATTCTGGTTCTGCCTTTGTACGTGATGGCAAGATTCACTACTTCTATACCGGCAACGTCAAGCATTTTGACCGCGATGATTACGACTACGTGTTGACGGGCCGTGAGCAAAACCAAATTCATATGGTTGCCGAGAATCCCGACGAATTGGGCGAGAAGCGCATGGCTGTTGGACCAGTCGATTACCCCGACGATATCGGTACGCACGTGCGCGACCCCAAGATCCTTGAGCACGATGGTATCTACTACATGGTTCTGGGCGCTCGTACGAAAGACGACCGTGGCTGCGTGCTTGTCTATACTTCGCGTGATTTAGGGGTCTGGAGCTATGCGACGCGCATTGAGCTGGACGAGAACTTTGGCTTTATGTGGGAGTGCCCCGATCTGTTTGAGCTCGATGGCGAGCTTATTCTCGTTTGCTGTCCGCAGGGTGTGCCTGCCGATGGTTGGCGTTACCGCAATCCGCATCAGTGCGTGTGGTTCCCTATCGAGGCCGATTGGGAGGCGCCGAGCTTTAAAATCGTCGGGCAGGGCATGCCCCCGATGGTCGATGCCGGTTTTGATTTCTATGCTCCGCAGTCCTTTGAGGATGCTGCAGGCCGGCGTTTGATGATCGGATGGTCGGGTTGCCCCGATGCGACGGCAGAAAACCCGACGGTGGCGCGCGGGTGGCAGTGCGCGTTGACGGTGCCGCGAGAGCTGAGCATGCGCGATGGTAAGCTCTGCCAGCAGCCGGCGCACGAGATTGAGAGGATGCGCGGCGACTGCGTTCGCGCGACAGGCGGTGAAACCGTTGAGGAGCCGGGCCGCCTGTTTGATCTTGTGGTTTCCTGTGAGGGCGCCAAGATGGTCGAGCTCGAGATTCGCAAGGGTGTCTTTGTGCGCTATGCAGACGGGATGCTTACCCTCGACATGGGTGACGAAGGCTATGGGCGCGACCAGAGGTCGATCGAGCTCAGCGAGCTTCGCGACCTGCGCGTGCTTTCGGACACTACGATGGTCGAGATTTTTGCAAATGGCGGCGAGGCGGCACTTACGAGCCGTACCTATTCGCCGGCGGTTTCGGCGATGGGGTTGCATGCCGAGGGTGCGGCATCGATGAATTTCTACCGCCTCGTGCATTAACCGTGCATGGGGCACGATTGGACTTGCTGGGCGAAATGAATCGCAGTTGCCGCGGCCAACTACCGTTTATCGCGTATAGCGACCGTTTGCGGAGTAAGTAACACTTAGTAATAAACCGTGTAGAATCTCAGGTTAGCACGGAGTTTTCCAGGGAGACGCTGTCCTTTGTTGTGCGCAAGGGGCGGCGTCTCTTTGGCGCTTGGACGCCGTTGTGCAACAGTGCGGCGGCGCGTGCCATGTATTGAAAAGCCAATGTCGAGATGGGTCGTGATAATAATGGGCAAGTACGTAATCGTGGTTGAGTCTGGGTCGGATGTGACGCCGGAGCTCTGCGAGCGCTACGGCATCGTGCGCGTGCCCATGCATGTCACGATTGGTGACGAGACCGTCGAGGACGGCTCCATCGATCCGCTCGAGATTTACTCGCGCTGCAACGAGTTTGGCGTGATGCCCAAGACCAGTGGCTGTGCGCCTGCGGATTTTGCTCACGTGTACGACCGCATTCACGCTGAGCAGCCCGGTGCGACCATTCTGCATCTTGCGTACTCCGAAGTCACGACTTGCTCGCATCAGTCCTCCAAGATTGCGGCTAAGGGCCGCGACTACGTATTCTCCATGGATACGCGTTTTGTCTCGGTGGGCCAGTCGCTCGTTGCCGTCGAGACCGCCAAATACATCGAGGCTCACCCCGATGCCACCGTCGACGAGATCTTTGCATTTACGAACTCCGTCATGGACCGCGTGCTGCTGGGCTTTGTTCCTACCGACCTGGCCTTTCTTAAGGCGGGCGGTCGTCTGTCCAACGTCGCGTTCCTTGGCGCCCACCTGCTTAAGATTAAGCCCTGCATTGAGGTAACGGGCGGCAAGTTCGTGGCGACCAAGAAGTTCCGCGGCTCTATGCTCAAATGCGCCCGTGCCTTTATTGACCACATGGTTGCGAAGGGCGAGATTGACTACTCGCACATTGGCCTGGCGTATTCGGTAGGCCTTTCCCAGGAGCTGCGCGACGACATGGAAGTCTATGCGCACGACCTGGGCTTTAAGGACATTACCTGGACTCAGGTCGGCGGCGTCATCTCGAGCCATTGCGGCCCGACCGCCTTCGGCGCGGTGCTCACGCTCAAGGCGTAAGGCCTGGCGTCTATCGATTTCTATTGCCTCGGCGGCGGGCGGGTTGCGACAACCTACCCGCCGCTCTTGCGTGGGGTCAAATAGAACAACCCAATTGACCGCTAAACCGTTTCGCCATCATGCGTATGGGCTAGAATGGCTCTGGTATTTATGTAACTAAAACCAAAGAGAGGCAAGGTAGCGGGAATGGCTGAGATGACGCTCGAGGGTGTGGACGCTCGTCCCGAGGACTCTGCGTTTGCCCTGGGTCGCGTGCATTCGATCGAGACGATGGGAACGGTCGACGGTCCCGGCATCCGCTTCGTAGTGTTTGTCCAAGGCTGTCCCATGCGCTGCGCGTATTGCCACAATCCCGATACTTGGTCTGTTAACGGCGGCACCATGGTGACTGTCGAGCACCTGATGGACGAGTTCCAGAGTAACCATGAGTTTTACCGCAGCGGCGGCATTACGGTTTCGGGTGGCGAGCCGCTCCTGCAGCCCGAGTTTTTGGCCGATCTGTTCCGTGCAATGCACAACAACCCCGATGGCCGCGTGCATACCTGCCTCGACAGCTGCGGCTATGCGTTTGACCCCAACCATCCCGAGAAGTTCGATGCCGTACTCAACGAGACCGATATGGTGCTGCTCGACATTAAACATGCCGATCCCGTCGAGCATAAAAAGCTGACCGGTTGCGATCCCGCACGCATTCTGGCGTTTGGCGATGAGCTTGCCCGTCGCAAGATTAAGGTTGTTATTCGCCACGTGGTAGTGCCGGGTATCACCGATACGGTGGAGGAATGCGAGAAGCTCGGTCGCCTGATCGCCCCGTGGCATAACGTGGTCGGTCTGGAAATGCTGCCGTATCACACGATGGGCGTTGTCAAGTATGAGCAGCTGGGCATTCCCTATAAGCTCGAGGGCGTTCCACAGATGGATACCGCGCGCATGCCCGAGCTGCGCAACGCTGTCATGACGGGCATGAAAAAGCGCCGCGCGGAACTCAAAAACGCCATCGGCTAGCGATCCATTTTCGCCCCCAAGGGCACTCATTGGGGACAGACTTAAATGAGTGCCCCTGGGCACCAAGTTGATTGCCAAAGAGCCCCGTCAAGTTGCGGTGGAATAGTTCTTGTTTTTCGGCTTATGCCGACCAAATAGGAACTATTCCACCGCAACTGCGTTTTGGGCGGAGATGCGCAACAGAATCGCGCCATTTGGATAAATACGCTTGTGGTTTCTTTAAAGACGCCTTAAACGCCGCTGAATATCTTTGGAAAGAAATGCCTGCTCGGTATTATGCTGCTCGTATATGAACGGTAGCAGTCAGGAGACCACGTGCGAAACAACGCATCGCGGGACGAGTATATGCCGCAGCATAGCAGCAGATATGAGACGAAGGGCACGCCTTCGCGTGGCCTTGCTGACGCTCGCATCCGCGTGACGAAGATTGCCGCCATTGGGATGCTAACGTTGGCGGTTATTATCCTCGGAATTACCGCCAAAACCTACGCGTCGGAGCGAATGGCACACTCAGATGCGTCAACGGTACAGACGCAAAACGAGAAGGTTTCAAAGTCCAAAGCGTCGGCAGATCTCAAGACGAGACTTTCGAAGGCGGACTTCAACGATATCCCTTCGGGTGATGCCGTTCAGACCTTCTCGTTGGTGGATAACAAGACTCCTACCTTGGAGGATGAGAGCCTTGCCTTGCTCCAGGATGCCCTGAGTCGGGCGCAGGAGCTAGGCGATGTGGGTGTGGTGTTCTACGACCTGTCAAGCGGCAAGGGCGTGACGTATAACCCCGATGTCGAGGTTTACGGTGCGAGTAGCTATAAGGCGCTCTATGCGTTGTACATCTGCGAATCTCTGGTCGAGACGGGTCAGGTTTCACTCGATGATTCCCTTGGCACCTATGGTGGCTACAACATGGGTTGGCAGACGGTGCGCGACCTGATCGATGCCGCGGTCGTTAATTCGGACAACGATTCGTTTATTGCGTTACGCGCGGCGTTTGACCGTGTCAGTTACGAGGATTGGATTGCCAGTCTTGGCATCGATTACGATACCGCACTCGATCCGATGAGTGATTTTCCCACCTATTGCCCGCGCACCTCGGCCAAGTTGTGGCGCGAGATGAGCGAGTATTTGAGCCGTGATAGCGAGACGTCGCAATGGCTGTCGGGCCTTCTGACCTCTACGACCCGGTCCTTTATCCGCGACGGCATTGCGGACGACCATGCCTTGGTGCGCAACAAGGCCGGCTGGATTAGCGAGGCAGGTTGCAATGCGACGTGTGATGCTGGCCTCATCGATGTCGACGGTGACATCTACATTATGAGCATCATGACATCGATGCCATGGAGCGATCGCTCGAGTGAGCTGGTGACTGTGATTGCTAAGACATTCTTTGATACCCGAGCTGCGCTGGCCTAACGTGTTCGTTTGACGAGGTCAAACAAAATGCTGGTACCATACCGTGGTTGAGAATTTCGTATAGGTTTGGGGAATGGCATGGCTACCATCGCGATTATCGGTGCGCTCGAAAAAGAGATCATGCAGATTAAGGAAGAGTTGAGCAACGTTTGCATGGTACAGGAGGCGGGCTTGAACGTTGTGACCGGCGGGCTCGACGGCCTGTCGATTGTCGCCACGACGGCGGGTATGGGCACGGTAAACGCTGCCGCCGCAACACAGCACCTCATTAGCAAGTATGCTCCACAGGCAGTTGTGTTTTCTGGTATCGCAGGTGGCCTGAATCCCAAGCTCCATATCGACGATGTCGTCATTGGCAAATGCCTGCGCTATCTAGATACCGATACCGCGCTTATCGCCGAGTCTGCACCGGGGCTCGAGGAGTTTGTCTCGACGCCTGCGCTGGTCGATATTGCCGCCGATGTGCTTGCTGAGCGTGGGTTTGTTGATGCTTCGACAAATGCGACCGCTTCGAACGAGGGCGCAAAGCAGTTCCTGGTCGGCACGATTGCCACGGGTAACCGCTTTGTGACGGGCGCCGCTATGCGCAATGATGCCATCGAGGCGACGCATGCCGATTGTGTCGGCATGGAGGGCGCGGCAATTGCCCATGTCGCAACCAAAAATGGTGTCGATTGCCTGGTGCTGCGTGCTATCAGCGATAATTGTGACGAGGCGTATGATGCGATTTGCGACCGCGAGTTCGATTTGTTCGAGTATGCGCGTGCCGCAAGCGATATCACGCTCGATATCGTTCGACGCATTGCCGCTGCGCAATAGCGCGTTTTTTGCAAGATCCTACGACCAAGGAGTGTCCATGGCCGATTCCATTAACTACCAGCTTGCCAAGTTCGTCGCCAGCTACGGCAAGGTTTCGCAGATCCCCGAGTCCACCTGTCCCGAGGTGAGCTTCGTTGGCCGCTCAAATGTGGGCAAGTCGTCCATCATGAACAAGCTCTTTGGCCGCAAGAACCTGGTGAAGGTTTCGAGCACGCCGGGCAAGACGAGCAACATCAATTTCTTCGAGGCCGACGACGTGCACTTTGTGGACCTGCCGGGCTACGGTTTCGCCCGTCGTTCCAAGGCCGAGCGCGACCGCTGGGCCGAGCTCATCGGCGACTTCTTCGACTCCGAGCGCAGCTTTAACTTGGTTGTGTCGCTAGTGGACATTCGCCATGACCCCAGTAAGCTCGACCATGACATGATCGACTACCTGCAGGGCAACGAGTTCAACTTTATCGTCTGCCTCACCAAGGCCGACAAGCTCAGCCGCACCCAGCAGGCCCGCCAGGCAGCTGCCATCAAAAAGCAACTCAACGTCCCTGCCGAAAACGTGATCATCACAAGCTCCCAGACCGGCACCGGCATCGACGAACTCAAGCGCCGCATCGCCGAAGCCTGCCTCTAATAAGTGCCCCAGCCTAGCAAGAGCCCTCCCCAATAAAGAGCCAAATTATCAGCCCGGCGCCCCTTCAAAGCGTGGGTCCCTGTAGACATCGCTCGCCACGTTGCCATAGGGCCACCCAGGGGCATCCCCTTAAAAATATTCCGCAGCACGAGGCCCGCTTATCCGCAGCTCCGAAGGAGCAGGATAAGCGGGCCTCAAGTGCGAGGACGTTTTTAAGGGGATGCCCCTGGGTGGCCCGGACAGACCGATCGGCGATGTCTACAGGTACTCGATTTGAGCGCCTTCCGTGTCGCACGTCAGAATATGCGTATCACACTTAGGGAACTGCTCGCGCAGCTTGACCTGCAGGAACTTTGCCACGATGGTGTCGTCGGTCACAGCCATAAGGGTCGAGCCCGATCCGCTGATCCAGATGGTCTTGGCGCCGCCGTTAAGGCAGGTGTCGCGCACGGCGTTGTAGTCGGGAATCAGACGACGACGATAGGGTTCCTGGATGCGGTCGTCATTGGCGGCGGCAATCAGGTCGAGGTTGCCGGACTCAAGACCGCGCGTCATGCCGGCGATGCGGCCCATCTGCCATACGGCGGTGGAGAGCGGAATCTCCTGCGGCACGACCTTGCGTGCCTCGCTCGTGTGTACCTCGTAAGGCGGAATCACGGTAATAAAACGCAGGCGATCGCTCACCTCGTAGCGCAGGCACTGGGGGAGCGAATCGGTCGGCGTAAAGGAGCAGACGGCGCCGCCCAGGATAGCGGGGGCGACGTTATCGGGATGGCCCTCGACCTCGGTGGCAATGCGGACGAGCTCGGCACGGTCGACGGTGTGGCCTGTCAGCGCGGCGGCGGCCATAATGCCGGCGACGACACAGGTGGAGCTGGAGCCCAGGCCGCGGGCGACGGGAACGTCAGTCTGAATGTCGATGGCGACGGGGAAGGCCGGCTCGCCCCATGCGGCCAGTGCATCGACAAAGCTAACGTAGACCAGGTTGTTCTCGTTTTGGAATTCCTCGGGGCAGCCCGTGATGGTGAGTTTGTCGGCGCGCTCGAAGGTGAAGTGCGAGTAGAGGCTGACGGCCATGCCGAGGGTATCGTAGCCAATGCCCAAGTTGGCGCTTGTTGCTGGGACGGTGATCTTGATCATGTGAGTCCTCCTGGCGTGCCTGGCTGTTTAGTTCG
>CABUCQ010000056.1 GCA_902490095.1 uncultured Collinsella sp.
ATCTCCTCGGCATGGTTGGGGCCCGAGAGCGCCGCCACGCGCGACTCGTTGCCGATCTCGCTGGCGATGACCTCGCTCATGAGTAGTCCGGACTCGGGCTCGATGCCCTTGGTGAGGCACAGAACCGGCGTCTCGTCAGCGATGAACGGCGCCGCCTGGTGGCAGACGTCGCGCAGGTGCGTCGAAGGCACGGCAAAGATGATGGCCTCCGCGCCGTCGAGCGCCTGCGCCAAGTCCGTCGTGGCGACAACGTTTTCCGGCAGCACGTAGTCCACCAGATAGCGGGGATTACGGTGCTCGCCATTGATACCGGCGGCCGTCTGCTCGCTATGGGCCCACATGGTCACGCGCTCGGCTCGCGCGGCGGCAAGGCCGGCGACGGCGGTTCCCCAGGAGCCGGAGCCAATCAGCGCAACATTCATGACTCTCTCCTACTTATCGTCGGGCTCGGTGACGCGCTTGGTAAACGAGAGCTTGGACTCCTTACCCGTCATGAGCTTTTTGATGTTCGCGCGATGGGCCCACACCACGGTGATGCCGATCATCGCCATGCAAAACTTGAGGCCCAGGCTGCTGTACGGAAAGACCGCACAGGCAGCGATGGGAAGACCGATGGCGGCGGCAAGCGAGCCCACCGACACAAACTTGGTGATGGCGACGGCAACGATAAACATACCCAGCAGCGACAGACCAATGGGCCAGTACCAGGCAAGGATCACGCCCAGGCCCACGGCGATACCCTTACCGCCGTGGAAGTTAAGGTAGGGCGAGAAGATGTGTCCCCACACAGCAGCCAGGCAAACGACGCCGAGCATCCAGTCGCCGGCGGCACCGGGCGCCATGATGCTCACAGGGAAGCCATAGCCCACGCTCGCGATGAGCGGACGCGCAATAAGGACGCAGACGGCGCCCTTAAGGCAGTCGAGCAGCAGCGTGAGCGCGGCCACCTTGGGGCCGGCTACGCGCAGGGCGTTGGTGGTGCCGATGTTGCCGGAGCCCGCCTTGCGAATGTCGGTGTGGTTGAACACGCGGCCCAGGATCAGGCCAAACGGAATCGCCCCGATAAAGAACGAGACCACGGCGCAGATGGCGGTCAGCAGGATCGGATTAAGCATCCTTTTGCTCCTTCTTCCTAAAGAAGAGTCGAATGGGCGTACCGGCGAAGTCGAAGGTCGAGCGCATGCGGTTCTCCACGTAGCGCTGGTAGGTGTCGTTGACCAGGTCGCTGTGGTTGACGAAGAACGTGAACGTCGGCGGGTTGACGCCCGTCTGGGTTACATAGTGCATACGCAGGCGGCGCTTGCCGTCCACCACGGTGTGGCCAAACTCGCGCAAGTCGGTGAGGAACGTGTTGAGGCGCGAGGTACTGATCTTTTGAGAGCGCGTCTTCTCAGCGGCGTCGACCATCGCCCAGATCTTCTCGACGCTGCGGCCGGTCAGGGCCGAGATGCGCAGGTACTGGGCCCAGGGAGCCATGACGCCCAGACGGCGGTCGACGGTCTCCATGCAGGCCTCGCGCTTGCGGTCATCGTCGAGCAGGTCCCACTTGTTGAGCAGCACCACGATGGCGCAGCCGCGCTCGATGGCAAGGCCCATGACCTTCTGGTCCTGCTCGGTGACACCCACGGAGGCATCGACGACGAGCAGCGCCACGTCGGCGCGGTCGATGGCGCGCAGGCCGCGGACCATGGAGTAGTACTCGATGTTCTCGTATACGGTGCTCTTCTTGCGAATGCCCGCGGTGTCGACCATGCGGTAGTGCTTGCCGTCGCGCTCGACGACGGTGTCGATGGCATCGCGCGTGGTGCCGGCGATGTTGGACACGATGGAGCGGTCGGCGCCCAGGATGCGGTTGAACAGCGATGACTTGCCGGCGTTGGGTCGGCCGATGATGGCGACGTTCAGCGCGTCGGGGAACTCATCGGCGACCTCGTCCTCTTCCTCCGGAAGCAGGGCCACGATGTCATCGAGCAGGTCGCCCGTACCATGGCCGTGAAGGGCCGAGAGCGGCGTGGGCTCACCGATGCCGAGCGAATAGAACTCCCAGATGCTGTCGTTCTCGCGATCGGGGTTGTCGAGCTTGTTCACCAGCAGAAAAACCGGCTTGTCGCAGCGCTTGAGCATGCGGGCGACCGATTCGTCCTCCTCGGTGACGCCGGTGCGGCCGTCGACCACAAACAGGATGACGGCGGCTTCCTCGGCGGCGGCGAGTGCCTGGTCGCGGATGGACGTGGCAAAGACGTCATCGCTCTTGAGCGGCTCGATGCCGCCCGTGTCGACGATGGTGAACTCGCGACCGTTCCAATCGGCCGTGTGGTATGAGCGGTCGCGCGTGACGCCTCGAGACTCATGGACGATGGCGTCCGAGGTCTGGGCCAGGCGGTTAACGAGCGTGGACTTGCCCACGTTGGGGCGTCCGACGACGGCGACGATAGGTTTCATCTGCTCTCCTTTATTGGGTAGGGTCAGCGGAATTAGTAGAGTCGGCAGGCACAATGCCAAGGATGTGCTCCAGGGTATCGAGCAACTCATGCGGCATGGTCGATACCACATGAACCTCGGCGCCGCGACTGGTAAGGCTTGCGAGTAAATCGTCACGATAATACTCGTCAAGCGTCATGCCGTCAGCGTTGAACATGAGCTTAGGCACAAAGAGCATAACCCCCGACAGGTCTTGCGGCAGCTGCTCCAGAATGTCGCAAGCGACAATGAGGCCGGTCACGTCCACGTTGCCGCCAAAGTAGCGGTTCTTGATGGCTGTGACGGTGCCGCCGAGACAATGCGGCGACTCCACAAAGCGCGCCACGGTGTCGCGCGCGCTGGCGCCCGAGAGGCACAGCAGGTGCTGGCTGCGGGCGGCGATGGCCTCGCGGACGCGGGCCAGTCGCTCGGCGTCGGCGGCAAGCACGTCGTCGGTCTCGTCCAGATACGAGCGGATCATGCCGATGCCGTCGTAGTACTGCGGGTAGCCGTCGTAAAAGTCTGCCTCGGGAGGATCGATGCCGGCGTCCAGGTAGAACTCGTCGCTCATCTGGAAGGTGTGGCGGCCAAAGCGCTCATAGGCGCGGTCCTGGAACGGTCGAATCATGGCGATGGTCTCGCGCGCTAGTTCGGGTTTGTCGCTGTAGGACCAGCTAAAACGGTTCTGATGCTTGGTAAAACCGAGTGGCACAATACCCAGACTGGTGATTTGCTCGTGCTCCTCGCAAAAGCGCAGAGTCTTTTCCAGCTCCTCGCCGTCGTTCATGCCGGGGCACAACACGATCTGCGCATGAATCTCTATGCCGGCGGCCATGATGGCCTCGAGCACGTCCATGCCGCGCTGGGCGTTGCGGCCCATCATGCGGCGGCGGACGTCGGGGCTTACGGCGTGGACCGACACGTTCATGGGGCTCATGTTGCGTTGGATGACGTTTTGAACATCTTCGTCGGTGAGGTTCGTGAGCGTGACGAAGTTGCCCTGCAAAAAGCTCAGGCGGTAGTCGTCGTCGCGAATGTAGAGCGTGGAGCGGCCGCCCTTGGGCAACATGGTCATAAAGCAGAACACGCAGGCGTTCACACAGGTACGCATGCCGTCAAAGATGGGGCCGTCGAACTCAAGGCCCCAATCCTCGCCGGGAAAACGGTCGAGCTCCACGGGGGTGACGCTGTTGTCGCGCGGGTCGAGAACCTCAAGTTCGACGGTGTCCTCGTCGGCCTCCCAGAGCCACACGATCATGTCGGTGAGTGCCTCACCGTTGACCGTGAGCACGCGCATGCCCGGCTCGATACCCACATCCCACGCGGGCGATTCGGGACGCACGTTCTTAACGAGCGCGCCCTCACCCGGCTCAGGGTCGCGGCTGCGCCCGTAATCGGCCACCTCGGCGGCGTATGCGGGTACGGTCTGGTCCATGATTAGCGGCAAAGCTCCTTGATGCGCGCAACGGCGCGTTCGATGTGTTCTTGCGGGGTGGAGGCTCCGGCAGTGATGCCGATGTGGCGTACGTTGGCAAACCATGCGGCCTGTAGCTCGGAAGCCTCCTCGATGTGATGGGTGTGCTCGCAGACGTCGGCGCAGATCTGTGCCAAGCGGCGGGTGTTACCCGAGTTCTTGCCGCCCACCACGACCATGCAGTCGCAGCGGTTGGCAAGTGTGGCTGCTGCCTGTTGACGCTCACTCGTGGCGGCGCAGATGGTGTTGATCACACGCAGCTCCTGCACGCGCGGGGTTATGGCGGCCACGACCTCGGCCAGGTTCTGCGCGGTCTGGGTGGTCTGCACAACCAGACCCACCTTGCCCTTGAGCGGCAGCGCGTCCGCATCGGCGGCGCAGCTTACGACCTGCGCGTTATCGCCGGCGTGGCCCAGAATGCCCTCGACCTCGGGGTGGCCCGGCTCGCCTACGACCACCACGCGATAGCCCTCACGCACCAGGCGCTCGGCGGCCACGTGGACCTTTTTCACGTAGGGGCAGGTGGCGTCGACCACGTTGAGGCCGCGCTCACGAGCGGCGTCGATTACCTGCGGCACCACGCCGTGGGCGCGGATAATCACGGTGCCGGTTGTGGCGTCGTCCAGGGTTTCGGCTAAGCCTACGCCCGCGTCGGCGAGCTCGCGTACCACGATGGGGTTATGGATGAGCGGACCCAAGGTATGGACCTGAGTGCTCTCCCCTGCCTGCGGCGCGGCGGCCAGCGCCATGTCGAGCGCACGCTGTACGCCGTAGCAAGTGCCGGCGTGGGCGGCGATCTCGATGGTAGGCGCGATTGCCTGGTCGGACGCAGTCGCGGCGGTGTTCGTCACGTTCTCGCTCATGGCTAGAACCTGCCCGGATGCTCGGCGCACAGATCGTCTCGCATGGCGTAGACGCGGTTCATGGCCTCGGACTCAAACCATTCCAGGCGCTCCGTGCGCTTAAGCCCGGCCGGTGCGTCGGAAAGCGAGACGGCCTTGCCGGCGCGGATCCAGCACTTCTTGGGACGCATGATCTTTTTGCCCGCGGGCGTGATGTCGGACCAGCCGCAGATGGCGAGCGGGTTCACAGGCGCCTTGCCCATCTGAGCGATGAGCGCAAAACCGCCGTGGACCTCGGGCTTGATCTCGCGCGAGCGGATGCGCGTGCCCTCGGGGAAGATCAGAACGTCCTCGCCGCGCTGCAGCGCATGCTGGGCGGCGCGCAGGCACTTCATATCGGCAGTACCACGCTCCACGGGGATGCCGCCTACGCGGCTAAAGGCCCAGCGCACAATCTTGCTCTTGGCGAACTCGGATTTAAAGATGGGACGAATGCGGCGGCCCCCAAAGAACAGCGCGGTCTCCACAGCCAAGAGCTCGGCCATCGAGGTGTGGTTGCAGATGACCACGCTGCCGCGGCCTTCCTGGCGCTCAAATAGCAGATCGGCATCCTCGACCTTCCAACGCCACATGAGCTTGGAGAAGGCCCATAGGATCGCCATGACCACGACGACGGTGCCGCGGATGAGCGCCGGAAACTCGTCATAGGGGGCGTTGTAATAGTCCTCGGGCGTCTGCTTAAACAGGCGCATGGGCTACCTCCTTTGGTTGATGAGGCCCTCGATAATGCGGACGACCTCGTCGATGGTATGGGCGGTGGAGTCGACGTGCACGGCGTCCTCGGCGGGCACGAGCGGGGCGACCTCGCGGCTGCTGTCGAGCTTGTCGCGCTGCTTAAGGGCGTCGAGGGTCTCGTTGACTTCGGCCTCGAGTTGCGCGGGCGTGAGGGGCTGGGCGTCGTTTTGGTGACGCTGCAGCACGCGGCGGCGGGCGCGCTCGCGCGGGTCGGCGGTCAGGAAGACCTTGACCTGCGCGTTGGGGAACACGACGGTTCCGATGTCGCGACCCTCGGCCACGATATCGCGGTTCTCGGCGGCGCGGCGCTGGTGAATGAGCATGGCGGCGCGCACGCCCGGATAGGCCGAGACCTTGGACACGTTTGCGTCGACCTGCGGGGTACGAATGGCGGCCGAAGCGTCCTTGCCGTCAATGGTCAAACGCGTATCCTCGCCGGTGCCGTTGGTAAAGCGGATCTCGATTTGCTCGGCGAGGGCGTCGATTGCCGGCTCGTCGTCCAAATCGATGCCACGGTCGAGCGCGGCGAAGGTGACGGCGCGATACATGGCGCCCGTGTCGAGCTTGTTAAAGCCCAGCTGGCGGGCGATCTCCTTGGCGATGGTGGACTTGCCGGAACCGGCGGGGCCGTCGATGGCGACGATCATGCAATGCTTCCTTTCGATGGGTGACGTGCTGGTATGGTTCGCGGGTGTTGGGGCGCGGCGGGTTGCCTAACCCGTGTAGCGCTCGCGGTAGGTGTTGCGCTTGGGTGCGGAGCCGTGGCTGCCGTGGTGACGCGTGTGGCTGGCGGGCGTGTCTTGGGGCTTGCCGCCGTTGCGCTTGGAGCTCGCCTGCTTGGGCGGGATGCCGCCGCTTTTGAGGACCTGTACCTCGCGGTCGGTGAGCTCGCGCCACGAGCCCTTGGCCACGTCCTTGAGCTCCAGGCCGGCAAAGTTGCAGCGATGCAGACGGATTACCGGGTGGTGAATCTTGCTCAGCATGCGCTTAACCTGGTTCTTGCGGCCTTCGCGGATGATGACCTCCACGGCGGTGGTGCCGGGCTTGACGCCTTGGGGAGCTACGGCCTCGGCCTCGCGTGCGGTGATGATGCGGCAGATTGCCGGCTGGCATAGGCCGTCGTCGAGCTCGATGCCACGGCGGAGCGGCGTAAGATCGCGGTCTGATAAGTCTCCGTCCACAAGCGCCTGGTAGGTCTTGTAGACGTGTTTGCTCGGGTGCAGCAGGTCCTGAGACAGGTCGCCGTCGGTGGTAAAGAGCAAAAGGCCTGTGGTGTCGCGGTCCAGACGACCCACCGGGAAAAGTCCCGGAAAGCGGTCGCGCGGGACCAGATCAGCCACGCAAGGGCGCTCCTGCGGATCGCTCATGGTGGTAAGGTAGCCGGTCGGCTTGTAGAGCATCAGGTACACGGCGCCCTGGTTGAGCTTGACGGGCATGCCGTCGACCTCGATGTGATCGTGGTCGACATCGACCTTGGTGCCCAGTTCGGTCGCGACCTGGCCGTTGACGGTCACGCGGCCGGCGGTCATCAGGTCCTCCGAGCCGCGGCGGCTCGCCACGCCCGCGCGCGCCAAAAAGCGCTGCAGGCGCATGGTGTGCGGATAGACGGGCTGGGCGTCGCCTGCGGGCGTCGTGGCGCCCGTGGCACTTGCGGTGCACGTCTCCCCTACTTCGTTAGTCCTCATCATGCGTGTCCTCCGCAGTGTCGTCAGTGGCCAGGAATTCCTCGCCACCGACCGCCTCGACATCATCAATATCGGTATCGAGCAGCTCGCGCTCTTCGTCTAGGTCCTCGGCTTGCTCCTCGAGCGTGGACTGAATACTGCGGCCGCTCAGGCGCTCGCGGATAAACTGGCGCGACTGCTCGTCGGGGGCAAACTGCTCCAGATCGGGTAGGTCGCGGGTGGAGCGCAGGCCGAACTTTTCCAAGAAGGCGTTGGTCGTGCCGTAAATGATGGCCTGACCGCGCTCGGGGTCACGGCCGAGCTCGCGCACCAGACCCTTGTCCACGAGCGACGCGATGACGCCGTCTGAGTTGACGCCGCGGATGCCCTTGACCACCTCGCGCGTTACGGGCTGGTGGTATGCGATCACGGCCAGGGTTTCGAGCGCCGCCTGCGACAGCTTTTGCGTGTCCCAGCTCAACACATAGGCCTCGACTACGTCGTGGTAGGCAGGATGCGTGAACAGGCGCCAGCCGCCGGCGACCTCGCGCAGCTGAAAGCCGCGATTGGCCTCCTCGTACTCAACCTTGAGCTCGGCGAGCAGCGACGCGCACTCGCCCGGGGCGATATCCAGTGCGCCGGCCAGCGCGGGCGCACTCACCGGGTCGCTCGACACCAGCAGCAGCGCCTCGAGAGCGCCTTTGAGGCTGTTTGCCTCCAGCGTGGAAAGGGTTGACATGGTTGCGGCTCCTATTCGGTGAGCTCGGGGCCCTCGCCGGGCACGTATGCCTCGGCTCCCTCGACTCGGTTGATTTGAATGGTTCCAAAGATCTCATCTTGGCTCAGCGTGAGCGAGCCGCGTTTGGCGAGCTCCAGCATGGCCAGGAAGGTGACGACGAGCTGCTCGGTGGTGGCGTCGCCGTCCAGTAGCTCGCGGAAGGTACAGGTTTGGTGCGCCATGGTAAAGCGGTCGACCGAGGCCACCGTCAGGTCGAGCGGCACGCGATGGGGTGCCACGTGTTCGGCTTCCAGCAGGAAGGTCTGCCGTTTGCCATCCAGGTCGGCACAGATAACGGCCAGACCGCGCAGGGTAATGCCGGCCAGATAGTCCGGCATGAGGCCCAGGAACTCGGGGTCGGGGCCGGCCACACGCGGGTGCATGCGGCTCTCGGCCTGCATGCGCGCGCCAAGGGCTGCCGCCGCGCCCTTAAACTGCTTGTAGGCGATCAGGCGCTGGATCAGGACCTCGCGCAAGGCGTCGCCGTCGAGCGCGCTAAGTTCCTCGAGGTCTTCGTCGATCTCGTCATCGTCGTCGGCTTTGCGCGGGGCCTCCTGCGGCACCAGCGAGGCGGCCTTGATATCCAAAAGGGTTGCCGCGACCAGCAAAAAGTCGCTCGCCACGTCTAGGTCCAGCGCCTCGATGCGCTCGGCCTCAGCCAGGTATTGCTCGGCCACCTCGCTGATCGAGATGGCGCCGATATCTACTTTTTGGCGGGTTACCAGCTGCAGCAGCAGGTCGAATGGTCCGCTGTAGACCTGCGTCGACACGCGATACGACATCTTCGACCTCCTTTGACGGCGCCTTCGCGGCGCGGTTTGGGTGCATGTTACGACCGTTTTGCACGATCGACCTGTAAGTTTACCTTAGATGCCGGCGATTGCGAAGTTGAGCAACTGCTCAGCAAGCGGATACACGGTAACGTCGAAATAGCGGCCGATTACATCGATGCCGGTCCACATAGGCAGCAGGTATAGAACCAGGATGAGTATGGGCATAGCGTATTGCTGCAGACGGTAATAGTTGTTGAGCGCCGTGCCCTTGAGGAAGGGCACGATGATCGACGAGCCATCAAGCGGCGGAATCGGAATGAGGTTAAAGAACGCGAGCGACAGGTTGACCACGATAAACGTGGCGCCGAAGTTCATGATCTGCGACGCCACGGCAAAGGACATGCTGGCGTAGAGATTGCCGTACGTTGCGTGCATGAGGGCGGCCGCGAGGCATGCGAGTGCGATGTTCGACGCGGGGCCGGCCACGCTCACCAGGACCTCGTCGCGCTTGGGGTGCCTGAGGTTGTTGAGGTAGACGGGCACGGGCTTGGCAAAGGCGAACACCGGGCCACCGGCTGCGAGCATGAGCAGT
Source organism: uncultured Collinsella sp. (assembly GCA_902490095.1). Classification (GTDB taxonomy): domain Bacteria; phylum Actinomycetota; class Coriobacteriia; order Coriobacteriales; family Coriobacteriaceae; genus Collinsella. The sequence continues at coordinate 9,379 of CABUCQ010000056.1, forward strand.
GGCAGGATGATGGTGCCGAACGGGTCGATATGGTTGAGCGGGTTGAGCGATACGCGTCCGCGCGAGCGCGCCGTTTTGTCGCCGAGAGCCCAGGCCGCGGCGGCGTGCGCGCTCTCGTGAATGACGATGCCAACGATGACGGCGACGGCGCTGGCGAGCAGGTTCATGATGTAGCTGCTGGACATGGCGCTCTCCTAGCGGACGCGGCGCGAGGCGCGCGTGAGCAGGTAGTCAATTACAAACAGGATGACGGCGACGATAGCGTAATCCAGGCGGAAGACGCCGCCAAAGGGAGAGGTGATGACGCCGTAGCCGGCGATGGCGCTCGGCAGCGCGCGCGAAAGCTCAACGACAAAGCCCACGATCTGCAGCTTGGCGGTCAGGCCGCTAAAGCACAGCAGCACGGTCATCGCGCTCATAAAGATGCCGCAGATACGACAGGCGATGGCGATGATGCTCATCGCCACGGCGGTGGCCTTACGAGAGTTCACGCGCGGTCTCCTCTTCGATCTGGGTGGAAAGCTCCAACCATTCGTCCTCGAGCTTGGGCAGTTCTTGCTTAAGGCCGTTATATTCCCCCAGCGCGGCATTGAACTTGTCCTGATCGGCATAAAGCTCTTCGCTTGCCATCAATTCCATAAGCTCGTCATAGCGGGCGCGCTTTTTGTCGAGCTCCGTCTCGATCTTCTTAAGCTGGTTGCGCACGCCCTTGAGCTTTTTGTTGAGCGCAGCGCGGGCCTGGGCTTCGGCGCGCTTTTGCTCCTTGGTCTTTTTGCCCTCGGCAGGCTTAGGCGCCGCGGCGGGGGTGTCGGCCTGGGCGGCGCTGGCTTTGGTGGACTTGGCCGCGGCAGGCGCGCTATCCCCTGCCGCCTCGGCGGCGGCGCGGGCTGCGAGGTCCTCGCGCTTGTAGAGGTAGTAGTCGTAGTCGCCGTCGTAGACCGTGACCTTGCCGTCGCGGATGTCAATGATGCGATTGGCCACGGCGCGTACCAGGTGCTCGTCGTGGCTGATCAGCACAATGGTACCGGGGAAGTTTTGCAGGGCGTTCTCGAGCATGTCCACCGAGTCGATGTCCAGGTGGTTAGTGGGCTCGTCCAGGCACAGGAGCGCCTCGGGGGCCACGAGCATCTTGGCGAGCGCTAGCCGCGCCTTTTCGCCACCGGAGAGGACGCGGACCTGCTTCTCGATGGAGTCGTTGTCGCTAAACAGGAAGGCGCCCAGCAGGCTGCGCTGCTGCGGCACGGTCCATTTGGGCGTGACGGTGTCGATCTCTTGCAGGACGGTATTGGACTCGGTCATGCCCTCGAGCGCGTGCTGAGCGTAGTATGCCACGCCCACGTTAGTGCCAAGGTCCCGGGTGCCGGTGGTGGGCGGCTCCAGGCCGGCGAGGATCTTCATGAGCGTGGACTTGCCGGCGCCGTTGGGGCCGACGAGCGCCACGTGCTCGCCGCGGTAGAGCTTGAGGTCGATATCGCTGTAGATGTGCTTGTCGCCGTAAGACTTGGACACGCCCTCCAGACCCACGACCATGTCGCCCGAGCGCGGCGGGTCGGGGAACTTAAAATCGATGTGCTTGTGGCCCTCGGGCAGGATGACGAGCTCCTTTTTGATCTGCTCGATCTTGCGGATGCGCTCCTGCGCCTGGGCGGCCTTGGTGGGCTTGTAGCGGAACTTGTCGACGAAGACCTGCATGTGGGCGATGTCACGCTCCTGGGCGGCACGCTTGGCGCGCATCTGCTCCAGGTTGTCCTCGCGCTGCTTGAGGTAGCTGCTGTAGTTGCCGGTGTAGGTGGTCACGCGACGGTTTTCGAGTGCGGCGACGTGGTCGACGCAGGCGTCCATGAAGGCGCGGTCGTGGCTGACGATGAGGACGGCGCCGTCGTAGTTGGCGATAAAGCCGCGCAGCCACTGGACGCTTTCGAGGTCCAGGTGGTTGGTGGGCTCGTCTAGAAGCAGCAGGTCGGGGTGGCGCAGGAAGAGCTTGGCCAGCGCGATGCGCATCTGCCAGCCGCCCGAAAACTCGGAGCACGGGCGCTCAAAGTCGGTGACCTTAAAGCCCAGGCCGGATAGGATTTTGCGGGCGTTGCTCTCGAGCTCGTAGCCGCCCAGGTGCTCAAAGCGGTCCTGGACCTGGCCGTACTCGTTGAGGAGGGCATCGACGTCCTTGCCCTGCTCGGAGAGCTCGGTGATCTGAGCCTGCAGCTCGTTAGCGCGTTCGCCCATGCGGCGAATTTCCTTGGCGGCGGCCATGACCTCGGCGAGAATGGTGGTGTCCTTTTGCTCCAGGTTGGTTTCCTGCTCTAGGTAGCCTACCTGGCAGTCCTTGGCATACTGGACCTGGCCGGCATCGGGGCTGTCGATGCCCATGATGATCTTGAGCATGGTGGTTTTGCCGGCGCCGTTGGGTCCCACGAGCGCGAAGCGCTCGCCGGGGTTGATCTGGAAGGACGCGCCGCTAAAG
>CABUCQ010000057.1 GCA_902490095.1 uncultured Collinsella sp.
GCGCGTGCTGGCGCTGGCAAGCCGCACCTACACCGAGGTCCCGAGCGACTGCAGCCCCGCTGCGCTCGAGCACGACCTGGTCTTCTGCGGCCTGTCCGGCATGATTGACCCTGTCCGCCCCGAGGTCTCCGACGCCATCCGCGAGGCCCACGACGCCGGTATTCGCACCGTCATGATCACGGGCGACCATATCGACACCGCCGTGGCCATTGCCAAGCAGCTGGGAATCGTCACCGATCGCAGCCATGCCATTACCGGTGCCGACCTCGACCGCATGAGCGACGAGGAGCTCGACGCGCACATCGAGGACTACGGCGTGTACGCCCGCGTCCAGCCCGAGCACAAGACGCGCATCGTCGAGGCCTGGAAGTCGCGCGACCAGATCGTCGCCATGACCGGCGACGGCGTCAACGACGCCCCGTCCATCAAGCGCGCCGACATCGGCGTCGGTATGGGCATCACCGGCACCGACGTCACCAAGAACGTTGCCGACATGGTGCTTGCCGACGACAACTTCGCCACCATCATCGGTGCCTGCGAAGAGGGCCGTCGCATCTACGACAACATCCGCAAGGTCATCCAGTTCCTGCTTTCGGCCAACCTTGCCGAGGTGTTCTCGGTGTTTATCGCCACGCTCATCGGCTTTACCATCTTCCAGCCGGTGCAGCTGCTGTGGGTGAACCTGGTCACCGACTGCTTCCCCGCGCTCGCGCTGGGCATGGAGGACGCCGAGGGCGACATCATGAAGCGCAAGCCGCGCAACGCCAAGGACGGTGTCTTTGCCGGTCACATGGGCCTGGACTGCGTGGTCCAGGGTCTGATCATCACCGTGCTGGTGCTGGCGAGCTTCTTTGTGGGCGTGTACTTTGACATGGGCTACATCCACATCGTCGATATGATCGCCGGCAATGCCGACGAGGAAGGCGTGATGATGGCGTTCATCACGCTCAACATGGTCGAGATTTTCCACTGCTTCAATATGCGCAGCCGTCGTGCGTCGCTGTTCACCATGAAGAAGCAGAACAAGTGGCTGTGGGCTTCTGCCGCGCTGGCACTGGTGCTGACGGTGATCGTGACCGTGCAGCCGACGCTTGCCGAGATGTTCTTTGGCCCCGTGACGCTTGAGCTCAAGGGCGTTCTTGCCGCGCTGGGCCTGGCCTTCCTGATCATCCCGCTGATGGAGATCTACAAGGCGATCATGCGCGCTGTGGAGAAGGAGTAGGTCGAAAGGCCATCCTTCCCACCGGCCCGACCGCCTGCGGGGTTTCTTCTTCGCTGGTCCTCGCGCTTCGCGCTGCGGGATCGCTCAGAAGAAACCTCTCCCGGCGTCGGGCCTTTGAATAGCCTCTCGGGACCATTGGCTGAGGGAAAGTGTGTGAGCCGGTCGAGCGTTTGCTCGACCGGCTCTTTTTTGTGGGTAAAATACCTGCTCAGTTGTGATTTATGGTGCTGGGAGGCGCTTGTGGGCAAGGCTAAGGCTAAAGCGAAGAAAAAGACGACGGGGGCGCGGGCTAAGCGCGATCGTCGTCGGAAGCTTGCGACCGAGGCCCCCGCGTCTGCCGAGGAGTTGTTGGCGAGCGTACCGGGGCTTGACGCGCTGCAGGACGTTCCGGCGTTTGATGACCTGCCGGTCGATGGGGCTCAGCAGGCGGCATTTGACGACTTTTGCGCACATACCGAGGAGCCCGAGCAGATGCAGCTTGGCGCCGTGGTGCGCTTGGATCGCGGGTTTCCGCTGGTGGCGACTGCCGACGACACCTTCCGCGCCGAGCATGCCGTGGGGTTTGCCAAGTCGCGCGGCGAGGACGAGGTCCTGCTGCCTGCCGTGGGCGACCGTGTGGCGGTGCGCTGCGCTCCCGGGCACGATATGGGCGTGATTGAGTGCGTGCTGCCGCGCCGTACGAGCTTTGAGCGTTGGCGCGGCCGTGCCCGCGGAGAGCGTCAGGTGCTCTGCTCCAACGTGGATTGCGTGCTAATCGTGCAGGCGCTCGGTGCCGGTGAGGTGCTGCTCGACCGCGTGGCGCGCTCGCTGGTGTTGGCGCTCGACTGCGATGCCGAACCGGTGGTGGTGCTCACCAAAGCTGATCGCTGCGATGCCGAGGAGCTCGAGCGCGATCTGGACCGCGTGCGCCGCCTGGTGGGTCCGGACGTGCGCGTGATCGTGACGTCCTCTGCCGAGGGGCGCGGCCTGGACGAGGTTCGTTCCTGCGTGCCTGCCGGGAGCTGCGCCATGATTCTGGGCGAGTCGGGTGCCGGCAAGTCGACGCTGCTCAATGCGCTGCTGGGCCACGATACGTTGGCGACTGGCGGTGTGCGCGAACGCGACGACCAGGGCCGTCACACTACCGTCGCGCGCGTGATGGTGGCACTGCCGGGCGACGCCGGCGTGATCGCCGATGCCCCGGGCCTGCGCAGCTTACCGCTCGTGGGTCACGAGCGGGGTCTGGCGCGCGCCTTCCCCGAGATTGTCGAGGCATCGCGCGCGTGCCGGTTTGGCGATTGCACGCATACCCATGAGCCGGGTTGTGCCGTTCGCGAGGCCGAGGACGCCGGGCAGATCGACAGCCTGCGTTTGGAAACGTTCCAAAACCTGGCGTCATCCATGCGCGTGAGTGCTCAAATGCTCGATCCCGATGTCCACCTGTAATTGATTTTTCCTATGACAGCCGTCTTCCAACTGTTCGGGAGACGGCTTTTTCGCTGCGAAAAAGCCTCGAAACATGCAGTTTGCTGACGTGCTGACCAAAACCTTGCCACGAGCTTGACGGGCTGGTTAGTTTTTGGTCAGCGATTGGTTTGACATCGAAAACCGAGATCGCGATTGCGCCGCTTTGCACTCTGACCACCCAGACAATGGTGGTACGGGCATTCGCCCGGCACTGCCATGAGAGGAGCGGCCGTGAACAAGAGCAAGCGCATCGCCATCAGTCTGGTCGCGGGCGTGCTCGCTGCGCTGCTCTGCATGGTTTACGGCTCGTCGATTCGCTCGCAAGCCGAACAGGTCCAGGCTGAGACCTTGGCCAAGTACGGTGGCGATCGCGCCGAGGTATGCGTCGCGGCGCGCGATATCGATGTGGGCGAGACCCTCGATGAGACCAATGTCATAACCCAGGAATGGCTGACGAGTCTGCTGCCGCGTGACGCGGCGACCGAGCTGCGCCAGGTGCGCGGCGACGTGACGACTTCGCGTATTCCCAAAAACGCCGTGATCTGCAATGTCTACACCAAGGCCGAGAGCCACAAGCTCGAGGTGCCTAAGGGCAAGGTCGCCGTTTCGGTGGCGGTCGATGCCGAGCACTCGGTCGGCGGTGCTACGGGCGTGGGCAGCTACGTGGATGTGTATGTGCAAAAAGACGGCGTAACCGATCGGTTGTGCGGCGCGTACGTGATCGATACCAGTGAAGATTCCGGTGCCACGCGCGAGGGCAAGATCGAATGGGCGACGCTGGCGGCTGACCCCGAAGACGTCAAGGAACTGCTGGGGGCATCGGGCAAGGGAACGGTCAGCTTGACGATTCCCGCCACGGCGCGCGGCAAAAAGAGCGGAGGCGACGAGTGATGAAGGCGATCTGGCTTGCGTGCTGCGCGTGCGGCGATTACGGGCTGTTGCAGCGGGAAGTCGAGGGCCGTGATACGGGTGCACAGGTGCTTCGCGTGGGTGACCTGGACGGGCTGGTTTCCATGGCGCGGGCGTTTCCGTCGCGCCGCGGGGCTGCCATCATCGCGGCGTCTCTGTTTGATACCGAAGATGTGCGCAAGACTGTTGCGCGCCTGACGGCCGAAGGCCGCGTGAGTCGCGTGGTCGTGTTGATAGAAGCACTCGATCCATCGGATATCGAGGGGCTGTTTCGCGCAGGGGCGACCGAGGTCATCGCTGCGCACAGTATATGCGGCAACGGGCGCGCGGGCGAGGGAGCGGTTGATTCCGATCGGTGCATGACGATTGAGCCTGATGCTTTTGTTGATAGGGAACCCGGGGCGCCTCGCGCTACAAGAGGCCCGCGTGTTGATGATTATGGAAAAGCGGAAGCCGAGCATGGTCGGCGCCCCCGGAACCCCCTTGTATACGATGACGCTGGAGAGCCGGCGCAGCATGCTGGCGACTCCCCGGCTGTAGATATGGGATACGTGCACGGCGTGAATCTGGCGGATGAACTCGACGAAGTTGAGGGCTTTGCCGGGTGCGGCGAGTTGTCGCTGATGCAGCATGAGCAGATTGCACAGAACGAGCCAGCCTCGCAGACCGAACAAGCTGCCATGCCGGCTTGGACGCAGCGTGTGGTTGCGGCGGGGGAGACGGGGACGCTGTCACCGACGCCCGCCCCGCCGCCTCCGATGCCGCCGGCAGACGCTGCCGCTCCGCAGCATCGAGCTCCGGTCATCTGCGCCATTTCGGGTTCGGGCGGTTGCGGCAAGTCGACGATCATTGCCACCATGGCACACACATCGTCGCTGTTGGGCTTGCGTGCCGCCGTGCTCGACCTGGACCTGATGTTTGGAAACCTTTACGACTTGTTAGGCGTCGATGCTCCGCGCGATATGGCGGCACTTATCGAGCCGTCGGTGGCGGGCGCGCTTGCCGAGCCGGATATCGTGGCCGCATCGATGCGCGTGGCGCCGGGCGTTACGCTCTGGGGTCCCGTCGCGGCGCCCGAGCAAGCCGAGCTCATGGCATGTCCGGTGGAGCTACTGCTTGATGTTCTGCGTCGCGAATCCGACGTGGTCTTTATCGATACCTCGGTCTTTTGGGGCGATGCCGTGGCGGCTGCGGTGGCGGCGAGCGACCGTTGCCTGGTCGTTGGCGATGCGGCGGTGTCGTCCGCGACATCGGCGTCGCGCGTCATTGAACTGGCAAGTCGAGTAGGTGTGCCGCGCACGCGCATGAGCGCTGTATTCAACCGGTTTGGCGCGCGCGGGGCAGACGAGGACGTCGCCATGCGCTTTGAGATTGCCTGTGCGTTGAGCTCCAAGATTCGTATCGCCGATGGCGGGCAGGATCTCGCTGCGCTCATGGCGTTTGGGCGCGCTGACGAGGCAGTGGGGCAGACCAGCGCTTTTGCGACCAGCGTGCGCGAGGCCACGCGCGAGATGCTCGTGGAACTGGGGTGCGCCGTCGGCCCTTGGAGCGATATGGTCGCCGACCGTGCAACGCGCACCGAACGTCCGCGTATCCGCCTTCCCTGGTCGCGCGAGGGTGATCAGCGATGAGCCTGCAAACGAGGATTAAGGCTGCCGGCGCTGCAGCGGCGGCAGCGCCTGTAGATGCGGGGCGTCGCCGCGCGGTGAAACGACGCACCAAGCGCGCCGTGATGGACCGCATGGGTTACGACGAAGTGGCGCGTATCAGCGCCTATATCGACCCGGCACTTGCCCGCTCGGAATTGCGTCCCGCGGTGGAGGCGGCGCTCAATGTTGAGGAGCCGACCGATCTCGCGACGCCCGAGCGCGAGACCATCATCGACGAGATTTTGGATGATGTGGTGGGCTTGGGGCCGTTGCAGCCGCTCATCGAGGACGACACCGTTACCGAGATCATGATTAACGGCTGCCGCTCGGCTTTCTTTGAACGCGGCGGCGTCTTGTACCCCATCGAGCATGCGTTTGAGGATGATGAGCAGATTCGTGTGCTTATCGACCGCATCATCTCGCCACTTGGCCGCCGTATCGACGAGCGCAGCCCCATCGTCAACGCCCGCCTCAAAACGGGCTATCGCGTCAACGCGGTGATTCCGCCTGTGGCGATTGACGGACCGATTCTCACCATCCGAAAGTTCTCGGACCGCATCTGCTCGCTGGACGAGCTTGTGGGGCTGGGGTCGCTGCCGCTTTGGTATGCGCAGCTGCTGTCGTGCGCGGTGTCGCTGCGACAGGACCTGGCGGTTGCGGGGGGCACGGGATCTGGTAAGACCACCCTGCTCAACGCGTTGTCATGCGAGATTTCCACCGGCGAGCGCATCGTGACGATCGAGGACTCTGCCGAACTCAAGTTTGCGCATCATCCGCACGTGGTGCGTCTAGAGGCGCGCGAGGCTTCAATTGAGGGCGAGGGCGCGGTGACGATCCGCGACCTGGTGACCAATGCCCTGCGCATGCGCCCCGACCGCATCGTGGTGGGTGAGGTGCGCGGTGCTGAGTGCTGCGACATGTTGCAGGCCATGAACACGGGCCACGACGGGTCGCTCACCACACTTCATGCGGGCTCAGAACAGGAGACCGTGGTGCGTCTGACGTTGCTTGCACGTTATGGCATCGATCTGCCGAGCGAGCTCATCGAGGAGCAGATTGCCATGGCGCTCGACGGCATCGTGATGTCTGAGCGCCACGCCGATGGCAGGCGCTTCGTCTCCTCGTATTCGGGGGTGCGTCGCGCCGCGTCGGGCGGCGTAGAGCTCGAGCGCTATGTGACTTTCGATGCCGCCGAGCGCACCTGGACGCTTGACCGCGAGCCGCCGTTTATCGCAGAAGGCCTGCGGTCGGGGACGCTCACACAAGAGGAGGTGGACGAATGGAGGTCGCTGTGCCCCTCGTCGTAGGGGGTTTGGCAGGGTTTTCTGTCGCGACGGCGTGCGGGGCGGAACCTCGTGTGCCGCAGGTGCCGCCGGCGGAGCTGGCGCGTCAGGCGCTCGAGACGGTGGCAGAGAAACTGCCGCGTGAGCTGGTGGAAAACGATCTGCTGAAAAAGATCGCCCGTTCGTGGGCATCGCTGGCTCCGGCGCATCGCCTTGGCCTCGTGATCGAAGATGCTTCGGGGCGTTTGGCGTTTCTGCTGCTCTCGAGCGGTGTCTGCTGCATTTTACTAACGATGGTGTCGTTATCGCCCCTCGGATTTGCCTTGGGACTTGTTGCTCCGATTGCCGTTGGCGCCGCTCGGGATGGCTTTGAGAGCCGGCGCGAGCAACACGATGCAGAAGAGGCCATGCCCGAGGCGTTTACCGCACTTTCCATGTCGCTTGCCTCGGGACATTCGCTGGCTCAGGGCATGCGCTTTGTGGGCGCTCATGCGCAAGAACCGGTGCATACCGAGTTTTTGCGGGTGGCGGCGGCGATCGATTGCGGCATCTCGGCGACCGACGCGCTCGATGACTTGCTCGTGCGCATCGACGCCCCCGGTCTTTCGCTTGTGACCTTGGCGCTTAAGGTGTCACAGCGCACCGGCGCTCCGCTTGCCGACTTACTGTCCGAGGCGTCGAGCATGGTGGGGGAGCGCATTGAGCTCAAGCGCCGCCTAGATGTTAAGACGTCGCAGGCCCGCATGTCTGCGCATATGGTCGCGGCGATGCCGACGGGCATGTGCGCGGTGTTGGCGCTGCTTTCGGCAGATTTTCGTCGCGGTCTTGCGACGCCTGCCGGCGCGGGCGCTGTGGTGCTGGGTCTTGCCCTCAACGCCGTTGCCCTGGTGGTTATCAGGCGCATTATGCGGGTGGAGCTATGAGCGCCCCGGTTGCAGTTGCGGCTTGCCTGTGCGCTCTGAGTGTATTTGTCGCGACGGGTTTGGATCGGGCGGATGCACGCAAGATCGCAGAGGCCTGCAAGCGCGAGGCGGTGCTGGTCGCTGCCGCGGGTCGCTCGGTGGTCGATGCTCTGACCGCGCGAATGAAGGGCGCGGTTGGAGCGGGCGGCCCGGCGCGAGTGTCGCTCGGCGAAGTGTCCGAGATGATCGATGTTGTGCGCTTGGGTCTTTCGGCCGGTCTTTCGTTTGATGCGGCGCTTGAGATTTTCTGCGCCAACCGCCGGTCAGTGCTGGCTCTTCGACTTGAGCGGGCCTGCATGGCGTGGCAGGTGGGCGTGGGCACGCGTGAGGACGAGTTGTTGGCCGCCGCGCGCGACCTGGACGTGCGAGCGCTCGAGACCTTTGCCATCACGGTGGGACAGGCGCTCGCCCTGGGTGCCCCACTTGCCGAGACACTGGCCGCTCAAAGTCGCGAGATCCGTGCGGCTCATCGCGCCGCGGTCGAGCGCGAGATCGAGCGTGCGCCCGTCAAGCTGCTGATTCCCACCGGCACACTCATCTTGCCGGCGTTGCTTCTGTCCATATTGGGCCCGCTGTTGGGAGCAGGCGGGATGATGTAGGGAGGAATACATGAACACGATGACTGACGTTGCTGGCAAGGTCTGGAGCTGGGCTGTTTGCCAGTCAATTCGCGCTCGCCAGCATGCCGGGGAGCTACTGCAGGAGGAGAGTGCGCAGGGCACCACCGAATACGCCATCTTGGTCGGCGTGCTCGTGGTGATCGCCATCATTGCCATTGTCGCATTTAAGGGCAAGGTCCAAGATCTATGGAACGCTATCAGCGAGGGCATCAACAGCCTGTAGAGGGCGAGCGCCCCATCGGGGTGCTGCTGGTGTTTGCTTGCCTGACCGTGGCGATAGCGGCGGTGCTTTGGGGGCTTAACGCCGCGCGGCAGCAGCGTCCTGGGGCCGCCTTCGATTCGGACTCAGATTCGGCGGTGGCGTCTCAAAAAGATGAGATGCGAGATGCGGACGATTCGGATGTCGCTGTCACGGCGCAAACCTTTCTGCGGACGCTCGACAAGCGGTCTGGCACTGCGACGGATTCACCTGAGGACAACGCGATTGCGGTCCGGCTTGCATGGTCCGAGGACCGACCGATGACCGAGGCAGCGGCGGATATGTTACGCGCCTACCGCGAGGTGCCAACGGCCCAGCTCGCCCTGAGCGGCTATCTCGATATTAAGGGCAACGTATGGGGCGCCATCGTGCGCGATGGGCGCGGCTGGGTCGATATGGTGACGGTTGCCGCGGATGCTGGCGATGCTTCGTGTCGTCTGCGCGCCGTGCGTCTGGTCCCGCAAACAATAAGCTCAAAGGAGGGATCGTGAAATGCATGGCATTCTGCGTGAGGAATCTGCCCAGGCGACGGTCGAATACGCCATCGTCACGGTGGCGCTGTTATCGATCGTGCTGGCGATTGTGGGACTTTGGCGTGCTGGCACCGATGGACGCTTGGCGGCGCTGGTTGAGCGGGCGGCATCCCATGGCGTTGCCTCGACGTCGGTTATCGACGCCGCTACGGGCGCTAAGGACATCGCGTTGTATTGATATCGCGCGCGAGGACCGGGCGCAGTCTACGGTCGAGGCCGCTTTTTTGCTGCCGACGTTTCTGACGCTCATCCTTCTCGCACTGCAACCGGTGTGCCTGCTTTATACGCGCGCGGTCATGGAGTCTGCCGCCGCCGAGACCGCGCGGCTCATGACCACGACGACGGCGGAGGACGACGATCTTAAGGAGTTCACCCTCCGCCGGCTTGCCGCAGTGCCCAACGTTTCGATCTTTCATGCCGGCGGGCCGTTGTCGTGGGATGTCGAGCTTAGCCGGGCCGATGCGGGCGGCGTCTCGTCCGTGTCCGTTTCCGGCGAGGTCAAGCCGTTGCCTGTGATCGGTGCGTTTGCGCAGGTTATGGGTGGTACCGCCGAGGGCGGCTACGTTGAGCTCAAGGTCGATGTCTCGTATCAATCACGTCCCGAATGGCTGGAGGGAGATTATGATTCGTGGATTGCTGCATGGGATTAAGCGTTTCTGGTCTAGACGCGTTTTGACGCGCCGTCCGAGCTGCCATCGCAAGCGAGGCGGCTTTATGGGCCGCGCCGGTATCGACCTGTTTATCGAAGACGGTGCCTACACCACGCTTTCTTCTGCCGTGGTCATCCTAGTGGTGCTCACGTTGTTGTTTTCGTCGACCGCGGCGATATGGAGCATGTCGCGTGCCGGGGATACCCAGGTGGCGGCCGATAGCGGCGCGCTGGCGGGTGCCAACGTAGTGTCGTCCTATCACACGGCTGCCACGGTGGTTGATGCGAGCATCTTGAGTCTGGGGCTAGCGGGGTTTGCCACAATCGGGACGGGCCTGGTTGCCATTCTCATCCCAGGTGCCGAACCAGTTGCCGGCAATATGGTCGACACCGGGATTGAGATCATTAAAACGCGCAATAAGTTTGCCAAAAGCGCATCGGAAGGCTTACAGAAAATCGAGACGGCTCTGCCGTATCTGATCGCCGCACGTGCCACGCAGGCGGTGTCGGCGCAGGATACCGATAGTGTGACCTATACCGGCACGGCGCTTGCCGTGCCCAGGACATCCGAGTCGGACTTCGCTGCGCTCAAAGGGTCCGAGATCTCGACCGATACCATTAAAGACACATCAGATGATTTAGAGCGTGCGGCCGAGGAGCTGCGGAAGGCCTCGGAGGAGACGGCGAAGGCAAAGGAGCGCGCCTGGCTGGCGGATTGTGGTGGGTCTGACAAGGGCTCGGTTAGCAGCTGTTCTTGCATGTGGGAGCGTGCGAAAAGCCTGACGGATCTCTCTGGTGTTCAAAATCCGCATTACGCTTCGAGCGTTACGTGGGAACCGCAAGTGGCGCTCGATCGCGCGAAGGCCTACTATCGCCAGCGCCTGGCAAATGAGAAACCGCTTGGCGAGGGTCCGGAAAAACAGGCAGATTCTGCTGCACGAAAGGTGTTCTTCGCTTATGCGAGCGAAGAAGTCGAGCGGGCATATATAACTGAAAAGGACGGCAAAGTTTCCGCTCACATCCCTTTCCTTCCGCGAAATCCAGATGAGGCGCGGGCGACTGAACTCTATACCGATGCGTGTTGGCCCACGAGTGAAGTAGATAAAGTTGCCTATTTGCATTATGGGACTGACTGTCCAAATTACAAAAAAGGAAAGCCAGGTGGGCTGGCATCCGTCGAAGATTTTGACGGTCACGAAACGTGTAGCGAATGCCATTTCGGTGTGTCGTCTTTAGGGTACGTTGCGATTGCAACGACTTCTGTCGAAAGGGGCTTCGAGTACCACTTCGATAAGTTCAAAGAGGCCCTGGAAGACTACGTCGAATGCCGCAACAAAGAGTTCGAGCTCGAGCGTCAGACCGAAGACGAGGCCGACCGTGCGGGCAATGCGTTTGACCAGGCCATTAAAGCGCTTTCGGGCGAGCGCCCGCGTATCGCTCCGCCCGGTCGCAACGGCGTGGTCGCCTTTGCGGTTTCGGGTGCCATCTCGAGCCCCGATGAGCTCAACTCTTCGTTTAACACGGCAGTCAGGCTTGGCGATCGCGGTGCTATCTCTGCCGCGGTGCTGGCACCCGATGACGCGACGGCGCAAAACAACGTGCTTTCGCGATTTTTCTCGACATTGAAGGAACGCTCGGGCGGCGTTGCCGGCGTGCTCGACGGCGTCATGGATGTTTGGGGACGGCTGCTCGTAGGATACGGTGATATTCAAGGTTCGGCCGACGAACTTATGGACGAGATGATTAAAGGCCTAGGAGGGGGCAGCGGCGCGTTGGGCTCCATCGCATCGTGGCTCGGCGATACCGTTTCGGCGTCCGTGGCGGCGCTGGGTTTGGAACCGTGCGACTTGCGCCTGCGAAAGCCGGTGCTGACCGATTCTGCCAACGTCATTAAGAGTCCGGGGTCTGACATTGCTGGTCTCTCTCAAGCGCAAGACAAACTGCGAAGTATTCCGTTGGGCGTGACCGATCCCAAGGCGCTTTGCGAGGCGTTGGAATATCAAGTCGAACGCACCATTAGCGGTACGGTGTTCACACTTGCGGAGATTCCTCTGCCCGGCGGCGGCTCCATCCCGCTCACCGTCGATGTCGCCACGCTGGTTGGCGCTCTGGGCGGTGGGTCGTAATGAG
>CABUCQ010000058.1 GCA_902490095.1 uncultured Collinsella sp.
TTCGACGCCATCGACCAGCCAAGCGACGGTTTGCGTGAGCTCACGTTGCTTGAGAGTGAAGATACGGCGATAGCCGGTGCCGAGCGCAGGAACTGCGGCGCCATTGACGGCAGCCTGCGGATCGCGCGGCCACGATGGGAATTCGCTTGTATCTTGGGGCACGGCGCCCGAGAAGGCGTTGACTGCCACGGCGACACCGTAGACGGTCTCGGTCGGAATCAAGGCCAGGCCGCCGCGGCCGAGCACCTCGGCCGTGCGCTCGACGGCAAGCCGATGCGGCTCGCGCGTTCCCTCGTATACCCGATAGACCGTCTGCATGTGTATGCCAGCCCCTTACGCTCTGGTGAAAGTTTGTTTACTGAGGGGCATTCTCGCACGAAACATTCAGCCTATTTGCCCAGAGCGCATGTTGGTTTGGTGAGCGGCTCTAGTAGTCGGTGAAAGTGAGGGGGTTAATTGAAGATTTTTAGCGCGCAAGCGTAACGGTACGATCGGGAAACTCGATGCTTGCAACCAGTTTTCCGCCGAGGCTCTCTGCGTACCTGCTCAGCGTGTCGAGCCTCATCGAACCCAACTCCCCACGCTCGAGCTCGGATACACGTTTTTGAGAAACGCCCATCGACTGGGCGACCGACGCCTGTGTTAGATCTTTTAACCTGCGAATCTGAGCAAGCTTATAGGCTTCGATACGATCGCGAGTCCTCTCCTGCTCGGCGGTAATGGAGTCGCGTGTTATCCCGCGAGATTCCATATACTCATGCAGTTCCATCTCGATCGAGCCTCCTTACGTGGCGACGGTATATTTGCTCGGCCCTTGGAATGTTGATCGCATACCAACCGTTCCATTTTGCCCTTGACGATCCCGCTCGCGACTTATCACCCGCCAATAGCAATACCGCCTGGCGCTTGGGGTCAAAGGCGAAGAGGATGCGAATCACCTGCCCACCACACGACGTCACTCTCAGCTCCTTTAAATGATGAAGCTTCGAGCCCTTTACGCGGTCAACCAGCGGACGACCAAGGCTGGGACCTTCCTTCTCGAGCACCAAAAGGTCTGCATAAATCTGCTTCAGCGTAGCTTCATCCTGCTCATCAAGCCAAGGTTCAATGTAATCAAGCACGATACGGTACCGATGCAGCTGATTTGACATACCTTTCTCCTTCTATAGTAGAAGTTTTACGGTATATTGCAAGGACAAACTTGCGCAAATGTCTATTTATTCAGCTTAAATACGCTGTTTGGGCTCGGTGACGATGGCTCGAACGATGCGGGGACGATCGGTGAGGTCGTGGACGATACGCACGTCCGAAAGGCCTGCCTGGCGACAGAGCTCGGCCGCGGCATCGAGGGCGCCCTCGTAGAGCTCGCAGGCAAACAGGCCGCCGGCGCGCAGCATGTAAGGCGCCGCATTGAGCAGGCGGCGGAAGATGTCCAGGCCGTCGGCACCGCCCTCGAGCGCCAAGTCGGGCTCAAAGTCCTTGACCTCGTGCGGCAGCGAGCGCATGACGCCGGTCGGGATGTAGGGCGGGTTGGAAACGAGCACGTCGAAGGTGCCCCACTCTTCGCGGGGAATGGAGCTCACCAGGTTGGTGAGACTAAAGGCAACCTCATCTGCCGTGAGGCCGAGCGCGTCGCGGTTTTTGGTGGCCAGATCGATGGCGCGCGGCTCGATATCGGTGGCGGTGCAGGTAACGTGGCCGCGGCGCTCCCAGGCAAGGGAGAGCGAGATGCAACCCGTGCCGCAGCCGACCTCGAGAACGCGGGCGATACGGGGCTCGGCTGGGGCAGGCGCAGCGGCATCCTGAGCCGAAGCCGTCTCCTGGCCGGCACCCTCGATGGCGATGCCGTATTCGTCGAGCTCGGGCTCGGGGGTTTCCATGGCCTCTGCTTCTGCCGCTTCGGCTTCTGCTGCCTGCGCGGCGGCTTCCTCGGCCTCGCGGTCGGCCAGTTCCTCGGCATAGGCACGGCTGCCCAGTACATCGCCGCCTAGCGCCGCCTCATCGGCAGCCGTCAGGTTAGCGGCACGGCGCTCGGCGGTCGCCCGTTCGTCTGCCAGCGCGGCCTCGGCCTTGCGTGCCTCCTCGACCTCATCGTTCCAAGGCAGCTCAACACGCTGACGGGCAGCAGCCTCGGGGCTCAGCACCTCGGCATCCAGATAATTGAGGACTTCCTCGACGAGCATCTCGGTCTCGGGGCGCGGAATGAGCACACCGGGGGCGCACGCGACGTCGATCATGCGAAACTGCGTGCTGCCCGTGATGTATTGCAGCGGCTCGCCCTTAGCGCGGCGGACAACGGCCGCATGCATGGTCTCGAGCTGGGCCGCGTTAAGCGTCTCGTCCATACGCATATATAGGTCAATGCGCGCCAGGCCCGTGGCGGCGCACAGCAGCCACTCGGCAGAAAGACGGGGGTGCTCCTCGCCGCGCTCGGCCAGGTACTCCTTGGTCCACTCGAGACAACGCTTGATGGTCCAGATCTCGTTTGCCATGGGGCCCTCCCCTCTTAAGCGCCGGACGGCGCGCGAATGTCGGAGCAGATTGTACGCGAGGCCAGCGCATGGCAAGGGGCGATTGAAGGCGATTATCGAGAATCAGCCCAGAATTTTGCTTGGAACCTGCCTAAAATGTTCATTCGTCGACGTCTAAATCTGCATTCGTCAAGCTTTTGGCAAGGTTGCCCAAAACTGACCAATATCTAACCAAGAACTTGCCACATCGCTTGACGCACGACCCATCAAAAATCGCCCCGCGACTTCTTGGACGATTTTTTGAGCATTATTTTGGTAATCGACCGACGCTTTAAGCAGGTAAATGGCCCATAGGCTACCAAGTCAGCCCAAATAAACCAACATAGCAATTTCCCAAAATGATCCGTAGGGGACGGAGGAAAACGGATCACTGGCACCGCATCGATGCAGAATGATCCGTTTTCCTCCGTCCCCAAGGGATCATTCAAGTGCCAACCAAGATAACGCCGATGTCTTGACAATGCCAGCGAGCGGGTCGCATTTGAGACAAGGTGACGTGAAACGAAAGGGCGCTGACCTTCTGGTCGCGCCCTTGAAGTTGAACGTCAGATTGTCCAAATGCGGCCCGCGCAGCGTCGGCTGGTCCGCCGTTCGGTAGAACGGCGGAACCTACACAGCCTGTGCCAGCTTCTCGGCTCGCTCGGCGGCGGCGAGCGCCTCGATGACGGTGCCGAGCTGATCGCCCAGAAGGACGCCGTTGTAGGTGGAGTTGAAACCGATGCGGTGATCGGTCACGCGGTCCTGGGGCTGGTTGTAGGTACGGATCTTCTCGGAACGGTTGCCGTGGCCGATCTGGCTCTGGCGCTCGGCACCGAGCTCGGCCTGCTGCTTCTCGAGTTCCATCTCGTACAGACGGGCGCGCAGCATCTGCATGCAGACCTCGCGGTTCTGGATCTGGGAACGCTGCTCCTGCGACTGCACCACGGTGTTGGTGGGCAGGTGGGTGATGCGCACGGCGGAGTAGGTGGTGTTAACGCACTGACCGCCAGGGCCGGAGGCGCAGTAGGTGTCGATGCGCAGGTCGGACTGGTTGATCTGGACGTCGATCTCCTCGGCCTCGGGAAGTACGGCGACGGTAGCCGTGGAGGTCTGAATGCGGCCCTGGGACTCAGTCTTGGGAACGCGCTGGACGCGGTGCACGCCGGACTCGAACTTCATGACGGAGTAGACGCGGTCGCCCTCGACCTTGAACTCGATGGACTTAAAGCCACCGGCCTCGCTGGGGCTGGAATCGAGCACGGTAGTCTTCCAGCCGCGCGACTCGCAAAAGCGCTGGTACATCTTGTACAGATCGCCGGCGAAGATGGCCGCCTCGTCGCCACCGGCGGCGGAGCGGATCTCGACGATGGTGTTCTTGTCGTCGTTGGGGTCGCTCGGGATGAGCATGTACTTGATGTCTTCCTCGAGCTGGGGAAGCTTGGCCTCGTTTTCGGAGATGTCCATCTGGAGCATCTCCTTCTCATCGGCATCGGTGGTATCGTGCAGCATTTCCTTGGCAGCCTCGATGTCATCGAGCGCGCCGATGTACTCGCGCGAGGCGGCAATGAGGTCGGACTGGTGCGCGTACTCCTTGTTGAGACGCGTGAACTCCTTGATATCGGAGGCGACGGCCGGGTCGGAGAGCTTCTTCTCGAGCTCCTCGTAGGCCTTGATGATCTTTTCGAGCTTGTCGCGCATGACGGACTCCTTTATATGCGTGAAGGCGAAAATCGGCAGAATTGATGGGGCGCGGGGCGCCGCTGCGGGGGTAAGTCCAGCTAGAGCATGTCGATCTTCAGATACATGCGCATCCCTTCGCGTATGGGGTACATAGTTGCGGTCTAACCCATATATGATAGCGTGCGCAGGCAAACCTGCATATAACCCGCACGGAATCCGACAAAGGGACAGTCCCTTTGTCGGATTCTAAAGCGTATGGAGTAGGGCGATGAGGAAGCGAACACCCTGGAGGTAGGCGCGGCGGGTGATGCGCTCGTTGGTGCCGTGGACGCCTCGGTCGCACTCGTCATCATCGACCACAAAGGCCGAGAAGCGAATGCACTCAGGGCAAATGTGCTGGTAGTTGGCAGCGTCGGTCGCACCGATCACGGTCGAGGGCACAATTGCCACTGACTCGAATGATCCGTTTTCCTCCGTCCCCTTTGGATCACGGAAATAGCGGGCGGCAATGGCGCGAACGGCCTCGAGTCCCGGTCCACCGATGCGCGGGGACGGCGAGGGTTCGGAGCTGCCGGGGCCCAACTCCACTTCGACACGACCGGCAAGGCCCGCCGCGGCAACGGCCTCGCGGCAGCGTGCCACAACGTCGGCCACGCTCGTGCCCTCGAGCATGCGGAAGTTAATGTTGGCCCACATATCCTGCGGCATTACGTTGGCGCCGGTGCTGCCACCCTCGATCTGCGTGGGCGCGCAGGTGGTCGTCACCAGCGGATAGAGCTTTTTGCTGGCGAGGCAATCGCGGACAATGGCATCCCCGTTGGCGGCAATTTCATCGGCCGTGTAGAGCCCCAACTCGACGAGTTGGGCGGCAAGCAAGTCGGTCACGCGCGTCGGCCACTCGATATCGCAGATTGCGGTGATGGCACGGCTGAGCACCTCGAGTGAAGTGCCCCCGTAGGGGTTGGAGGAATGCCCGCCCTCGCTACGCGTCCTCAACACGATATCGGCGTAGCCCTTCTCCGCGAGATCGGCATGCATAAGCCAGCCCTCGCCCGCGCCGTACTCGGCAGCCGGAACGATGCGGTAGTCGCCCTCGTCGATCAGGTACTCAAGCTCAATGCCGCGCTCTTCGAGCACGCGGCCGATGGCACCCGCACCGAACTGCGTGGTTTCCTCGTCCTGGCCAAAAGCCAGCAGCAGGGTGCGCTCGTGCTCCCAGCCGTGTGCGAGCGCATACTCAACCGCCTCGAGAATGCCTGCGACCTGGTCTTTCATATCGATGGCGCCGCGACCCCAAATGTAGGTGTCGTCCACATGTCCGCTAAAGGGGACATGCGTCCAGTCAGCCTCGGTGCCGGGTACCACGGGAACCACGTCCATGTGGCCCATGAGCATGACGGGTTTGAGGGCAGGGTCGGAACCGCTAAGCGTCACCAATAGCGAATGGTCGATAAGCTCGACCTTACCCGCCGTAAATACGTGCGGCCAAGCCTGCTGCATATACGCGCGCAGGTCGTCGAACGGCTGCCAGTTCACCGCCTCGGCATCCATACTCGAGATGGTCGGAAACGACAGCACGCGGCCCAGGCGCTCGCACGCACCAGCCTCGTCCAGATCGGCAAAATCATCCTCATGCGCAAAAAAGCGCCAAACCTCGGCCATGACATCCTTTCGATTGTGACGACAAGGGCCGCCCCACCGGAGCGGCCCTGCCACATAAGCGTTTGCGGTCGGTTATTTGTCCTCGAGATAACGCGAGAGGAACTCGCGCGTGCGCTGATGTTTGGGGTTGCCGAAGAGCTCGGCCGGCGCGGCATCCTCGAGCACCACGCCCTTGTCCATAAAGACCACGCGGTCGGACACCGTGCGGGCAAAGGCCATCTCGTGCGTGACGACGACCATGGTCATGCCGTCGGCAGCGAGCTTGCGCATGACCTCGAGCACCTCGCCCACGATCTCGGGGTCGAGTGCGGAGGTCGGCTCGTCGAACAGCATGATCTGCGGATTCATGCATAGGGCACGAGCGATGGCCACGCGCTGCTTTTGACCGCCGGACAGGCGACCCACGGCGGCGTGCGCGAACTTCTCGAGCCCCACACTCGTCAAATGCTCCATCGCGACCTTCTCGGCCTCGGCCTTGCTCATTTTTTTGAGCGTGACGGGCGCAAGCGTGCAGTTGTCGAGCACATCCATGTTGTTGAACAGGTTAAAGCCCTGGAACACCATGCCGATGTCCTCACGCAGCTTGTTAATGTTGCAGCGCTCGGCCGTGAGGTCCTGGCCGTGGAACCAGATGTGGCCCGCGTCCGGGGTCTCGAGCAGATTGAGGCAGCGCAGGAAGGTCGACTTGCCCGAGCCCGAGGCGCCGATAATGGTGACGACCTCGCCGGGGTTAACGGACAGGTCGATGCCCTTGAGTACCTCGAGCGAGCCGAAGCTCTTGCGCAGGCCCTCGACGCGGATGAGCGGCTCATTGGTCTGTGCGGCGGCCGCAACGCCGGTAGTGGCGGTATCTGCCATGATGATTCTCCTCGTCTTAAGCCTAGTTAGAGCTGGGCAGCGTGGCCGGAGCCTCGGCACCGAGCTTTTTGCCAAAGGCTTCGAGCAGGCGGCTCGCCACGAGCGTCAGGATCAGGTAGACCACGAGCGCCACGCAGTAGACCTCCATCTGGCGGTAGTACACGCCGGCGACCGTGGTAGTAGCGTACATAAGGTCGAACACGCCGATGACCGAGAGCACCGACGAATCCTTGATGTTGATGATGAGCTCGTTGGTGAGCGCCGGAATCGCATTTTTAATGCCCTGGGGGAACACGACTTTGCGCATGGCCTGCCACTGCGACAGGCCCAGCGATCGCGCCGCCTCGGCTTGGCCGGAATCGATGGACTCGATGCCGCCGCGCAGGACCTCCATCATGTAGGCGGTGGAGTTGAGCGAGATGGTGACGAGGCCGGCGGTGAAGGTGCTCCAGATCTGGTTGGCCTGGGCGGTCTCGAAGCCCATGCCGCGCAAAACGGTGAAGCCCGCGTAATAGATGAGCAGGCCCTGGACCATCATGGGCGTGCCGCGCACGATGGTGGAGTAGACGGTCGCAAAGCCGCGGCCGATACTCTTAACGAAGCGCACCAGGTCGTTATCCACGCGGTCGAACGTCTGAATGCGTAGGAACACGAAGAGCAGCGCCAGGAAGAATGCGATGACGGTGCCGAAGGTGGCAAGCGCGATGGTGATCTCGATACCGCGAATGAAGAAGTCCCCGCTCTTGTAGGTCATGTAGACCAGGCTCGACAAAAAGTCGCTGGGGTTGGAATCCGAGACAATGCTCACCTGCACCAGGTCGATAAACGACATGACGCAGCGGTCAATAAAGAAAACTGCCGCGATGGCGACCATGACGTAGCTGCCCAGGCGTGCGCCACGACGGCAGCGCTCGGATGCGAACGGCGACTTTTCGCGATAGTCGTTCCAGTGCATGAGCTTGGTGACCAGCGCCGCCGCCGACACGACGAGCCAGGCCCAAAGGATTGCCCAGAGGCAGTCTTGGAAGATACCGGTGGGGGCCAAGAAGCTCAGCGGCGTGGGGTTGCGTTGGCTAAACGCCAGGCCGAGCGCCGCGATAACACTCGTGCCCAGGTATACATAACGGTGGTCGGCCTTGATAAAGGAGGCCAGGCGATTAATGGTTTTCATGCTGCCTCCCTATGCCGGCTGACGGTCGAGGCACGCGTCCCACATTTGGTCGCGCTCCTCTTGGCTAATGCCCTTGAGTGTCTTGTCGATGAGCTTAAGCAGCTTGTCCGAGCCCTTGCGGCAACCGACATTTGCCGTGACCTCCTGCTTAAAGCCCTCGCCCTCGGCAAACTGGATGGGGACGATACCGGGATTTTGGGCCATATAGCCCTTCTCATTCTCGGTGTTGTAAGTCACGGCGTCGCAGGTGCCCTGCAGCAGATTCGAAAACACCGTGGGAACCGAGTCGACCGGGTTTTTGTGGACAACGCCCGGGATCTCGTCGATGACGGTATCGAGCATGGTGTCCTTTTGCCCGAGCACCGTAGCGCCGCTAAAGTCGCTGAGCTTGGTCGCGTTTTGGTAGGGGGAACCCTCTTTTACGAACAGGCCAAAGTAGCCAATGAAGTACGGATCGGAAAAGCCGACGGACTCCTCGCGCTCGGGCGTGGCGCTCATGCCGGCAATGATGAGGTCGATCTGGCCGTTGTTGAGCGAATCGATAAGACCCGAGAAGCTCTGTTTGACGGCAACGGGCTCGCCGCCGAGGGCCTTGCAGACGATCTTGGCGATCTGCACGTCGTAGCCATCGGCATAGGCGCCCTGCACGTTGTCGATGGGGATGGTGTATTCACTGGCTTCGGAAACCTGCCAGTTGTACGGGGCGTAGGCCGCCTCCATGCCAATGCGGATCTTGTCCTTGCCGATCACGGAATCGGACAGGTCATCGCGACCGCTGCCCGTCGTTGGCTGGACCACTTCCAGCGTAGAGGGGCGCTGGCAGCCGGCGAGCGCGCCGGCGACGACGGTAGCGCTCGCGGCGAGGGCGCTACCCAAAAAGATGCGGCGGCTGCACACCGGTTGGCGCTGCGCATCGCGCTGTTGGGGAGAATGCATAATCTGCCTTCCCTGTTGAATCGTATGCTAACGACTCAACAGGATACCGCACGCCGCCATCCACTTGTATGCATACATACAAGTTTACGAACTGGAAAATGACAAATTAGCTACCCCGACCCATGCATCGAAATGAGGGTGGAAAATCTCCCACTTTTGGCTCGCACATGAGCTCAAAACGGGAGATTATCCACGCTCAAGTTATGACCGCCCAGAACGGCGGAACCCCTAGAGCAGCGTAACGCTAAAGCTGCGCTCGTCCGTCTCGCCCGGCGCCAAGGTGATGGTGTTGACCTTGTGCTCGAAGACGTCGTCCTCGGTGTCCATGGTGGTGTGGCCGGTCCAGGGCTCAAGCGCCACAAACGGGGCGTCGTTGGCGGCAGACCACACGCCGATGTACCTAAAGCCCTCAAAGTCGATCTTCACGCCGTGACCCGACTTGCGTCCGCGCAGGGTGAGCGTGGAGCCGGGAACGTCGGTGAACATGATGGCGTCGCTATCGAAGCTGCGGTGCGTGATGGGCAGCACGTCCGAGTTGTCGGGAGCCTTGTAGCCGCCCTCGAACGTCATGAGGCCATCGGGCGTGATGATGGGCGCCTCGTTGGTCCATGCCTCGGTAAATGCCAACTCGTAATCCTCGAACGCCTCGTCATCGGCACCGGGGGCCGGCACGTTAAAGGCAGGGTGACCGCCCACCGAGAACGGCAGATTCACATCGCCGGTGTTGGTGACGGCAAAGGTCTGGGTGAGCGTAGCGTCGCCGGTGAGCGCATAGGTCATGTTGAGCTTAAAGTGGAAGGGGAAGGCCTTGAGCGACTCGGGCGTGTCGGTGATCTCGTAGGTTACCGAGGAGCCGTCCTGCGAAACCTCGACCAGCTTGTGCTCGACGATGCGCGCGATGCCATGGCGCGCCATCTCGCAGATGCCGGCAGCAGATGTCGCCGTGTTGTTGCGCAGCGAGCCCACGATGGGGAACAGGATGGGCGCATGCTTGCCCCAAAAGGCGGGATCGCCCTGCCACAGATACTCGTTGCCGTTGAGGGCAAGGCTCGTAAGCTGGGCACCCATGGAATCGATGGCCGCGGTGAGGCCGCCGCGCTTGATGGTGGTGACGGTGGACATGCTACTTCCTCCAAAAGTAAACAACAGTGTCGAGGGATATTGTCCCACTCTTGGCAGCGAGACGGGGCGGCAGGCGATTATTGAGTGGCCACGTAAAGGTCAAACCCGCCCTGCGGCGTGCTGTCGACCGTGTCGGGCGCTTGCGAGTTAAAGCTCACGGGAACCATGCGTTTTGAGGCGCAGAAGCACGTGCCGTCGGTGGCAACGGGCGGCTCGTCGACCGTGAGCTCGTAGTCTCCGGGCTTGAGCTCGATGCCTTCACCGTCAGAGTTGACATATTGATACTCGTCGACCGCCTGCCCCTTGAGCGTGCGGCCCACGATGTGGATGAGCATCTGGCTGTCGCCGCGGGCGGTATCCCATGTCGCACCGTCCTTAACCTCGACCGACACATGCACCGAGCGCGTGCGGCTGAGCGATTGCTCGACAGACATCTCGACCTTGGCGGCGTCTTCTCGCTGTTGTTCCACATGGCTCCAGACGCTGCCGATCGCCGAACAGGCGATGACGCCGGCCATGAAGGCGATGAGGATGGGACCGAGCGGGGAGCGGCGGCCCGCGTCTTCCTCGCGAGCCAGGTCGGGGCGATGCGTGGGCGCAGGCGCCTGAGCACCCTGCGCGGGCACGTCGAGTATGCTGAAGGATGCCGTGCTGCCGGGGTCGATGTTATGGCGCGGCTGCGGGGTCTTGGCCGGCGAGATGGACATGTCCGCCGGCTCACCCAGCGTGGCCGTGGCATCGGCCTTAGCCTCATCGGCCTCGGCCTGGGCCCAGGCCTGTTCAAAGGTTAGGGGTTCGGCGGCATCAGAGGCGGCGTCAGGCTCGACAGCGGCATCGTTGCCGGTCTCGTCCTCGTCGCTCGACACGTCACGCGGCGCGGGCTCGTCCCACTCCTCGTCCGGAGCCTCGCCCTCGCTATACCACCATTCAAAGTTATCGATATCCATACGGGGCGCCCCTTAGGCCTCGCAAATAAACACTTGCTAGCCTTATACCCCCAGACGGCACCGAAGCTCACCCGCGCCGGACACGAAAACCGTCACAACATTCGACGCTTTTCCTCGTTTTCGAGATTTTCATCGAATGTTGTGACGGTTTGGGCGACCGGCCGGCAGCGCAATGTGACAAAGAGACTGTCCCTTTGTCACATTCTGTTAGAGTTGCAGGGATTGAATCCCGCTTATTCATGCGACATTGGAGTGACAACCTTGACCGCCGCAACCACGCCAAAAAGTAAGTCAACCGCCGCCGCGCTCTCCCCCGCGCGCACCAAGCTCTGCCTGGCGCTGCTCGTGCTGTTGGGATTCTCGCTCGGCTGCTCCGAGTTCGTGGTTATCGGCATCGAAAGCGACCTGGCGACAGAGCTCGGCGTATCGCTCGCCACCGCCGGTCAACTCATCAGCGTGTTCGCGCTCGTCTACGCTATCGCTACGCCGGTGCTTGCGCTCAGCACGGGGCGATTCCGCCGCTACCAGCTGCTCGTGTGCTACAGCATCGTCTTTGTGCTCGGCAATCTGGTCATGGCGTTGGCGCCCAACTTCCAGGTGCTGTTTATCTCGCGCATTGTCCTGGGCTCCGTCTCGGGCGCACTGCTCGCCGTGGGCGTAACGTACATCCCCGAGCTGCTGTCCCCGCAGCAAACTTCGCTTGCAATCTCGGTGGTATATGGTGCGTTTTCCGTGGCAATGGTCTTTGTCACTTCGATCG
>CABUCQ010000059.1 GCA_902490095.1 uncultured Collinsella sp.
CAATATTAGTGCATTTAAAGTGAGAAAAGCCGTCAGAACACTTGCGCGGATGTGCGATGTCCCGTATCATAGACAGCCGTTGACGCCCCAGTTGCGTCACTACATGGCCGCCAGCGTAGCTCAGTTGGTAGAGCACCGCTCTCGTAAAGCGGGGGTCACCGGTTCGAGCCCGGTCGCTGGCTCCATTGCACAAGATAGCCGCCTTCGGGCGGCTTTTTTGTTGCCGATTCGCCCACTCGGTGGACTTCGGATTTAATGCTTAGGGGGCGGGGATTTACCAAAGTGAAATTTTAATGAAAAGAAACCCAGCTGCAACAATTGCCATGGTGAGGGCTCGAATTGGCCATATAGATTTAAAATAGCCACGATACCTTCTCTTTTGCTGGAACGATATATCTATACAAGGTTGTGAGCGGAAAACAAAAATACGTCGATTGCTATCCGACAAACGGGTCTGGAATTGCATTCACCGGCATTTCGGGGCAGATTGATACACATGTACGAAAGGGAACCTATGTGGTGCGTTGGGTTGGAGCTGCTGCAGGCCCGATATGGATTGCGGTCTTGCGCCCCGATGTCCAAATAGATTTCTCTCTCTAGACGGGAAGTTGCTCATGGACGCCATATATGACGGAGATGACTGGGTCGATCATTATACTTGGCGCCTGGTCGGCTCGGATGACAATGGGAATGTAGTGTTTGATGGACTATGTCCAAAGCATCTCCATCCTTTTGTCTCGTCGTTAATTGAGAGTTCCGCTCGTGTTGCCCCCTACAGCTCGGCATCGCTTCATGATACGGACGTTTTGAAGACCATAAGGGAATCAATTGACGAGGGCACGATGAGCGGCCCGCTGTTCTCTCGGCTTGTGGGGCTAGATGAGATTGGCTCGAAACGACTGCTTGCGGGCGAAAAGGTGGAACTCACTTATCGGTCGATGATTTCAATCCTGCGGCTAGCCGATGTTCTTCGCAAATAAACAGCTTCCCTATTCAAAAACAGAAAACCCCGCCAAACGTGATTCCCCTAGGGAAACACGTTTGGCGGGGTCCTAGCGTGATATCCCTAGGGGAATCACGCCATCAGACGAACAGCTCAGCCGAGCAGCGCGTTACTCTTCCCAGTAAGCATCTGCAAGCAGCTTAAAGCAGATCTTCTTGACCGGCTGTGCGCCATCGCCCGGGAACTCGAGCGTGGGCATGTGAGGCTCGCCGGCAACGAACAGGGCGAACTTGTCGTCGGCCAGATCGCCGGCGATCGAGGCGTCGGAATCGACCAGATCGTAGTCGTCCTTCTCGTCAAACTCCTGGACCAGCGTCAAGCTGCCCGTAGCGACCTTAAAGGCCTCGCGACCCTCAATGTCGATCTGCAGGTCGTGATAACGCTGATGCGTCTCATAGTGAGCCTCGGCCTCGGGACGCGTCGTGGGAGCCATGACGTTCGCAAAGACCTTGTCGCCCAGAATCGGATGGCTGCCGACCTCGAGCTGCGCCGGATCGTTCTCCTCGAGCCAATCGATCAACACGTCGAGGCCCTTGAGCATTCCGCGGTACTCCTCGATATCGCCCAATGCACCGTAAATCATCTAAATCCCCTCTCGGATCGCTTCTTTGGCGGCTACTCGGCAAACGCGTTACCGACGCTGTTGCCACCCACATACGTCTCGACCAGGGTAAGGTCGGGATTGAACACGACAACGTCGGCGTCGCGCCCCGACATAATGCTATCGCACTTGTCGTCGACATGAGCTAGCAATCGATGCCGGGGCCGACGCCCAAGCCCTTACAGCTCGGTCACGACAACGCCGTTGTAGACCTCGTCCCAACGATCCATAACCAAGTGGCCAGTCATGGGATCCATGGCGTTGAGCTTGCCGCAGGTGTTGGCGGTACGCAGCACCGTCTCGTCGTCTGCGCCAGCAGCAATGGCATGCGCGAAGCCTGCGATAGTGGAGTCACCAGAGCCCGTGGCGTTAACGGCAGGGATATCGGGCGTCTTTGCGCGGAATGCACGGCCGTTGTGGAAGCCAACGGAGCCGGCAGCACCCATGGACACGACGACCCAGGGGATATCGGAGAAGCGGGCATCAGAGGCGAGCGCGGCGCGGAGCTCGTCCACATCGTCGGTGGTAAAGCTCGTGCCCAGAAGGCCGTTGATCTCGGTCAGGTTGGGCTTGACCAGCTCGGGCTTAATTTCGGACTTAAGGGCGGCCTCGAGCGAAGCACCCGAGGTATCGAGCAGCACCTTGGCTCCGGCGTTCTCTGCAATGCCCGTGATCTTGGCATAGTAGTCTGCCTCGACACCGCGGGGCAGCGAACCCGAAATGGTGACGACGTCGGCCTTGCCCGCAAGCTCGGTAAACTTGGCGGTAAAGGCATCGAGCTCCTCGGGGGCAATTGTCGGGCCACTCTCGAGCAGCTCAGTCTGGTTGCCGGCGTGGAGGATGTTGAGGCAAATGCGAGTCTCGCCCTTGATGGGCACAAAGTCGTTGTTAATACCGTTGGCGTCCATGAGCTCAGCCATGTAGGCGCCCATGTGGCCGCCGAGCAGACCGGTTGCCACAACGTCGTCGCCCAGCTGACCCAGCACACGGGCCACGTTGAGGCCCTTGCCGCCGGCGGTCTTTTCGGGCGTCACGCGGTTGACGTCGTCGATAACGAGCTCGTCGAGCTGATAGCGCGTATCGACAGACGGGTTCATCGTAACGGTGAGGATCATTTTTAGCTCCTTATCTCGCAGGCTCCTTGTGCCTCGCGATACGAGTCGACAAAACGGAATTACAGGATCTCAATCGTGAACGAGCGAACGACGGTCTCCTTGGGCTTGGCGACAAGGCAGCCGCGCTTATGCTCAAGCACGTCGTCCTCATCGGAGCAGGTCGAGAGACCGCCCCAAGGCTCAACCGCCACAAAATCGCCCTCGGGCTTGCTCCACACAATGAGATATGGGAAGCCCTCAAAGCTCAGGCGGACGCCCTTGTCCTCGCCCTTTTTGGAAAGCGTGACCTGACGGCTCTCGAGCACGTCAAAGATGGTCTCCGCAAAATCGAAGAGCTCGTGCGACAGGGGCAGCGTCTTTCCCACCATGGGGTTCTTGGAGCGGTTTGCCACGTCAATCAATCCAGTCGAGGGAACGGCGGTGCAGAGCTCCGCAGCCTCGTCTTTCTCAAAGCGCAACTCGTAGTCCGTATAGGCCTCGCCCTCATCGAGCGGACACCTAAAGCCGGGATGACCGCCGATAAAGAACGGCATGTCCTCGGTTCCCTCGTTGGTCACCTCATAGGAGACGCGAACGGCATCTCCCTCAAGCGTATAACGGGCGACAAGCTTAAACGGATACGGATAATCGCTCAGCAGCGCGGCGTTATCCTCCGAAGCCAGGCACATCGCCAGCTCGTTCTCGCTCTGGCTCAGCAGCTTCCACTCCTGTTTGCGCGCAAACCCATGGCGAGCGAGCTTTACATGATGCCCGGCAAACGTCATGGCGTTGTTATCGCGCAAGCCTCCGCAAATCGGGAAGCAAATCGGTGCCTGGCCAGACCACACGGCGGGATCGCCCTGCCACAGATACTCGCGACCTCCGGCCTCAATCGAGGTAAACGAACCACCAGCCGTGGACACCGTAATAGAAATCGAATCGTTGGAGAGAGCGTATTCCATTGCCCATCCTTTCGAACAACTGCTTTTTGCTCGCAAGAACCCGTCTCGGCCCTGACCAAAGGACAAACCCGCACGTTCATCGATACGTCCGGTATCCCAGCCATGCAACGGGGTACCATACAGACATTGATGCAATTACAGCTGAAAGGCCTTCTTATGCGAACCATCATCCTCTATGCCTCGCGCCACCACGGCAACACGAAAAAGCTCGTGGACGCCATTGTCGAGGCGCATCCCGAAATCGATACCCTCGACGTAAAGGCACTCGGTAAAAACGAGTACCCCGACCTGCACGAGTACCATTTGATTGGTGTGGCCACGGGCATTTATTATTCCGAGATCGACAAGGACATGGCACGCGTGCTCACCAACGTGCTGCAGCCGCAGGACAAGGTGTTTGGCCTTATGACCTACGGTGGCAAAAACAAGTGGTACGGCAAGGATATCGATGGCATCTGCCGCATGAGGCAGGCCATCTTTATGGGTGTCTACGGCTGCCCCGGCTTTGATACGTGGGGGCCGTTCAAACTCACCGGCGGTGTCCAAAAGGGACACCCGACCGCTGAGGAAATTAAGGGCGCCGTCGACTTCTTCGACAAGATCGAAGACGAGTATGGCGACATCATCGTCGAAGAGTACGCCAAGCGCGAGAAGCGCCTAGCATACGAGAAGGAGCATCCTGCAGGAGGCCTGGTGGCCGGCGTCAAGCGCACGGCAAAGAAGATCGCTAACAAGCTGTAACTGTGAAGGTGCTTTTGAGCGTTTAACCCATACGGCGGGTCCGAGCAGATTCGGGCCCGCCGTCTTTTTCTATCGTTACTCGGTAAAGGCGTTGCCGACGCTCTGGCCGCCAACATACGTCTCGACGAGGGTAAGCTCATGGTCGAACACGACAAAGTCGGCGTCGCGACCCGGCATGATGCTGCCGCACTTATCCTCGATGTGCGCGGAGCGTGCCGGCACCTCGGTTGCCATGCGAATGGCGATATCGGCGCTGGCGATGCCCCAGTCAACGATGTTCTTGACGCCCTGGGCAAGCGTGAGCACCGAGCCGGCAATGCTCTTGCCGTCGGCGAGCCAGCACAGGTTGTCCTTCATGATGACGTCCATGCCACCACTGGTGTAGCTGCCCTCGGGCATGCCGCCGCAACCCAGGCAGTCAGTGATGAGCACCGTGTGTTGCCAGCCCTTTGCCTGCAGCAGCGCCTTGATGGCGGCAGGGTTAACGTGCTTGCCGTCACAGATGATCTCGGCGTAGGTCTCGGGCGTGGACATGGCAGCGCCCACGACACCGGGCTCACGGTGATGCAGCCCGCGCTGACCGTTATAGGTATGCGTAAAGCAGCTGGCACCGGCGTTGATGGCGGCGATGCACTCATCGTAGGTGGCGTCGGAGTGACCGATGCTGGTCACCACACCCTTGGCATTCAGAGCAGCCGCATAAGCAGCGGCACCGTCGCGCTCGGCCGCCATGGCGCTCTTAACGATGCGACCACCCGCAGCCTCCTGCCACTGATCGAAGACCTCCTCGGAGGGATCGATCAGGTAAGCGGGGTTCTGCGCACCCACGTGCTTCATGGTAAAGAAGGGGCCTTCCAGGTAGATGCCCTGAATGCGGGCACCGCAGAAGTCGGGGCCGCGACCCTCGTCCGCCTGAGCGATGGCGGCGCAGGCGTCCTTGATCTGCTCGACGCCATCGGTGAACGTCGTGGGCAGCCAGCTGGTGGTACCGCGACGGGCGAGCTCGGTCGAGCTGATATCGATGCCCTCGGGATCGTTATCGGTAGTTGAGTGGTTGTAGAAGCCATGGATGTGAGTATCGACCATACCCGGTGCGATCCACGATCCCGTGTAGTCCTTAATCTCGCAAGAGGGCTCGTCGGCCTGCCAGGCGCCAAAGACGCCATCCTCGACCATAAGATAGCCGCCCAGTTGCGGGCCTGCCGGCAAGAAGAACTTGTCAGCCTTAATTGCGTACGTGCTCATATGCACTCCTCGCTTCTAAAGCAGTTGACTGTGGTGATGCTTATACCCAGCTCACGTAAAACAAAAAGCGCCCGCCCGCCGTTATGAGCGGACGGGCGCCCTTACAGGGGGACGCGATTAAGCGGTGAAGGGGTGAATCGTCACGCCCTTAACCACGCGGTTGACCGTGCCAGTGGGGCTCGGCGTGTCGGGCGTGTTGCCCACGCGCACGGAGTTGAGCAGGCTGATAGCCTGGGCAAACATCACGAACGGCAGAGCAAGGTAGCCCTCGGGAAGTGCCTCGTAGCCCTTAAAGGTGAAGGACTCGCCCTCGTAGACGGTGGCACCTTCCTGCTGAACGGCGATGGTGTGCTGAGCGATCTCGTCGCCACCGATCTCGTTGAGGATGTCGATGTCGTACTGACGGGTGTAGGCGTCGTTGTTGACGAACACGAAGACGAGCGTCTTATCGTCGACGAAGGACTTAGGTCCGTGACGATAGCCCATGGAGGTGTCGTAGGAAGTAGCGACCAGACCGTGAGCGAGCTCGAGGATCTTGAGCTGGCTCTCCTGAGCAAGGCCACCGAAGGAGCCAGAACCCAAGTAGGTCACGCGGTTGAAGTCGCCAGCCAGGTAATCGGCGATCTCGGGCTCACGGGAGATGACCTCCTCGCCCATCTTGGCGATGGTCTCGACCCACTCGGCCTTCTGCTCGTCAGAGGCAGTGTCGAAAATAAGGGTGGAGAGCAGGGTCATGCAGGAATAAGAACCGGTCATGGCGAAGCCCTTGTCGTTGGCGCGCGGAATGAGCAGCGTCAGCGCATTGGGATCATCGGCAGACTCGACGGCAAGCTTGCCCTCGGGAGCGCAGGTGATGTTGAGGAACTTGACGTTGTGGACGAGCTCCTTGGCAACGGCAACGGCGGCAAGGCTCTCGGGGCTGTTGCCAGATCGGGCAAAGGAAACCACGAGCGTGGGATCCTCGGCGCGCAGGAAGTCGCGCGGAGCGCTCACGATGTCGGTCGTGGCGATGGGCTTAAAGTCGTAGAGATCAGTGTTGCCAGCGTGACGCAGGTACGGGGCGCAGGTATCGCCAACGTAGTCGGACGTACCGGCACCGGTGAAGACAACGGACAGACGGCCCTCGCCCATAGCGCGAGCCTCGGCCAGGAAGGCCTCGATGGCCTCCTTGTTCTCGCGATAGATGTTGAGCGTATCACGCCAAAGCTCGGGCTGCTGAGCAATCTCGGCCGTGGTGATCTGGGCGCCGAGCTCGGTGAGCTCCTCGACACTCTTCTCGAACATTTCTAATACCTCTCTCTAGAAGTAATCCTCTGACGTGCAATTATACACTTCAGTTGGTTATCTGGTAGTAACCAGTTAAATGCAAAGAATCATCATATGGATACGATGCGAACACTAGTCGCTACGCTGGTGGTAAACCTTGTATTTAAACTGATCGGCACGAGCAACCGAGAGTGTATACTCCACAACCTCGTTTGACTCGTTATACGTAGTCCTGACCAAATCGAGCACAGGCGAGCCCTCGACAATTCCCAAAAGGTGGGCGTCGGTGGGACGGGCTATGCTCGCATAGAACTCCTCTTCGGCCACGCGTATCTTTTGCTGAAAGTCTTGCTCAATCACATCGTAAAGCGGCTTACGCTCCAGTAGCGGTCGCTTTAGGGACAGAAATTGACGAACCGGTAGATAGCTGCGTTCGACCATCATGGGCATGTTGTCGGCAGAACGAAGGCGCTTGAGCTTAAAAATGCGATCGCCGATACGCAATCCCATATGCTCGGCCAGATTCTTATCGGCCTCCATCTCGCAAAACTCGAGAATCGTGGTCTCGGGGTCGCGACCCATCGCGCGCATCTGCTCGGTAAAGCTGTAGGACTGCATAAGATTGGTTGCCTTTGCCGAACGGTCGGTCACAAAGGTACCGCGACCGTGCTGCCGAACCACCAATCCTAAACGCTCCAGTTCCTGCAGAGCCAGGCGTACCGTAGTGCGCGAGAGACCATAGCGCTCCGATAGTTCGCGCTCGGAAGGAATCATGTCACCGGCGCGATATTCATGGTCGATCTTTTCGGTCAAAATATCGACCAGCTGATCGTACAGCGGTTGCTTACGCGCTCCGATTGCCATCCTATCCTCCCATTTTCTCAAACTCGGCTACTACCTTGGGTGTTTAGCATTATCTGTCTGCCACACCCGAATCAACAAGATAACAAAAGCCGCGCGCTCTTTCGAGCACGCGGCTTTTAACATACACATGGCTTAAGGGGTCGGGGTGTGAGCCGCGTAGGGACACACCCCTCAAGCTAGAGCCTTACCAGATGCTCGGCCAGAGACCAAGCGGGCCAGCGCCCAGGATGCCGAGGACAAAGAGCAGCAGAATGCCCTTGGTCGGGGTCCAGCTGTGCTTAGCGAACATGTAGTAAAGCAGCAGCGTAAGCATAAGCGGGACGAGCTTCGGGACGATGGTGTTGAGGGTGTCGGCAACAGAGAAGTTGACCGGATCCTCGGTAACGGTGCCGTAGGTCACGGACTCCATGCCGTTGCCCAGATCGGTGACGCCGCACTCGACAGCGTTGCCGTCGGCATCGGAAGCGGTAAGGGCGTTGCCGTCCTTATCGGTCATGGCGATGGTACCGGCCTCAGCGGTCTCGGTATCGATGCCCTCCATACCGGTGAAGTTCTCGGCCTCCTTCTCGGAGACGATCACGGTAGTAGCGGAGAGGCCACGGGTGGTGCCGTTGGGGATCTGGAGGTTGATCTGGGTGCCACCCATGGTGACGACCAGGCAACCGACGACGAAGACGCCCATGATGGAAGCGGCACGCGTGAAGGCCTGCATGTTGGCGGTCAGAGCGTCAATAGCGCTGGTGCCAAGCTTGTAGGACCAGTTCATGAGCCAGAAGCGCAGAGCGAACTGGACGGCGTTGAAGATCACCAGGAAGATGATCGGCGCAGCAGCGTTGCCGTTGATGGCCATGTTGGAGGTGATGCCGGCCGTGATAGGCACGAGCGTCAGCCAGAACAGGGCGTCACCGATACCACCGAGCGGGCCCATTGCGGCGACGCGGACGGCGCGGATCGTGGGGATGTCAACCTTGTTCTGCTCGAGCGAAAGCACGATGCCCATAACAAAGGTGACGAGGAACGGGTGGGTGTTGAAGAACTCCAGGTTGTGGCTCATGGAAGCCGCGAGGTCGTTCTTGTTGGTGTGGATCTTCTCCAGACCGGGGATGATGGAGTAAAGCCAGCCAGCGGCCTGCATGCGCTCGTAGTTGAACGATGCCTGCAGGAAGCAGGAGCGCCAAGCCATCTTGTTGAGGGTCTTCTGGTCGAGCTGCGGAGCAGGAGTGAGATCCTCGTAGTGCTCCGGGATCACATACTCATTAGATGCCATCTTCGAAGTCACCTCCGTCAGAAACAGCTGCACCCTTCAGCTCGGTCTGCTGCTGGAAGTCCCAGAAAGCGATGCCGAAGCCGATGAGAGCGAGGATGAGCAGAGCAGGGGTTGCCAGCGAATCGTTGGCAACGGTGATGAGCGCGAGGCCGAAGCCCATGAGGAAGAAGCCCCACATATCGCGGTTCATCATAACCTTGAGCAGGACGGCGAAGCCGACGAAGCGCATCATGCCGCCTGCAGCGGACAGACCGGTCTGCAGCCAAGTCGGGATGGCAGAAGCGATGGTCTGACCGATGGTAGCGCCAGCGATGAAGAACAGGGTGACGACGACAGCGAAGATCAGGCCGAGCAGAGCCATGGCGAAGTAGTTCAGGCGCTCGATGCCCTTGGTGTCCGCGTTGTGAGCCATGTTATCGGCCGTGGACATAAGCGGGGACATAAGCGTGAAGACCAGGGTAACGCCAAGCTGGCCAAGCAGAGCGAACGGAATGGCGAGGCCGACTGCCGCGTTGGGCTCGAGGCCCGTGGCGATAGCGAGAATGGCTGCCATGATGCCGCCGATGACGGCGTTAGGCGGCTGAGCGCCTCCGATCGGCATGTTGCCGATCGTCATGAGCTGATAGGTACCACCCACGAGAAGACCGGTGTTGAGGTCGCCAAGGATAAGACCGATGACGGCGCCGGTGACGATGGGCTGATAGAGAGACTCGAGGAAGTCAAACTGGTCGATTGCCGCGATGAACGTAACAACGAAGACCAGAGCGATCTGGATGATCGAGTATTCCATCTTGCTCCTCCTTTCAAAATGTATGTACGCACTTTGGATTTCACGTACAGAACGTCAGGGTTTCACTCCTGACAACGTGGATCACGAGGATTACGAGAAGAGCTTGCTCGTGTCCTCAACAGGCGTGCTCGGAACGCGCCTGATCTCCAACTCCACCCCCAATTCCTGCAGCTCTTTAAACGCAGCGACATCCTCGTCGTTAACTGCGACGGAGGTGGCGACTTGGCGCTTTCCTTCCGACATGTGCATGTTGCCGATGTTTACCTTCTTTATAGGCACACCGCCCTTGACGAGCGTAAGCACGTCTTCCGGTGT
This sequence comes from uncultured Collinsella sp., assembly GCA_902490095.1. Lineage (GTDB taxonomy): Bacteria > Actinomycetota > Coriobacteriia > Coriobacteriales > Coriobacteriaceae > Collinsella. The sequence goes on from CABUCQ010000059.1 coordinate 10,149, forward strand.
TTCGGCCACGATGAAGATCTTCTGGCGCGGGCTCGCCTTACCAATGACGTCGATGGTCTTCTGCAGGGAGAAGAAACGCGTAGCGACGCCGGCGGGAGCGGCCATCTTCATGAGGTTCTGGCGCATGGTGTTGGACGCCACGTCGTCGTTGGCGACGAGGATGAGGTTGGAGCCCAGGGTGGAGTTCCACTGGGTGGCAACCTGACCATGAACCAGTCGGTTATCGATGCGGGTAAGAAGAATGTTGGGTTCTGCCATGTTGATCAGCTTCCTTTCGATATTTGCTGACGATAGTTACTTGATCTCCTGAATCGCGTAACGCGAAACATCTACGACGGCTCCGGATCGGACTTTGATCTGGACCTTCTCGCCTTCGATGCCTTTGACGGTTCCGTAGATACCGCCGGCGAAAAGAACCTCCTGACCCGGCTTGAGCTCGGTGTGCAGCTCCTTGAAGTACTTCTGCTTCTTCTTCATGTTGATTTGCGACCAGATGGTGTAAATCAAGCCCATGATGACAAGCAGGCCTAAAAGGGCGACCGAGGAGCTCAGGACGTTGGCTCCGAAATCGGCCATTAGATGCCGTCCTCGTCGCCGAAGATATCCTCTTCCTCGGAGCCGGCAACGGATGCGACCGTCTGGGCGGTGATGCCCGTCTGGCCAACGGTCACGGCCTGCTCGCCAAGCTCGGCGAGCGTGGCATTGCCGCGGAGGAACAGAAGCTCAATAACCATGGGAAGGTTGGTGCCAGTCAGAACCTCGACGTTATCGACATCCTGAGCAATCATCATCGACTGGTTGAACGGGGTACCACCGAGCAAGTCGGTAAAGACGAGCACGCCATCGCACTCCTCGCGCATGGCGGTAATAGCGGCGCGGAGATCCTCACCGTAGGATGCGGCCTGGTCGCCCTCAAAAGGAACGACGGTAAAAGCAGGCTGGTCGCCGGCAACCATAGCGATAGCGCTTGCAAGGCCGGGTGCGAACTGTCCATGACCGGTAAGAATAAAGCCAACCATTCAAATTTCCCTTCCGAAGGTGTGTACGATCTGAGTCCGATGATTTTCGGAAGCCAGCGGGCGCTCGCCCTTAAAGCTTCTTAGAAAGCGTTCTTTGAAGACCAGTGGTTTCTAAACTGGTAGTAACCACGTGACGTGTTGTTGTCACTATATCACCCCAGAAGAGGTCGCTTTCGTTGATTCATACGGTAAAACGTTTTTGCACCGCTCACGGTGATAAATCGACCGTTTACCGCTCGTTAATACTTCTACCTGCGGTTTTGAAACCGTTTCGAAACGCTTTGGCAAAAGAACGGATCTTTCCCGGTGTCTAAACAACGCAGGGCGGCTAAAAATAGCGTGTAGAAAAAATGCAGGTCATTGTGAAGATATGTGAATTGGTCTTTTTGACTTAATACCAGTTAGAACCAGTTTTGAGATTATCGGTGAACGGTAGTTTTCGACCGTTCACCGGT
>CABUCQ010000060.1 GCA_902490095.1 uncultured Collinsella sp.
CCGCCACGGTCGCCGCCACGGCCACCACGATCGCCAAAGCCGCCGCGACCACCACGGTCGCCGCCACGGCCGCCACGGTCGTCACGGCCGCCGCGAGGACCGCGATCCTCGTCCAGGCCCATGGCGACGAGCGGAGCGATAACCTTATCGAGAGCGGCCATCAGCTCGGTGGCCTCCTCGTAAGAAAGCTCGGGCAGGAGCTTCTCCTTCTTGTTGGCAAGCTCGACCAGGCCCTCAGCGGCATCCTCGGCGGCGAAGACAACAATCTTGCGCATATCGCCCTCGGCATCGTCGATGCGGCCGACCAGATCGGCAGCCTCGGCCTCGGCCATCAGACCATCGAGCTCACGAAGGCGCATGCCCAGCAGGTCGGACATTTCCTTCTGCTCCATCTTGGGCTTGAGATCAAGGAGCTTAATGGCGCGCTCGATGTTCGCCATGCGCTCGGCCTTGGCCTCCTCCTCCTTGGAAATAGCAAAGCGACGGCTACGCAGCAGGCGAGCGGCCTTCTGCATCTTGTCCATCAGCTCTTCGTCATCGTAATCAGCGGCGGCCTCGACAACCTCGGCCTCCTCCTCGGCGGAAACCTCGTCAGCAGCCTCAACCTCAGCAGCTTCGGTCTCCACGGTCTCGACTGCCTCAACCTCGGCAGCCATGGTCTCGTTCTCGGTCTCGTTCATGATCTCTTCGTTCTCAGACATGAGACTCCTTCTTGGCCCTCTCGGGCATCATCGCCCCATTCGCGGGGCCCGTCGCGCACTCTTTGCGCTTTATACATTCATGCCTCTCGGCAAAACGTCCATTAGTTTATGGTGTCGCCATCCAATCTAGCTGCAGAATCTATGTGCACACATTAATGCGACATGTCGCGGTATCATGGCCTGAACCAATCATGTCCACCTTAAGGAGCCCGCCATGATTAAGCCCATCATGAAATCCGAGTTCTTTTTACGCCTGCCTTCCGAAGACGCGGGACCCGACGACGCCGTGATCGGGCAAGACCTCCTGGATACGCTCCACGAGCATGAGCACGAGTGCGTGGGCCTCGCCGCCAACATGATCGGCGTGCGCAAACGCATCATCTGCGTAAAGGACGGCAACAGGGCGCTCCTGATGTACAACCCGCAAATTCTTGAGCAGGTCAATGCCTATCAAACGAGCGAAGGATGCCTCTCGCTGATCGGCGAGCGTCCCTGTACCCGCTATCGCCGCATTAAGGTTGAGTATTTGGACGAGAACTTCGTCCACCGCATCAAAAACTTCTCGGGCTACACCGCCGAGATCATCCAACACGAAATCGACCATTGCAACGGGATTGTTATTTAGTTCAAGAACGCCACGTGGGACAAAATAATCAGTAGTTTTTGTCCCAGGGTCGCCTGCGGCAACAAACTCGATACTTCTTTCGAACCTGGGACAAGAACTACTGATTATTTTGTCCCACGCCCCACGGGTCCACAAAAAAGCTCCCTGCAGCAAAACAACTGCAGGGAGCTTTTCATAGTGCGAAGCTTCTATCCCACTAGCTCTGACGGTAATGGTCAAAGAAGTCGGCGAGGTCTTCGAGCGACTCTTTGAGCACTTCCATGCGCGGCAGGTACACGATGCGGAAGTGATCGGGCTCTGCCCAGTTAAAGCCGCCGCCGCGCGTGATCAGAATCTTCTTCTCGTGCAGCAGGTCGAGGGCAAACTGCTCGTCATCGGTGATGTTGAACTTTTTAACATCCATCTTGGGGAAGATGTAGAACGCCGCACGCGGCTTAACCACCGAGATGCCGTCAATCTTGTTGAGCGCCTCATACACAAAGTTGCGCTGCTCGTAGACACGGCCGCCGGGACGGATGTAGTCGTTAACGGACTGATGGCCGCCGAGCGCCGTCTGGACGATCGACTGAGCCGGCACGTTGGAGCACAGGCGCATGTTGGAGAGCATGTTGATGCCCATGATGAAGTCGCTCATGCAGCGCTGGTTGCCCGAAAGCACCATCCAGCCAATGCGATAGCCCGCGATCATGTGCGACTTGGACAGACCGCTAAAGGTGACACAGGGCAGATCGGGGGCGAGCGAGGCAATCGAGACGTGCTCGTAGCCGTCCATGCACAGGCGGTCGTAAATCTCGTCTGCAAAAATCATGAGCTGGTGCCTGCGCGCAACCTCAACGATGCCCTCGAGCACCTCACGCGGATAGACGGAACCCGTGGGGTTGTTAGGGTTGATGATGACGAGGGCTTTGGTCGCGCTCGTGATCTTGGACTCCATATCCTCCAGGTCGGGATACCAATCCGCCTGCTCATCACACAAATAATGTACGGGATGACCGCCGGCAAGGGTTGCGCACGCCGTCCAGAGCGGATAGTCAGGGCTGGGGATCAGAATCTCGTCGCCATTGTCGAGCAGCGCGTTCATCGAAAGCTGAATGAGCTCGGACACGCCGTTGCCCGTGTAGATATGCTCCATCTGAACGTTGGGCAGGCCCTTGATCTGCGAATACTGCATGATCGCCTTGCGCGCGGAGAACAAGCCGCGCGAATTGGAATAGCCTTCGCAGTCGGGCAGCTGCTGGCGCATGTCCTTGATGACCTCGTCGGGCGTGCGGAAACCGAAGGGCGCCGGGTTGCCGATATTGAGCTTGAGGATGCGCTCGCCCTCGTCCTCCATACGGGCAGCCTCGTCGACGACGGGACCGCGCACGTCATACAGGACGTTATCGAGCTTGGTGGATTTAGAAAAAGTACGCATGGTGGTGCTCCTTGCAATTTGAGCTGAGGGATGGGGTTCGGGCTTGGAATCGTTGCGGGGTGATGATGCCTCGCCTTGATCGGCGTCGCCGGCAAGCAGCCAGGTAACATCGACCTCCAAAATACGGGCGAGCAGCTCAGCCACATCGCGCCGCGGGATCGTCTTGCCGCTCACATATTGGCTCATCTGACTCTTGCCGAGTTTTTTGCCGAGCATCTCCGATGCGCGGATTACGTCCGACTGGCGAACGTCGCGATCGGACATAGTCTGTCGCAGGCGATCGCTAAACGTCTCTTGGGCCACTAGAACCTCCTTGCTGGCAAAGTTCAATTTATAGAATACGAATTGAACCAAGGTTCAATTTAGGCAGCAGTATAACGCGGCACCTCATTCGAAAGTTCAATTTCATAAGAAAATGCACCAGACTCTGAGATTTGCCCAAAGTGGGCAATGACGCGCACACGTTTAGAGGTATTCGAGGAAACGGGCGGCGGCAAGCGAAACATCGGCCGTTCGATATATCGCATTGATCTGCCGATGAGGATGTCCCTCGAGCGGACGCACGGCAACATCGAACTGACAGCGACGCAAGATGAGCGCGGGAAGAATGCTCACGCCCAGGCCGTCCGCGACCATAGCCATAATCGCATAGTCATCCCAGGTCGACAGCTTAGAGCGCACCGCCAGGCCCGCGCGGCGAAACAGCGGCGTAATCTCGTCGTCGCTACCGCGTTCCAGCAGGATAAACTGCTCGTTGGCCAAATCGGCAAGGGAAACGACCTCCGCGGTGGCAAGCGAGGAGTCCGCTGGCACCACGGCCATCAGCTCGTCTTGCACCAACGGTCGCGACGCCATGCCGGCGCCGCGTGGCTCGCGCGGAATAAAGCCCAGGTCGCAGCGACCTTCCGCCACCCATTGTTCAATCTCTGAGTAATCGCCCATCAGCAACTCATAATCGACGTCCGGATGATCGGCGCGAAAGCGCGCAATCACCGGCGGCAGCACGTGGGTCGCCACACTCGAAAACGTACCGATGCAGATTTTGCCGCGCATGAGTCCACGCATCTCATCCACCCGTCGCTGCAAGCGAGTGAATTCCTCGCAGAGCGCCTCGACAGCCGGCATGACCTGCCGCCCGTCGGCAGAAAGAGCCACGCCCTCGCGACTGCGGTCGAGCACCTTAAAACCCCAGTCGGCCTCAAGATCGGCCACCATACGGCTCACGCCCGACTGCGAATAGCTCAGGCGCTCGGCAGCACGCGTAAAGCTTCCGGCGCGCACCGTCTCCAGCAGCACCTGCATCTTTTGGATATTGGTCTCCACGGCACGTCCCCACCCTTGCATGAGTTTTTGTCATGTTTTCCATGCATTATATTCGCTTTTCTTCTAAAGCCAGTTCACCCATAGTGAACATGTTCGGATATAGAGGGGATGTCAGCGCATGAACAACGGACTGTTTACATACTTAGCAGCATTACTGTTGTTTGGCTCTAACGGCATCATCGCCGCAGCTATCGCACTGCCGAGCTCCGATATCGTGCTGCTGCGCACTTTTCTGGGAGCCCTCTCGCTTATAACCATCCTCGCCACTACCCAACACCATAAGTTGCAGGCGCCATCTCGTCCCCGCGAAGCCGCGGCCCTCCTCCTCTCGGGAGCTGCGCTGGGCGCCAGCTGGATTTTTCTGTTCCGCGCCTACCAGACGATCGGCGTCGGCGTATCCTCGCTGCTGTACTACTGCGGCCCCATCATTGTCATGGCGCTCTCCCCGCTCATCTTTGGCGAAAAGCTGACCGGCGGCAAAATCGCCGGCTTTGTCGCCGTCGCCTGCGGTGCTTTTCTCATTGCAGCGCAAGGTCTAGGCGGCAATATGCCCATTGCGGGCATCGTCTGTGGAATCGCCTCGGCCTTCTGCTATGCATTGATGGTCATCGCTAGCAAGGGTGCGCCGCACATCGAGGGCCTCGAGAACTCCACGCTCCAGGTGTGCGCCGCCTTTGTGACCGCACTGGCCCTCACGCTCATCACGCAGGGCGCTCCCTCATTCCTGTCCGCCGGTATCGCCGCCAGTATTGATTGGCGCGCCGTCGCTATGCTCGGCGTCGTCAACACCGGCATCGGTTGCCTGCTCTACTTTAGCGCCGTCGCCAAGCTGCCCGTCCAGACCGTCGCTGTCGTCGGCTACCTCGAGCCGCTTTCGGCGGTCGTGTTCTCGGCCGCCCTTTTGGGTGAAGCCATAACACCGGTCCGCCTGATGGGCGCCGCGCTTATCATCGGCGGCGCGATTTTTTGCGAACTCGCCGGCAAACGCGCAAACGCCAAGGCTGGCATCGCCGAGGCAGCACGTGCTTAAAAGCCCCTCTTCAGCTCAAAGCAGGGGCGCGTCCGCGGTTATCACATTGCAGCAAACCACACAGCCGGAAGTGCTCCTGCTTTGAAATGCTATCTGCGCAAACAACTGCTCCCCAGATGGGGATTATTGTCTAAAACACCCCAATGTGCCAAACTGCTCTTATATGTATAAAGATGGCATAAAGGTCTGCTGCTCTTTGCAGAGGCCAGATGTCTAAGGGAGTCCACGTGGCACACAACAAGCTGGAGGCAAGCCTCCAAGACCAGCGTAGTCAAGGCGGACACGGAGCCATTCCCCTCTCCGCTGGCATGCTGCTCGTAACGCTCGGCGTCGTCTACGGCGACATCGGCACGAGCCCCATGTACACCATGAAATCGATCGTCGCCAACAACGGCGGCATCGGAACCGTCAGCGAGGACATGATCCTGGGCGCGCTTTCACTCGTTATCTGGACCATGACGCTCGTGACCACGGTCAAGTACGTGCTGATCGCCATGAAGGCCGATAACCATAACGAGGGCGGCATCTTCGCCCTGTTCAGCCTCGTACGCAAGGTGGCACCGTGGCTGATCCTTCCCGCCATGATCGGCGGCGCGGCGCTGCTCGCCGACGGCATCCTCACCCCCGCGGTCACGGTCACCACGGCCATTGAGGGCCTGCGCACCATCGAGTGGGGTCACGCGCTTTTGGGTGACGGGCAAACCAACGTCATCATTATTACCATCATCATTATCTGCGGCCTATTTGCCATGCAGCGCGCCGGCACCTCGTCAATCGGCAAGCTGTTCGGCCCGCTCATGACGCTGTGGTTCCTGTTCTTGGCTGGCGCCGGTCTGTTCAATATGCTCGGCAACCTGTCCATCTTGCGCGCGCTCAACCCCATTCGCGGCATCATGTTCCTGTTCTCGCCCATCAACCACTCGGGCATCATGGTGCTCGGCTTCGTTTTTCTGTCGACAACCGGTGCCGAGGCGCTCTATTCGGACATGGGTCACGTGGGCAAGGCAAACATCTATGCATCTTGGCCGTTTGTTAAGGCGGCCCTTATCCTCAACTATCTGGGTCAGGGAGCTTGGCTGCTCGCCAATAACTCCAACCCCCAGATGCTTGCGATGGATATCGTCAACCCGTTCTATATGATGCTCCCCGAGCCCCTTCGCCCCTTTGCCATCGTGCTTTCGGCCGTAGCGGCCATCATCGCCTCGCAGGCGCTCATCACCGGCTCGTTCTCGCTGGTATCCGAGGCAACGCGCCTCAACCTTATGCCGCATCTGCGCATCCACTACCCCAGCGACACCAAGGGTCAGCTCTATATTCCGCTCGTCAACAACATCATGTGGGTCGGCTGCATCTTCATTGTGCTGCTGTTCCAGAACTCCGAGCGCATGGAAAGCGCCTATGGCCTCGCCATCACCGTGACCATGCTCATGACCACGACGCTTTTGACGAGCTATATCGCCGGCATTCTCAAGCACAAGCTGGGCGCCTGTGTCTTCGCCCTGCTTTTTGGCGCCATCGAGCTCTGCTTCTTTGCCTCGTGCCTCACCATGTTCTTTGACGGCGGTTACGTCATGATCTTCTTGGCCTCGCTGCTGTTTGGCCTTATGTATGTGTGGCGCCGCGGCACCGCCATCGAGCGCACGCAGACGATTCTGCTGCCCGTCTCCAAGTACATCGATCAGCTCGACCGCCTGCGCAACGACGAGACCTACCCCGTGCTCGCCGACAATCTGGTGTTCCTTACCAACAGCCCCGACCCGCTCACGCTCGACCGCGACGTGCTCTATTCCATCTTGGATAAGCATCCCAAGCGCGCCAAGGCATACTGGTTCATCAACGTGCACGTTACCGATGAGCCCTATACGCATGAGTATTCCGTCGAGACCTTTGGCACGGACTTCTTGTTCCGCGTGCGCTTGGACCTGGGCTTTAAGGTCAACCAGCGCGTTAACGCCTACCTGCGCCAGATCGTTGGCGACTTGATGGCATCGGGTGAGCTGCCGCCGCAGCATCACACCTACTCCATCTACGAGACCCGCGGCAACGTGGGCGACTTCCGTTTTTGCATGCTACGCAAGATGCTTGCCCCCGAAACGGACATCAACCGCAACGACCACCGCGTGATGGCCATCAAGTACGCCGTCCGCCGCGCCTGCGGAAGCCCGGCACGTTGGTACGGCCTAGAGAACTCGGCCATCATCATCGAGTACGTGCCCCTCTTTGCCCGCATGCGTCCGGCAGTCAAGCTTGTACGCACCCAGGTGCCACTCGAAGTTCAGATCGAGGAAGCCGAGGAAATGGAAGTCGACATCTTCTCGGACGACCTGGTCAACGGCAACGAGGCCGGTAGGAATATGAACGTCGATCCCACTGAGCTGCTCGAGAGCGTCGCAGATATGCCCGAACAGCAACAACTCGACGGCCTCGAGAGTGAACAACTCAACGACGCCAACTTCTAGCGACGCCACAAATCAACGACAGCGGCCCTGCGCCTCACGAGAGACGCAGGGCCGCTTTGCATTGCAGTAAAGCTAACGGCTACGAACGACGCGGCTCGGGAACCACGAGCCTATCGGGGCTCGCGCCCTCGGCATCCATCAGGCTCACGTAGCGAATCGACGGATCCCCATACATCGCGTAGTAATAATTGCCCGTGCGCGCGCTAAAGCATCCGGTGTAGATAGTCTTCTCGAACTTGCCATCGCCCATCCTGGACGCCCCCTCAATCATCACCACGCCCTCGAGTGAACGGAACATGCGGACGACGTTTTCGGTCTCGCTCTCCTTTTGCGGGTAATTGGCATTGAGGTACGCCGCCTTTACAAAACGGCTCGGCGAATAGCAATCACCCGGAATACCGCGCATGCCGGCACCCGCGCCATAGGGCTTGAGCTCGGCGCCACGCCATGTCGCCGTCTGCGGAAAATCGCTTGTGGCTGTGATATAGGTGCGCAGGTTTTCCATGTGCCACGGGAAGGTCGGCTGGTTGGCAAGGGTGTCGACCGGATCGTCGTATACATGCAGGCCGTCAGCCATCATCTCGACCACGATGCTACGCTGGCTGTCGCCGATAATCCAATGGAGCAGCGACACGCCCAGCCCCTCTCCTGCAGATTTGGCGACAATCACCGTATCGCGCAGCGCAGCCTCGACCTCGTCGACCGTCGAGAACGTCGCCGCCACCCACAGGGGAAACTCATAGGCCGCGATATTGGTCTTGCCGTCGACAGGGCCCTCGGCATACTCGGCATAACCCGGGAAATTGAGACCCGCCACGGCGAGCCCCGCATCGTTGCCGCAGTCGAAGAACATAGGGTAGTTCTTGTAATCGATGCACATACCGATCACCGCGTGTGCCGCTGTCGTGTCGTCGATAAACGAATACGGAATGTGAAACCCGCGTGGCATCACGCGAACCTGTTGGCCGTAGTCAAAACTCCAGTCGAGGTTGCGGCCCAGATACATGTGGCCAGAATTATCGGTAAATCGAATGCTCGTGCACATAGCGCCTCCCAGCCTTACGTTCTTGCTAAGGTTATTGTCACCAAACAAAAAGGCGCTAAACACAAAAGCCCGGACATGACAACAATGTCACGCCCGGACCAAAAGAGACGAAGTGCGGTGCTGTAGTCACCCTAGACAAGTTTACCTTGGCAGTGATCGATCATATGCTGGATCATCTGTGCCTCAAAGCCCGCGTAGTCGCGGCGGCACTCCTTCATCTTGCCGTCGACGATCTGGTCAAAGGCAACCTTGCACTTGATATAGCGCGTGGACTTGGTGACCTCCTCGTGCGTCAGGCAGCTCTCCTCCATCTTACTGGCGCCCAGGCCAAACACCAGACGGGGGTTGTAGAGCACGTGGGGCTCGCCGGCATCGTCCAGATAGACGCAGACCTTCTTGGTGACGCCGATCTGGTTGGCAGCCAAGCAGCCGGCATCATCGAGCGACTTGATGGTATCAATCAGATCCTGAGCGACCGACTCGTCCTCGACAGTCGCAACCTCGCAACGCTGGGACAGGATAGCCTCGTCGTGGCAAAGCTCTTTAATCATACGTTCCTCCATAGGGGTCGTTGTAACCGCTTAAGTATACGGTACCCACACATTCTCATGCGAAAAATACCGTCCGTCTGCTACAAAGCGCCGAACATCAACATGCGAGGAACGACAGCGTCGTAAAGGGGCTATAGTGGGTGAGTTCGTGTCAATCGGCCTAAACTCGGGGCCGAACAAGGAAAGGGTATGCATGGACGAACTATTTCACGTCAGCGAGCGCAAGTCCACAATCGGGACCGAACTTCGCGCTGGACTGACAACATTCCTGGCGATGGCCTACATCATCGCCGTCAACCCCGCTGTGCTCTCGGGCACTGGCATCGATGCGGGAGCGCTCGCCTGCGCCACCTGCCTGGGCGCCGGCATCATGACCATCTGCATGGGCATCTTCGCCAACCGCCCGCTCGCCTGCGCGTCGGGCTTAGGCGTCAACGCGATGATCGCCGGAATCACCACCACCGTCTGCGGCGGTGACTGGCACGTGGCCATGAGCGTCATCTTCCTCGAAGGTATCGTCATCTTGCTGCTCGTGCTTTGTGGCCTGCGCGAGGCCATCATGGACGCCATCCCCGTGGTTCTGCGCCACGCTATCTCGGTGGGCCTGGGCCTGTTCATCGCCATGATTGGCCTGTGCGATGCCGGCATTATCACCGCTGGCGCCGGTACACTCGTCGGTCTGGGCGACATCAGCTCCCCCACCTTCATCGTCGGCATCATCTCCATCCTGGTGACGGTCGCCCTCGCCTGCCGCAACGTCCCCGGCTCGCTGCTCATCGGCATCGTCGTCGCCGTCATCGCCGGTATCCCCCTAGGTGTGACCCAGGCTCCGACCGGTATCATCGCCCCGCTCGACTTCTCGAGCATCGGTGGCCCCATCGCCGACGCCGGCGGCGTGCCCGCCATCGTCAAGGTCTTTACCGACCCCACGCTCCTCGTCATCTCGTTCTCGCTGCTCATGAGTGACTTCTTCGACACCATGGGCACCGCGATGGCCGTGGCCAAGCAGGGCGAGTTCCTCACCGACGACGGCAACGTCGAGAATATCAAGGAGATCCTGATCGTCGACTCCGCCGCCGCCGCTGTGGGCGGTTTCATGGGCGTCTCCTCCATCACCACCTTCGTCGAGTCCACCTCTGGCGCTGCCGACGGTGGCCGCACGGGCCTCACCTCCGTCACCACCGGCGTGCTGTTCATTCTCGCCGCGTTCTTCTCCCCCGTCGTCACCATCGTTTCCAGCGCCGCCACCTGCGGTGCTCTGGTCTACGTCGGCTACCTCATGATGAGCGAGGCCTCCGAGATCGACTGGTCCGACGTGTCACAGGGTTTCCCGGCGTTCATGATTGTCGCCGGCGTGCCCTTCACCTACTCCATCTCTGCCGGCATTGGCCTGGGCTTTATCGCCTACGTGATCGTCGCGCTCTTTAAGGGCGAGGCCTCCAAGATCAAGCCGCTCATGTGGATCGCAGCCCTTGCCTTCCTCGTCTACTTCTTCGTAGCGTAACGGCAAAGCTGCCAAAGCAGAACACCAAAGCGCGGAGTCGCATCGAGCGGCTCCGCGCTTTTCTTTTAAGCCCAGGCAACGCACGGATGCGCGATGTATTGCTTCCCAAGTTTTGGACATTTTGCCCTCCAAACGGCACTACCGCCGGCTACATCCTGCAGATATGCTGGGCGTAATCGCATAGGCCCTATGAGGATGGGAGTAACCATGGCCGCCTTGTTCACGACCCCCAAGCGCAATGACAAAACCTCTGGAGCCCATTTTGTCGAGCCCGACGTGCGCCGTCGCACGCTGCTCGCACACGGCAGCTGGCGCCGCGTGACACGCCGCATCGTTGTAGGCGCCGTATGCGCGCTCACGGTAAGTTCGCTGCTCATGCCGAGCGTCTCGCTCGCGGCCGAGTGGGTGGACGTCGGCGGCACCCATTACAACGCCGGCACCGCGGCAGGCGACGAGGCCGGCACCTGGAGCTGGGACGGCGCCGACGATATGAAGCTCAACGGCTATGACGACGGTGCGATCGAGGCCGCTGGCAAGCTCAACATTGCCTACGAGGGCAGGAACACCGTGAAAACCGAGCCCGATTACACCGGAGCCGCCATCAAAGCGCAGGATGGCACTAACCAGAAAGCGGAGTTGAACATAACGAGCTCGAATAGCACGGATGAGCTCAATGTGACCGCCGAGGCCGATGCAATTAAATCCACAGGCGACCTCTCCATTTCTGGCCCAGGCACTGTGAACACCGCAAGCACTACTTCCGACGGAATTGAGGCAAAAGGCGACCTCTCTATCACGGGCTCGGGCACCGTGAATGCAACGGGCGGTACCGAAGGCATCC
>CABUCQ010000061.1 GCA_902490095.1 uncultured Collinsella sp.
TGTAACGGCCGTTGGGCTCTTTTGGCGCCAGCCAATCTCGACCCACACGCATTTGCTTAAAGCAACAACTTTCCCGATCGATGTAATCACCAAATCAAAACGTGTACACCAGCCACCAAAGATGCCGAAAAATGTCGCTTTTGGAGGCTGATGTACACAAATGCAGAATCCAGCGCAGCCCAGAGGCACCCTCCACATGTCTGGACTCTCTATGCTTACGCTGGATAGACATCGCCAGAACGGGTATAGTATCGAAAGTTTTGTCGTTTACCAGCGGGGGAGTCCTGTGGGCATCAAGAAGAAGATCAAAAAGGAGCTTATCGGCACTTCCGATTACCCGTCGAATAAGATCTTCACGATCTCCAATTTCATTACCTTTACGCGCCTGGTCCTCACGCTTGTTTTCCTGTACCTGTTTGTGACGGACAACAACCGTGTCGTCGCCATTGTCATCTATGCCATCGCGGCTTCCACCGACTGGATGGACGGTCAAATTGCCCGCATGACCAAAACGGTCTCGTGGCTCGGCAAGGTCATGGATCCCATTTGCGACCGTGCGCTGCTGTTTACGGGCGTTCTGGGCCTGGTAGTCCGCGGCGAGTTGCCCATCTGGGTCTGTGTGCTCATCATCGGCCGCGATATCTACCTGGGCATCGGCACGCTCATCGTACGCCACTACCACCGTCGCCCCATCGACGTCGTCTTTCCCGGGAAAATTGCCACGGCACTGCTCATGACCGGCTTCTCGCTCATGCTGCTGGGCTTTCCCGTCGTGGACGGCTGGCATCTGCTGCCCGCCACGTTCACGGCATTCCCGGGCCTCAACGGCAGCTCGGTGCCCCTCGGCATCTTCTTTGTGTACGGCGGCGTGATCTTCTCCATGCTCACCGCTGTCATCTATTCCATTAAGGGAGGGGCGGCCATTAAACAGGCCATCGCGCATCCCGAGGACGAGGACACCGACTTTCTCAACCCCGAAATCGAAGACTGATTCATTGGGGTATGATTATGTACGGTTCATTCTTTGCGGCGTGGCCGCGTTAGATAGGGGTTGTCATGGACAACAAGGTTAACAATATGCCTCAGAACGATAAGACTGCGGACGCTACCTGCGTTTTCCGTGTTCCTTCGAGCGATGTCACCGTTCCCGACCTCATGGCCAACGTGCGCATCACCGCTCCGGTTCTGTCCATCGTCAAGGGCCCGCAGACCGGAGCTGCCTTTGAGCTCGAGGACGACGTGACCACCATCGGCCGCGATCCCGCGAACGGCATCTTCCTCAACGACATGACTGTCTCGCGCAGCCATGCACGCATTATTCGCGAGGGCCTGGGCGCCCGTATTGAGGATCTGGGTTCGCTCAACGGCACCTGGGTCGACGGCGCCATCGTCAACGGTGCCCCGCTGCACGACGGCTCTTCCGTTCAGATCGGTACGTTCACGCTCATCTACCACGAGAGCACGCCGGAGCGCATCGAAACCGGTGAGTAGGTAATGGCCGAACGCAATTATCTGAGTATCGGCCAAGTCGTCAACCTTCTTCGAGGCGCATACCCCGATCTATCGAACTCAAAAATTAGATTTCTAGAAGATGAGGGGCTCATCACCCCTCATCGTACGCCTAAGGGGTATCGCCAGTACTCCAAGGAAGACGTTGATCGTCTCGAGGTCATCCTGCACCTGCAGAAGACCCGCTATATGCCGCTCAACGTCATTAAGCAGCGCTTGGAAAACGCAACGGACCTGTCCACTTTGGCTTACGAGGTGGGCCTTCTGTCCGATGTTCCGCTTAAGACGGAGCCCAAGGAGACCAAGCAAAAGCTGCATCCCATCGAGACCATTCCCGACATGCTCGGCGTCGAAATCTCGTTTATCCGCTCCCTTGCCGAGAACGATCTAATCCGCATCATCAAGAGCCCGCAGAACCGTGAGCTCGTCGATGGCCGAGATTTCCCGATTATCCGTTACTGCTCGGAGCTGTCGCGCTTCCACATTGAGCCGCGTAACCTGCGACAGTACGTATCGTCGGCAAACCGCGAGTCTTCGATGTTTGAGCAGGTTCTCGTGAGCATGCTCGGCATGGATACCTCCGATGACGAGCGCGACGCCAAGCTCGAGCGCGCTTTTAAGAAGCTGCACGACCTCACCGAGGGTGTGCATACCGCGCTCCTTAAGAACCGTGTCTTTGAGTCGCTCAACGCAGTGGTCGAGGACGCTGACATCGATGCCCTCGATGAGGAGATCGCGCGTTCCGAATCCACCAAGGCTAAAAGCGATGCGACAAGCGTCCCCGCGGTTGCCGCGCACGACGAGTCGCTCGTGCAGCCGTCCAAGGTCGTCGTCCCCTCGCATAGCTCGTCTGCTAACACGGGCAAATAACCGCCGTTCACCCGGCAATCCATGAAAGGTCACGCCATGTACGACTTCGAATCTCATATCGTCGATATCCCCGACTATCCCGAGCCCGGAGTCGTCTTTAAGGACATCACACCGCTCTTTGGCAATCCCGAGGCCCTGAAGGCCATGGTGGATGCCCTGGCTGAGCATTTTGCTGGCATGGGCATTACCAAGGTCGTAGGACCCGAGGCCCGCGGCTTTATGGTCGGTGTGCCCGTGGCCGTCGCCCTGGGTGCCGGCTTTGTTCCCGCACGTAAGCCGGGCAAACTGCCGCGCAAGACGGTAAGCGAGAGCTACGAGCTCGAGTATGGAACGGATTCTATCGAGATCCACGCCGATGCCATCAGCTCTAAAGATACCGTGTTGATTCTGGACGACTTGGTCGCGACGGGCGGAACCGTCGAGGCAACAGGTAAACTGGTGCGAGATATGGGCGCAAAGCTTGTGGGCTACGGTTGTATCCTTGAGCTTGCGTTTCTCAACCCGCGCAAGAAGCTCACGCCTTCTAACGAGGACGTTGAGCTCTTTAGCCTGGTAACGGTGGACTAGCCGCTACCCTTAGATACCGGAAAGGAAGCTCCATGCGCACAGCAAACACGCACAAAAACATGGCACGCTGCGCTGCTACGGCAACCCTCGCTTGTGTTTTGGGCCTGGGCCTCGTGGCTCCGGCCTATGCCGATACCGCATCCGACCTTGCCGCTGCTCGTACGAAACTCGAGCAGATCGGCACCCAAACCCAGCAGATTTACGATGATCTCGCCACGCAGACGCAGGCGCTCGATCAGACTGCCGGCGAGATCACGCAAAAGCAGCAGGAGATCGCCGATGGTCAGGCCAAGCTCTCGACCTATGTCGCCGGCGAGTACAAAACCGGCGGTCTGAGCCTGCTTCAGGTTCTGACGGGCGTCGATGACCTGAGCGATATGCTCAACCGTCTGTTCTACTACGGCAAAGTTTCCGATAAGCAGGCTCAGACCATTCAAGAGGTCAAGGAGCTTAAGCAGCAGCTCACCGATAAGCAGGCCGAGCAGGAAAAGAACGTCGCCGCCACGCAAAAGAAGGTCGACGAGCTTAACGCCCAGCAGGCTGAAGCCCAGAACGTCGTAAACTCCCTGGATTCGCAGCTGCAGGCCGAGCTTGCCGCCGAGGCCGAGGCCAACGCCGCGCTGCAGGCTGGCATCAACGCCAGCACCGCCGAGAAGGCCACGGTGAGCAACGAGACTGCCGGTACGACCGAGAACACCAACAATGGTGGCCAGACCAGCAATAACAACAACCAGGGCGGCAACACTCCGGCTCCTACGCCGGCACCTGCTCCGACGCCGCAGCCCCCCGCACCTGCTCCGGCTCCGACGCCTTCTGCCCCGAGCCAGTCTGTTGATGGCGGTTCTGTTGTCTCGCGTGCATACAGTAAGCTTGGTTGCGCTTATTCCTGGGGCGGAATTGGCCCGAACAGCTTCGACTGCTCTGGTTTTGTTAGCTATTGCCTCACTGGTCGCTATTGCCGACTAGGCACCACGGGTACCTTTATGGGCTGGACGCGTGTGTCCGATCCGCAGCCCGGTGACGTTGTTGTCAACTCGTACCACACCGGCATTTACATCGGTGGTGGTCAGATGATTCATGCTTCCGACTACAACACGGGTGTTATCATCAGCTCCGTTGCCGCCGGCATGAACAATAACTACATCTTCGTACGCTACTAAGTCATCTTACACAGCGTGTGGATGTGGACCTCGTGGCTTTAAGTCGCGAGGTCCATTCTTTTTTTCTCTCTCATCTTAGACGGCTATCTAGTATTCAAAACTAGATAGCCGTCCATTCGGTTTGCAAGAAGGCTATAATTGTTGATGAACAATTAGAAAGGACCCTCTATGAGCTGGGCACTTATCTCCGATTCAAGCTGCAACCTCCGCGATTGGCAACCGACCGCGCCCCATACCACCTTTGCATTTGCGCCCCTCAAAATTCGAGTGGGGGAGCGTGAATTCGTCGATGACCTTTCGCTCGATGTTCATGAGCTCAACTGCGCTGTTCAGGCGGAGACGAACGCTTCTTCGAGCGCTTGTCCCAGCGTAGGGGAGTGGGCCGAGCTCTTCAAATTGGCAGACATGACCATCTGCATGCCGATCTCTGAGGGCGTGTCGGGCAGCTACAACGCGGCAGCCACGGCTCGCGATATGGTTCTTGCCGAGGAGCCCGACCGACAGATTCATCTAGTCAATTCACGCGCAGCTGGCGGCAAAATGGACCTCATTTTCTTGCTGTTCGACCGCTATCTTGCAAGCAATCCGAATGTCTCATTCGAGGATGCCTGCGCATACTTCGATAGCCTTGAACAGAACAGCAAAATCCTCTTCAGTTTGTGCAATTACGAAAACCTCGCCAAAGCCGGACGTATCCCTAAGGCAGCCGGCGTCATTGCCAACAAGCTCAATATCCGCATTTTGGGCACGGCGAGTGAGGCCGGTAAAATCGAACTCGTCGGGCACACGCGTGGCGAAAAGAAGATGCTCAACAAGATCATCGACACTATGGAAGCCGAGGGCTTTACGGGCGGTGAGGTCATCATCGATCACGTTGAGAACGAAGCTGGAGCCCAGGCGCTTACTGATCGCATAGTCGAACATTGGCCCGGCTCCAAGACCATCATCATGCCCTGCAACGGCCTGGATTCCTATTACGCCGAGATGCACGGCCTCATCATCGGCTACGGCATGGGCGTAGCTTCAGGCAAATAAAGTCCAACCAAGCAAAATACGGGCGGGACAAAGCGACAGATGGCTCTTTGTCCCGCCCGTTTTATACGTCGGCTAGCTATTAAACCCGTTAAACTTGAGATAGCTCATCAAGTAAGCCTTCGAAACGAAGGAGGAAACCGCACTGCGCACAAGCAGCGACTCACGCGTAACCTGATGCGCCGTATCGGGAACCGGCGTCTGCTCGACAGAAAACGCCGAACGAATCGATGCCTCGAGCTGATCGACCACATAGTCGAAGGCCGTCGGGGCATCGTAGCTCAAACGCTGAATGTTAAAGAGTGCCTGCACCGCAGCAATAGGTAGCACCTGCTTAAAGATGCAGATAGCGATCAGGCGGGCAATTTGCTCGCGGCCATATTGCTTTTTGACCGGAGCAGGCACCAGGCCAACCTTCACGTAGTTGTTGATCATCGATGGCGTAATGACGGGCTGCTCAACGCAAATGGACAGCGGCTCCATCCACAGCGCAACATACTCAATGACCTGGTCGCGGTAGAGCGTCACATTGGGCAACTGGTCATAGCGCGGCAGACTCAACGTATTGAGTTTGCGCACGATATCGGACTGAATAAATGCATCGGGCAGCACAGTGGGCTGAATATCCTCAGGCTTAATGCTGACCGACGAATCAGACATTGGAATAACGTGTTTAACGTGGTTCATAAAGGTCCTCCGTTCATCTTCTATATTGTATTCTAGGTCATCTGGTTTTGCATACCACATAGCCGGCAAGAAAATTGGCGGGACAGTGCACTGATGCATCGTCCCGCCATTTAGTTAATTGATAACAAACTTACATAAGATATATTATCGTACTTATCCACGGAGAAACGCGTATGCGCTCGTTGCCGCTATGGCTCCGTCCGAAACAGCGGTCACAACCTGGCGTAAACGTTTGGAACGGATATCGCCAGCGGCAAATAGACCTGGCGTGCGGGTCGCCATGGATTCATCAGTCAGAATGCCGCCATCAGGCGCCAGATCGACTAGATGCTCAACAAGCTCGGTATGGGGCTGCGTTCCGGTAAAGACAAAGATGCCAAACGAGCCGGGCTCAAATGACTCGGTATGAGTCTCGCCGGATGCATTGTCCTTAAAGGTAATCGTCGTTGGCATGGCTTCGCCCGATAGCTCCACAATACTAGTTTGGTACCTAACTGTAATATTGTCCTTTGCGAGTACTTTCTGAACAACACCATCGGGCGCACGGAACTGGTCGCGGCGCAGCACGATGGTCACACTGTTGGCAATGTCGGACAGGAACAGAGCCTCTTCGCATGCCGAATTGCCACCACCGATTACAAAAACCTGCTTGCCGCGGAAAAACATGCCGTCACATGTTGCGCAATATGAAACGCCACGACCGCGATACGTATCATCGCCTGCGAAACCTGCCGGACGCGGCGTGGCACCCATGCAAGCGATAACGCTCGAGGCCAGCGTATCGCCCATATCGTGATGCACCGTAAACAACGCTGCATCGGCATCGTAATCGATACCCGTAACCATGCTCCATGTAACCTGTGCCCCCAGGCCCTCTGCATGCTGCTGAAAACGCTCGCCGAGTTCGGCGCCACTCAGGAGCGGGAAACCCGGATAGTTCTCGACCTCATTGGTTGTGGCGATCTGCCCTCCCGACATGCCCTGCTCAATCACGGTCGTCGTCAGGTTGGCACGCGCAGCATAAATGGCGGCAGCATAGCCCGCGGGGCCGCCACCGATAATCGCAACATCGATCGGCTTATCGGTAGTCATGAAGCGTCCTTTCATCGAAACGTTGTCGTTCTTTGCGCTCATACCCAAATTTACGTGAACGTGACACTCATGCACTACAATGATAAATCAGTATTACAAAGCTGAAGGGGAGTTATCGATGGACCAGGCGCAGACGAGTGACGACGCTCCCCTGCTCACGCACAGCACTCCCCAATCGGAGCAAACCACGCTCCTGGCTCAGCAAAAACCTCTCGTGACCATCGTGCACGCCTCCGTTGGCTCGGGCCACAAGGCCGCCGCAAATGCGATTGCGCAGGCATTCGACCTCATCCGCGGCACCAATGGCATCCCCGAGGATATTGAGATTGAAGTGCTCGATATCCTTGATTTTGGACGTATTAAATTCGACGGCAATAAGACCGCGGCTTCTTTTACGGGAGCCACACGCCCCATTTACGACCTGACCTGGCGATATACACTTACGGGACATCTTCTCTGGGGTGGCGGAACGGCATGGTCGCGAATTATGTTCCCCGCCTTCAACGAATATATTCGTAGCCGCAGGCCCATAGCCGTGGTTGCAACGCACATCACGGCAGCCAATGTTGCCGTGGGCGCCCGCGTCATTACGGGCATCGACTATCCCGTCATTTGCGTACCGACCGATTACGAGGTCGAGGGTTGGTGGCCCCATAAGGACACCGACCTATTCTGCGTGGCAAACGAGTTTATGGCCGAAACGCTGCGCCCGCGCAAGGTTCCCGAGTCAAAGATCCGCATAACGGGCATTCCCATTCGTGCCGGTTTCGATTCAGATTACAAACGCGAAGATGAGCTGAGCAAGTTCAATCTCCCCATAGACAAAACCGTCGTATTGGTGATGGCCGGCGCCAGTTTGCCCCAACCATACGTGCGTTTCCGTGCCGCGATGGACCACACGCTCCCCTTCTTACGCAGCTTTGAGGACATGCACTTTGTCTTTTTACCGGGCAAGGATAAGGAATACGCCAACCGACTCAAAACGCTCTTCGACGCCATGAAGCTCGACAACGTGACGGTACTGGACTACGTAGATGACATGGCGGCCCTCATGCACGGCTGCGACCTGGCAATCCTCAAATCGGGCGGGCTCACCGTCACCGAGTGCCTGTGCGCGCATCTGCCGATGATCCTACTGGGCAAATCATACGGTCAGGAAAAGGCCAACACCACGATGCTCACCGGCATGGGCGCCAGCATGCATGTCACCACCGCACGAGAACTCATCGTAACCCTACGTCACTTGCACGACCATCCCGAATCACTCAAAGCCCTACTCATCAACGGCGAAGTACTACGCCGCCCTCACGCTGCCAAAGACATCGCCATCGCAACCATGGAGCTCGTAGGCAAGCCCCAAAAGCGCAAACGAGCCTTCTGCCGCTTCTACTGGGGCGGAAAGCCCGCGCATATCCGCTAGTCGAATGTCCGCCGCTCTGCCGGAGCCGCCCTTATATCATTCCATGCTCAAACATTCTCGCTTCGCAGGGCGCACTAATCCCACCCGTCCGGGACTCACCCATATCATTCCATGCTCAAACATTCTCGCTTCGCTGCGCTCGCTGCGAAACTGCGCGTGGAACGATATGGGTGAGTCCCGGACGAGAGGCTTCCTGCTTGAAAACAAATTGCAATCCGACTAGAAAGCTGGTGCGACAAAGGAGAAACTCCCTTGTCGCACCGGCTTACAAATCGATTAATGCTATCAGCTTCAAGCGAAGAGGCACGGTAGTTACAAGCATGCAAACGTAGCTCACCCGTGGGAGGGCCCTATATATCGTCCCACGCGCAGTTTCGCAGCGCAGCGAGAATGTTTGAGCATGGGATGATATATAGGGTCCTCCCACGGGTGAGCGGACGGAAGCAACTAGGCGACGCCGGAGGAGCCGAAGCCTCCGTTGCCTCGGTCGGTTTCGTCTAGTTCTTGTACTTCTACGAGGATGACCGTGGGGACTTCTTGGATGACGAGTTGGGCTATGCGGTCGCCTTTGTTGATTTGGATGTTGTTGGAGGGATCCAGGTTGATGAGGATAACCTTGAGTTCTCCTCGGTAGTGGGCGTCGATGAGGCCCGGCGTGTTGACTATAGACAAGCCCTGCTTGATGGCCAAGCCGCTGCGGGGCTGAACGAAGCCGGCGTAGCCATCGGGCAGGGCGATGGCCAGCCCCGTAGAGACCAGACGGCGTTCGAAGGGCTTCAGGACGCAGTCCTCGTTGGAGCGCAAATCCAAGCCGGCATCGGTGGGATGGGCGTATTTGGGAAGCTCGACGGTGGGGTCGAGACGCTTTATGTTGACGGTAATGTTGGACATGGAATCACCTTAGCTTGTCGAGCTCTTGCAGAAATTCATCGACGTCTTTGAAATCGCGGTAGACCGAGGCAAAACGGATGTACGCAACCTTGTCGATCTTGGCCAAGCGCTTGAGCACCATGTCACCCAACTCATGGGACGTGACGGCCGTCAGCGTGCGAGAGCGAAGCTCGACCTCGATGTCATCGATAATCTCATTGAGCTTCTTAGTGTCGATATCGCGCTTGATGGTGGCGCGCATCAAGCCGACAAGAAGCTTATTGCGATCGAACCGCTGCTTAGTTCCATCTGACTTAATGACCTCGATAGGGTCCTCGCATCGCTCAAACGTTGTAAAGCGGTAGTTACACGAGCAACATTCGCGACGGCGCTTAATGGTGTTATTTGACTCCTGCATACGGGAATCAACGACGCGGGTATGTGCCTTGCCGCATTTAGGACAGCGCATGGTACCTCCTCTAAAACGATTACAAGGGTACCATGCGACAGTACTGAAATCTTAGGAACGTGCGGGAACTTTAAGATGCGCACCGGCATCGAGCGAGCCATGCTCCAGGTGATTGACGTTGCGGATCATATCAGAGGTCTCCTGTGTGGAAAGACCCTCAATCGGATGCTCCTGGGCAAGCGACCACAAGGAATCGCCAGGCTGAACACGGACTGTCTCGTAGGTAACGTTGGATACCGACTCGGCATATGCGGCGTGACGAGCGCTGAAAATCGAGGTGGCAAGTACAAAGAAGAGCGTGAGCGCAACGGCAAGAGCGACAATCGTCGAGGCCTTCAGGGCAGCGGGGGCCGAAGCCGTGGTGACGCGCTGGCTGCGGGAGGGCTTACCAGGCAGTGTTTGGAAACCAGATCGGCCGCCTTTGACAACCGTAAAAACCGGCGCTGCAGGCGTCTCGAGCTTAAGGGCGAGGTTTCCCTGGACCATATCAGTTGCATTCATCATGTTCTCCTCTCGCGTGTTTTGCTGAGAACAGTTTTATCAAGCCGCGCGGACAAAAATGTCTAGCGCGAGAACGAATGTTCGGTTATTATTATCTTCGAACAGTTGTTCCTGTCAAGCAAAATCCGAACATTTGTTTGACATGGGTAGAGAGGATGCCCTGATGGCTCGCAAAATTACCAAGCGTCAGCAGCAAATTTACGACTTCATCAAGGAATATCAGCAGGAGAAAGGTTATCCGCCCAGCGTGCGCGAGATGGCTTCTGCCGTGGGCCTTTCCTCTCCCAGCACCGTGCACGCCCATCTATCTGCCCTGGAGGCGCGCGGGCTACTCAAGCGCGATGCCACCAAACCGCGCGCCCTGGAACTCTTTAACGAGGACGGTTCCTCTGTCTCAATTTCTAAATCTGACGAGCCCACCGCACCTCGCGGAACGGTCTCGCTACCGCTCGTTGGTCGCGTCGCGGCTGGGATTCCCATTCTGGCCGAGCAGAATATAGAAGACACTTTTACTATCCCGACCGAAATCGCCACTGATCAGGGTTCCTTTATCCTTGAGGTGCATGGGAGCTCAATGATCAATGTCGGCATCTTCAATGGCGATTACATCATCGTCCGTGAACAAAAGAATGCCATGAACGGCGAAATTGTCGTGGCCATGATTGATGGTTCAGCGACCGTCAAGACATTCTACAAGGAGCAGGGACGCGTACGCCTGCAGCCAGAGAATGACACCATGGAGCCTATCTATGCAACAAATCCCGTTATCTTGGGCAAAGTCGTCGGCTTGATGCGCCGGTTCTCGTAATGCAAAAACGCATCACCATCTTTGATACCGTCCGCGGGTTTACGATGATTTCAATGGCAGGTTTTCACGCTTGCTACGATCTCGCCTACCTGTACGACTGGGATATGCCCTGGTTTACCCAGACCGTCTTTCAAGACATCTGGCGCGCCAGCATCAGCTGGGTATTTTTGTTTATCGCGGGTTGGATGTGCAC
>CABUCQ010000062.1 GCA_902490095.1 uncultured Collinsella sp.
ATCGAGGGCGTGTACCCCAACTACAAGCAGCTCATCCCCGATTCGTGCGTGACGAGCGTCAAGATCGACGTCGCCGCCTTTAACGCCGCCCTCAAGCGCGTGGCCGTTATCGCGAGCGCCAACCCCGCCGTCAAGTTCGAGATCGATGTCGAGAACGGGCAGATGGGCCTGTCCTCCATTTCCAATGACCAGGACCTTGCGCAGGAGACGATCGATGTCGAGGCCGAGGGCGAGTCGGGCACCATCGCCTTCAACTACCACTACATCTTCGGCTGCCTCAATGCCCTGTCCAAGGAGAAGGAGATCACGCTGGAGCTCAAGAGCTACTCGCAGGCGGGCATTTTCAAGTCCTACGACAAGATCAACTACCTGTACCTGGTCATGCCGGTCCGCATCTAGCAACTGCCCTATGACCATGTTCGCCCGCGATCTTTCCGTCGCGCACTACCGCAGCTTCGATAGCTATCGCCTTGCCCTGGACGAGGGCGTGACGATACTTGCGGGACCCAACGCGGCGGGAAAGACCAATCTCATAGAGGCACTGCAGCTGCTGACGAGCGGCGCTTCGTTTAGGCACCCGACCGCAGCCGAGCTTATCCATGACGGCGTGGGCTCGTGCAAGGTCGAGCTGAGGCTCGAGGGCGACGGCCGCGTGCTTGATATGGGATTGAGCGTGGAGGACGGTAAGCGCTCGTTTAGCCGCAACGGCAAGAGGTGCTCTGCCGCCGGTGTGCGCGGGGCTCTGCCGAGCGTACTGTTTTGCCCCGACCATCTGGACATGGTTAAGCGAGGCGCCAGTGTGCGCCGCGCCGCCCTCGATGACTTTGGCATGCAACTGAGCGCACGCTATGCCGATCTTGCGAATACCTATGGGCGTTGCGTGACCCAGCGTAATGCCTTGCTCAAGGAGACCTGGTGCTGCCGCGAGATGCTCGGCGCGTGGAACGATTCGATTGCCCGCGCGGGCTCGGCCCTGCTCGTGCACCGGTTGGCCCTACTCGACCGGCTGGCGGGCCATGTGCGCGCTGCCTACGGGCAAGTGGCGTCCGGTGAGGCCGCCAACGTGTCCTATGCGTCCACGCTGGGGGATTTGCCCCAGGTCGAGGATCGCGAAGAGCTGAAGGGCTGGGCGTACGAGCGCATGCTGGCTGCCCTCGATGAGCACGCCGACGAGGAAACTCGCCGCGGCGTGACGCTGGTGGGACCGCATCGCGACGAGATTGAGTTTACCGTGGCGGGTCGCTCCGCCCGTTCGTTTGCCAGCCAAGGACAGCAGCGAACGTTGGTGCTGTCCTGGAAGGTGGCGGAGGTGGCCGTGGCTCGCGATGTCCTGGGCACCGCCCCACTGCTGCTTTTGGACGACGTGATGAGCGAACTCGACGGCGAGCGCCGCGGTGCTTTTCTGCGGCTGATCGGCGATGATATCCAGACGGTCATAACCACGACCAACCTTGGGTACTTTACCGATGACCTGCTTGATCGAGCCAAGGTGGTGAGCATGGGTGAGACGTGCTAATTACGAGCGCGAGAGCGAAACGGTCGCCTTCAGTGGCTTTTTGAACGCAGAGCGTCAACGCATCCTGGCGGCCGCGACACCTGAGCGCCGCGTGCAGATGGAGGCTGCAGAGGAATCTCGTGCGGTCTATCGCGCCTGGAATGCGGTGTGCTCGGGCACGCGCGAGGGGCGCCATGTGACGGGCCTGCGCTACCTGCCCGAGTCCAATGAGCTGCTGGTATATCTCGACTCACCCTCGTGGACGCAGGAAATGACGCTGTTGCGCGAGATCATCCGCGCGCGCATGGAGCGCGCCGGTGCGCATGTGGACGGCCTGGTGTTCAAAACCACCGCGCCCGGTCACACGCCGCCCGCCGCCAAGGAGCGCCTGCGTCCGGCGACGACCGAGCGCCCGCCGGCTCCGCACGCCGACCTAAGTGAGGCCGAGCGCACCGAGATCCGCACGCCGACCTAAGCGAGGCCGAGCGCACCGAGATTGAGCGCCAAGTGGCACCCATCGAAGACCAAAAACTGCGCGAGGCCCTCGAGAATGCCATGAGAGCCAGTGCCGAGTGGGCCAAGGGCGTGCAAAGCAAAAAAGAGCCTTAAATCGCATCTGGTGGCCTTGTAGAGCCAAATACCCTCGTTCCCGAGGGTATTTTTTTACGATAAACTAGTAAGGCTGTACACATTTTCTTGACTGAAGGAGGACGTGTGGCAAACGAAAACGATTACGATGGCGGCGAGATTAAGATTCTCGAAGGTCTCGAGGCCGTTCGTAAGCGCCCGGGCATGTATATCGGCTCGACGAGCGCCAGCGGTCTGCATCACCTGGTGTGGGAGATCGTTGACAACTCCGTCGACGAGGCCATGGCCGGTTTCTGCACCGAGATCCAGGTGACGGTCCACGCCGACAACTCCATCACGGTCGTCGACAACGGGCGCGGCATCCCCGTCGACGAGCACCCTGTTAAAAAGATCCCGACGCTCGAGGTCGTCATGACGATCTTGCACGCCGGCGGTAAGTTCGATAACTCGGCCTATAAGGTCTCGGGCGGCCTGCACGGCGTTGGCATCTCCGTCGTCAACGCACTGTCCAAGCGCGTGGTCGTTCAGGTTCGTCGCGACGGCAACACCTACGAGATGGAGTTCTCGCGCGGCAAGACCGTCAAGAAGATGGAGGTCGTGGGCACCTCGGATTCGACGGGCACCACCGTCACCTTCTGGCCCGACGACGAGATCTTCGAGACCTGCATCTACGATTTCGATACGCTGCACAACCGTCTGCAGGAGACGGCTTTCCTCAATAAGAACCTCAAAATCGTGCTGACCGACGAGCGCGAGGCGACTCCCCACGTGGAGGAGTTTTGCTACGAGGGCGGCATCATCGACTTCGTCAAGTTCCTCAACGAGGGCAAGGACGTCCCCGAGGCCTTTAAGGAGCCCATCTACATCGAGGGCAAATCGGACCCGGACGCGCCTGTGACCAAGATGGGCGAGGTCGAGGTTTCTCTGCAGTGGAATAGCGGTTACGGCGAGAACGTCATGTCGTTTGCCAACGACATCTACACCCCCGAAGGCGGCATGCACCTTGAGGGCTTCCGTACCGCGCTCACCCGCGTGATCAACGATTACGCGCGCAAGCAGAACCTGCTCAAGGAAAAAGACGCCAACCTGACCGGCGACGATGTGCGCGAGGGCCTTTCGGCCGTTATCTCGGTCAAGCTGCCCGATCCGCAGTTTGAGGGCCAGACCAAGGCCAAGCTCGGCAGCTCCTATATGCGCGCGCTCACACTCAAGATTGTGACCGACGGCCTTGCCGATTACCTCGAGGAGCATCCCAAGCCCGCTCGCGAGATCGTCAAGAAGGCGCAACAGGCCTGCAAGGCGCGCAATGCCGCCCGCAAGGCGCGCGAGGCGACCCGCCGCAAGAGCCTGCTCGAGACGGCGTCCCTGCCCGGTAAGCTCGCCGACTGCTCGGTGCGCGATGCCGAGCTGACCGAGCTCTTCATCGTAGAGGGCGACTCGGCAGGCGGTTCGGCCAAGGACGGCCGTCGCCGAGACATCCAGGCGATTTTGCCCCTGCGCGGCAAGATTTTGAACGTCGAACGCGTTGGTGACCATCGCGCGTTCTCGAGTGACACCATCCAGTCGCTGATTACCGCGATCGGTTGCGGCGTCACGACGAGTGCCGGCGACGGCGGCGACTTCGATATCACCAAGGCGCGCTACCACAAGATCATCATCATGACCGATGCAGACGTCGACGGTGCGCATATCCGCATCCTGCTACTGACGTTCTTCTACAAGTACATGCGTCCGCTGATCGATGCCGGCTACGTCTATGTTGCCTGCCCGCCCATCTTTGGCATTAAGGTGCGCAACAAGATTCACTACGTGTATCCCAACGGCCGCCAGCCCGAAGACGAGATCCTGCGCGACACCATCCAGAGTCTGGGCCTGAACCCCGACGATAACGACGAGGACGGCAAGGCCAAAGACGGCAAGATCACCAAAAAGCGCAAGGGCTATACCGTCCAGCGCTACAAGGGCCTGGGCGAGATGGACCCCAAGCAGCTCGCCTCGACGACGATGGACCCCAAGACCCGCATCCTGCAGCGTGTGTCGATCGAGGACGCCGTGGTGGCGGACCGCGCCGTGCGCGAGCTGATGGGTTCCGAGGTCGGCTATCGCCGCGAGTACATCGAGAAGCATGCACATGATGCACGATTCCTTGACGCTTAAGAGGAGGTAACGTGGCAGACGATATCAACAATAACGAGGGTATGGACGAGGCCGGCGATGCCGGTATGCCCGATGATCTGAAGCGCCTGCTTGCCCGTGCTGAGCAGGGCGAGGACGGCGATCCGGACGCCTATAACCCCGATGCCGATGATGATGAGGAAGAAGACGACGACGCCGAGCTCGAGGAGAGCTTTGGCGAAGTCGATCGCGGCGCCTCAGGGCGAGGACGGCGACCCGGACGCCTATAACCCCGATGCCGATGATGATGAGGAAGAAGACGACGCCGAGCTCGAGGAGAGCTTTGGCGAAGTCGACCGTGGCGCCTCGGCCGGCGAGGATATCAACGGCGGCCAGCTCCAGATTTCGGAGTTTGGCCGCGAGATGAAGCAGTCGTTCATCGAGTATTCGATGTCGGTTATCACGGCGCGCGCCCTGCCGGACGTGCGCGACGGCTTAAAGCCGGTGCACCGCCGCATCCTGTACGCGATGAACGAGAGCGGCATCTACCCCAACCGACCGCACAAGAAGTCGGCCTGGACGGTCGGCGAAGTTATCGGTAAGTACCACCCGCACGGCGATTCCGCGGTCTATGAGGCCATGGTCCGCTTGGCGCAGTGGTTCTCCATGCGCACGCCGCTCATCGACGGTCACGGCAACTTCGGCAACATCGACGGCGACGGCGCGGCGGCCATGCGTTACACCGAGAGCCGCCTGGCAAAGCCCGCCATGGAACTGCTGCGCGACCTGCAGAAGGATACCGTCGACTGGCAGCCCAACTACGACGAATCGCTTGCCGAGCCCGTGGCGCTGCCTGCGCGCTTCCCCAACCTGCTGGTCAACGGCAGCCAAGGCATCGCCGTCGGCATGGCCACCAACATCGCTCCGCATAACCTCACCGAGGCGATCGAGGCCACCTGCTACCTGATCGACAACCCCGACGCCACCGTTGACGAGCTCATGCAGATCATGCCAGGTCCGGACTTCCCCACCGGCGCCATCATCATGGGCAGCGCCGGCATTAAGCAGAGCTACGAGACCGGCCGCGGCTCCATTACCGTGCGTGCTAAGGCACATGTGGAGTCCACCAAGACCGGCCGCAACCGCCTGGTCTTTACCGAGATTCCCTACATGGTCAACAAGGGCACCCTGCAGGAGAAGATCGCCC
The DNA here is from genome assembly GCA_902490095.1 of uncultured Collinsella sp. GTDB lineage: Bacteria > Actinomycetota > Coriobacteriia > Coriobacteriales > Coriobacteriaceae > Collinsella. The sequence continues at coordinate 5,406 of CABUCQ010000062.1, forward strand.
AGCTCGTCAACGACAAACGCATCGAGGGCATCTCGGATATGCGCGATGAGTCCAACCAGAAGGGCATCCGTCTGGTCATCGAGCTCAAGAAGGGCGTCATTCCGCAGGTCGTGCTCAACAACCTGTATAAGTACACCTCGCTGCAGACGACCTTTGGCGCCAACAACCTGGCACTCGTCAACGGCGTTCCCAAATGCCTGAGCCTGCGCGAGATGCTGCAGCACTACATCGACCACCAGGTCGACGTCGTCACCCGCCGCACCCGCTTCGACCTTAAGAAAGCCCAGGCCCGCGCTCATATCCTCGAGGGTTACCTGATGGCCCTTGACCATATCGACGAGGTCATTAGCATCATCCGCTCCTCGCAGACCGACTCCGAGGCCAGCAGCCGCCTGATCGAGCGCTTTGGCTTTACGCCCGAGCAGACCACGGCCATCCTCGAGATGAAGCTGCGCCGCCTGACCGGCCTGGAGCGCGACAAGATCCAAGAAGAGTTGGACGGCCTGCGCCGCGCCATCGCCTACTACGAGGACCTGCTGGCGCACGAGGAGAAGATCCTGGGCGTCATCAAGGAAGAGATGCGCGAGATCTCCAAGAAGTTTGGCGACAAGCGCCGCACCGAGATCAGCCAGGTTGAGAAGGACCTGGATGTCGAGGACCTCATCGCCGACGAGGATATGGTCGTGACCATCACCCACACCGGCTACGTTAAGCGTATCCCGGTGGCTGCCTACCGTGCCCAGAAGCGCGGTGGCAAGGGCGTGTCGGGCGTCAACCTCAAAGAGGATGACGTTATCGATGAGATGTTCATCGCGTCCACGCACGAGTACGTGCTGTTCTTCTCGAGCAAGGGCAAGGTCTATCGTCTGAAGGTGCACGAGCTGCCGGTGGGTACGCGCCAGGCGCGCGGTACCGCGATCGTCAACCTGCTGCCCTTCGAGGAGGGCGAGAAGATCGCGAGCGTCATCAGCTGCCGCGAGTTCCCGGCCGACGAGTACCTGATGTTTGCCACAAAGAGCGGCATGGTCAAGAAGACCGTGATGAGCGCATATGACCGCAGCCGTCGCGACGGCCTGATCGCTATCAACCTGCGTGACGACGACGCGCTGCTGAATGTGCGCCGCGTGCGCGAGGGCGACAAGATTATCCTGGCCACCACCGCAGGCAAGGCGATCATGTTCTCCGAGGAGCAGGTGCGCGCCACCGGCCGCGATACCAGCGGCGTTCGCGGTATCGGTCTGAAGGACGGCGTGAGCGTTCTGGGCATGGAAGTCACTAACGGCAACGGTGATCTGTTCGTCATCACCGAGCGCGGCTACGGCAAGCGCACGCCGGTCGCGGACTACCCGGAGCAGAATCGCGGCGGCCAGGGCGTCTACACCATTCAAATGACCGAGCGCAAGGGCAACCTCGCGGCAATGAAGACGGTGGGCCCGCAGCACGAGCTGTTCATCGTGACGGAGGGCGCGACGGTCATTCGCGTCAAGACCGACGAGATCAGCCAGACCGGCCGCGCCACCCAGGGTGTCAAGATGATGACCGTCGACGACAACGACCGCATATGCGCCGTGGCCCGCATGACAGCCGCCAAAGAGAAGCCCGAAGGCGAAGCCACAGAAAACGGCTCCGCCCCCGAAGAAACCCCTGTCGATCTAGGCGACGGCAACGACATGCCGGAAGATCTCCTCGACGAGTAAGAGGCCCTAACTGGTAGAAAATATCAGACCCCATATATCGGCGGGTTCGCCCCGGTCGCACGGCGGCATGTGAAGTCGATCGCGAGCTCCGCACGAGCCTGAGAGCACTTAATGTGCTCTCTGTGCGAGTCAGGACTGTCCGAGTAGGCGACTTCACATGCCGCCGTGCGACCGGGGCGAACACCCTTCAAAGATTTTCAAAAAAAGTTGTTGACGCGCGCGTAACGACTCGTCTAATATATCCCTTGCGCGATGGACCTGTAGCTCAGTTGGTTAGAGCGTCCGGCTGATAACCGGGAGGTCACAAGTTCGAATCTTGTCAGGTCCACCACTTTCTTTCGCAATAAACACCCCAGCGAGAGCCGAGTCGCCGCTGGGGTGTTTATTACTGTCTCCGTGGGGGTTTAGCTCAGCTGGGAGAGCGCGGGCTTTGCAAGCCTGAGGTCAGGGGTTCGATCCCCCTAACCTCCACCATGATGGACCTGTAGCTCAGTTGGTTAGAGCGTCCGGCTGATAACCGGGAGGTCACAAGTTCGAATCTTGTCAGGTCCACCATCAAAACTGTGAAGAGCCCTGGGGCGTTGCCTCGGGGCTTTTTTCTTGTCTGCGATAAATCTCATTTTGGTTTTGTGTGCTGTGCGAAAGATTGGGTAGTATAGCTATTCAATGCGGCGAAGGCGCCGCGTGTTAACCGCTACGTACCGGAGGTGTTCCATGGTTCGTGTCGACATAGAGACCATCGTCATGGCCGCCGGTCCCGTGCCATCGCTTATTGTGCTTCGCGAGCGCTGCAGCAAGTCGGATTCCCCCGCGCCGCTGCGCTCCCTCTCCATCCAGACCGGCTCGTTTGAGGCTGCGGCAATCAGCCGTGGCATCGACAGCGGACGCGCCGATCGCCCAATCACACACGACCTGCTGCTCGACACCGTCGAAGCCCTGGGTGCCAAGCTCGAGCGTGTCGAAATCGTCCGCGCCGAGCCGCCCGTGTTTTACGCGACGGTTGTCGTGTTGACCGATGGCAACGAGCATAGGATCGATGCGCGCCCGAGCGACGCCATCGCCCTCGCCGTACGCAGCAATGCCCCCATGTTCGTTGAAGATGACATCATGAATCGCTTGGGCACTGTCTCACCGCACGCCGAGGAAGTCGACGACGAGCAAGAGTTCGAAAAGTTCGATGAGTTCGTTCACACGCTCTCGCCCGATGATTTTTAAATGCTCGACAACCACGCGACGGAGTGCGCACTCATGAGCGCCGGAGTTTCTGCCGAGGCGGCTGCGATCGCCCGCGAGGCCCAGATGCGCTCGGAGGCTTCTGAGGCGGCTCGCATTGCCTATGTGACGCAGGCCCGCACGCTTCGCGAACGCCGCGGCTCGTTTATCAAGATGGTTGTCATCTCCGCCCTTGTCGCGGCAATCTGTTCGCGCCTTCGTGGTACAGTTGGTGCGCTTGGGTTTTCGATCTCTACGGGCCTCGTGATCTGGGGCGTGGTCGATGCGGTCATGCTGACCAGTCAGATCAAGGTGCTCGACAAGCGCGCGATGGATATGATGCGCACCCGCGACGCTGCCGCTAAGATCGCCGCCGAGGCACAAGAACTGTAATGACGCCAGACTCGATGGGAAGGTCTAAAGATGGCACAGGATATGCAGGACGCCGGTAACGTCTCCGCCGAGCTCGACGCCATGGTGTGTGACCTGATTGGTGCGTTCTTGGACGACCTTGCCGCCGGCGAGAATCCGGGCGTAGTTGTGGCGATTGAGGACGCCGCTTCCAACCGATATCTGGCGGCGCTCGACGAGGATGGCGAAGAGGCGTGCCTCGAGGCGGCCGCCAACTTTATCTCCGAGCACAAGATGGGTCTTAAGGACGAGGGCCTGGGCCGTATCGTCCGCTATGCCATCGGCTATACCGGCTGCGTCGAGATTGACGGCGGCTACCACGACGCCCTGCTCGTGAGTTTTTTCGAGACTACGCTCGAGAGCGGTTTTTCGGCATATGTGCTGTATGAGGGCATGGGCGCCGGCGATGGTTTTATGTGGAGCGACCCTGAACCTGCAGGTGAGGAAACCCCTCTCATCTAAAATCGCTAAAATAAACGAGTTTTCGGTAAAAGGCTCAATATTCCCGCCGAGCGTTGTGTTGCTAGGCGGGTCGCATACGCGTGCCGTTTGTGTATAGATAGAAGATAGGGGAACTACATGCGCGTAGACAATCTGAGAAACATCGCCATCATCGCCCACGTCGACCACGGCAAGACGACGATGGTCGATAAGCTCCTGCGTGCCACGGACGCCTTCCGTGCCAACCAGCAGGTCGAGGACCGCGTCCTGGATTCCAACGACCAGGAGCGCGAGCGCGGCATTACGATTCTCGCCAAGAACATTTCTATCGAGTACAAGGACGTTAAGATCAACGTCATCGACACCCCGGGCCACGCCGACTTTGGCGGCGAGGTCGAGCGCGTGCTGCGTATGGCCGACGGCGCCCTGCTGCTGGTCGACGCCTTTGAGGGCCCCATGCCCCAGACCCGCTTCGTGCTGCGCCACGCTATCGACACCGGCCTTAAGATCATGATCGTCATCAACAAGATCGATCGTCCGGGTGCCAACCCCGAGAAGGCCTATAACGACTGCCTGGACCTCATGGCCGACCTGGGCGCCACCGACGACCAGCTTGAGTTCGCCATGGAGCACGTGGTCTACGCCAGCGCCATGAACGGCTTTGCCCGCCTTGACCCCAACGACGGCAACATGGACATGTACCCGCTGCTCGATATGATCATCGACGACATGCCCGCCCCCGAGGTTGACGAGAACGCCCCGCTGGCCATGCAGTGCGTGACCATCGATCACTCCAACTTCGTTGGCCGTATCGGCATCGGTCGCGTGTATTCCGGCGCCATCCATCAGGGCGACCAGATTCTGGTTGTGAAGAACGACGGCTCCAGCGCCACCGCTACCGTCAAGCAGCTCTTTACCTTCGACTACCTGGGCCGTACCGAGTGCCAGGAAGTCGGCGCCGGCGACATCGCTGCCGTCGTGGGTATCGACCGCACCGATATCGGCGATGTTTACACCGACCCCGAGAACCCCGTCGAGCTCGAGCCCATCGAGATCGACCCGCCGACCCTGTCCATCGTCTTTGAGGCTTCGACCTCCCCGCTCGTCGGTCGCGACGGCGACATCGTGGGCGCCCGTCAGCTCAAGGAGCGCCTGTTCAACGAGGCCGAGAACAACGTGACCATGAAGATCGAGGAGCTCGAGGACAAGAGCGGCGTCGAGGTCTCGGGCCGCGGCATTCTGCACCTGTCCGTTCTGATGGAGTCCATGCGCCGCGAGGGCTTTGAGTTCCAGGTCGGCCGTCCCCGCGTTCTGTTTAAGAAGGACGAGAACGGCAACAAGATGGAGCCCGTCGAGCAGGCCGTTGTCGAGTGCCCGGACGAGTACTCGGGCAAGGTCGTTGAGGTCTTCGGTACCTCCGGCGGCATCATGACGAGCATGGATACCTCGGGCATTGTGACGCACCTCGAGTTTAAGATCCCGACGCGCGGCATTATGGGTCTCAAGAACCGCATCATGAACGTTACCCACGGCGAGGGCGTGTTCTACCACACCTTCCTGGAGTATGGTCCTTACGCCGGCGAGATCGGCAACCGTCAGAACGGCGCCATGATCTCCATGACTACCGAGAAGGCCGTTGCCTACGCTCTGGGTACGCTGCAGGAGCGCGGCCAGCTGTTTGTTGAGCCGGGCACCGAGTGCTACGAGGGCATGATCGTGGGCGAGCGCAGCAAGGCCGGCGACATGGTCGTCAACATCGCCCGTACCAAGAACCTTGGTAACCAGCGTTCCTCGACCTCCGATATCTCCGTCCAGCTGGTGCCGCCCCGCACCTTCTCGCTGGAGGAAGCGCTGGAGTACATCGCCGATGACGAACTGGTCGAGATTACTCCCAAGAACATCCGCCTGCGCAAGCGTCTGCTCAATGCCACCGACCGCAAGAAGGC
>CABUCQ010000063.1 GCA_902490095.1 uncultured Collinsella sp.
CGAGTAGGGGCTCCTCCGTTGATGAACGGGGGAGCCCCTTGTTGCGTTTGGGTTGTTGGTGCGATCTACAGGTGCGAGACGATCAGTTCCATCTTGCCTTCGAGGTCGATGGAGCTGACGGTGCTGGGTGCCAGCAGGTGGCTTCCCTTGTGGACGGGGTCGCCGCAGACGGTGCCTTCGCCGTCGATGACCGACAGGCACATGAAGGGCCAGCGCTGGTCGAGGGTCTTGCTGCCGTCGACGCGCACGCGATCGACGGTGTAGCAGGGGTTGGACTCGAGCTCGGTCACGCCGTCCACCTCGGGCGCGGTCACCGTGCCGTCGGTCGGAGCCTGAGCATCAAAGTCGATGCAGTCGAGGCTCTGCTCAATGTGCAGCGGGCGCAGGTTGCCGTCAGTGCCGGGACGGTCGTAGTCGTACAGACGATACGTCACGTCGCTCGACTGCTGCGTCTCCAAAATGAGCGTGCCGGTCTTGATGGCGTGCACGGTACCGGAATCAATCTGGAAAAAGTCGCCCTTGTGAATCGGCAGCACGTTGAGCATGTCGTTCCAACGGCCCTCCTCGATCATCTGCGCAGCCTCGGTGCGGTCGTGCGCGCGCTGGCCGACGATGATCGTGGCACCGGGCTCGCAGTCCAGTACATACCAGCACTCGGTTTTGCCCAGGCTGCCGTTCTCGTGCTCGGCGGCGTACTCGTCGTTGGGGTGAATCTGGATCGAAAGGTCGTCCTTGGCGTCCAGAATCTTAATGAGCAGCGGGAACTCCTTGCCCTCGCAATTGCCAAAGAGCTCGCGGTGCTCGGCCCACAGCCACGAAAGCGTGTGGCCTGTATACGGGCCCTCCGCAATCTGGCAGTCGCCGTTGGGATGGGCCGAGATGGCCCAGCACTCACCGATGGGACCCTCGGGAATGTCGTAGCCAAACACGGTCTCCAGCTGGCGGCCGCCCCAGATCTTCTCGTGGAAGATCGGCGTGAGTTTAATCAAATCGGACATGTGCATACTCCCATAAGGTTGTGCGGGTGCCGCGTAAGACAGCTCAAAACGAGCACCCACCGGATTACAAAACTAGGCCAGCGTTACGTTGTGCAGCTCAAAGCGGTCGCCTACGTTGTGCGAGACAGAATATTCAAACGCGGTACCGCTATCCAAGAAGCCAATCTGGTTGAGTTCGAGCAGGGGAGAGCCGGGTTTGGTATCCAGGCGCTCAGCCTCTTCTTCAGTTGCCGCGACAGCGCGAATGGTACGGTGGAAACTCGAGATCTTGAGTCCGCACTGCTCGCGGATGAAGCTGTAGATCGATGCGTACAGGTCTCTTTTCTTAAGACCCGGAATCAGCTCGAGTGGCATATAGGTGTACTCAATAACGATGGGCTGACCATCGACCTCGCGTACGCGCACGATGTGATAGGCAAAGTCGTCTTCGGCCATTCCCAGCTGGGTCGCAACCTCTGCCGGCGGATTGACGATCGAGAAATCGTAGACCACCGAGGTCACTTTCTCCCCGCGATGCTCGTACGAAAAGCCTTGGGCACGGTCGTTCTTGCCTTGGAAAAACACCTGGCCGGGAAGCCCCGCCGTGTCCTTGACGTAGGTGCCCGATCCGCGCCGGCTGGTAATAAGGCCTTCCTCGGTGATCTGCTCAATTGCTCGTTTGACGGTGATTTTGGAAACGCTGTAGAGCTCACAGAACTCAACGACGGTGGGCAACTTATCGCCCGGCTTAAGGGCGCCGTCCTCGATGCTTCGACGGATATCTGCAGCTATCGCTTCGTATTTGGGAATCATGCAATCCTCCCTTCATATTTACGTCGATATTTAGAAAGTATACCTACTTAAAAAGCATCCATATGGCTTTCATGAAAGAAGTTCGATAAAGAAAAATGAAAAAGACGCTTTACATAGAAAATTAGAGCGCTATAGTTACAGACAACAAGCGAGATGCATTGGCGTTTGCTTGTACTGTTTGGGGACGGTTTTGTTTTGGCGGGTTGGATATCGGTATGACCGGTGCGCGCCCGCGCCGGATAACCCGCCAAAGCAAACCCGTCTCCAACCGGAAGCTCTAGAACACGAAAGCGAGGACTTGATGGCACAGTATCAGCTGCCCCGTGACTTCTTCTTTGGCGCTGCCATGTCCGGCCCGCAGACCGAGGGCCAGTGGAACCAGGGCGGCAAGCTCGAGAACCTGTGGGATACCTGGTCCATCCAGGATCTGGGTTCGTTCTACAACCGCGTTGGCTCTTATGCCGGCAATGATTTTATGGCCAAGTACCAGGAGGATCTTCGCATTTTGAAGGACTTGGGCCTGGATACCTATCGCACGTCCATCCAGTGGAGTCGTCTGCTCGATGCCGACGGCAGCCTTAATGAGGAGGGCGCCGCGTGGTATCACGAGCTGTTCCGCGCCTCTCACGAGGCCGGCCTGGAGCCGTTCGTCAACCTGTACCACTTTGACATGCCCACCTACCTCTTTGACCGCGGCGGTTGGGAGAGCCGTGAGGTCGTCGAGGCTTACGCGCATTACGCCGACGTCGCCTTCCACGAGTTTGGCCAGGAGATTAAGTACTGGTTCACCTTTAACGAGCCCATCGTCGAGCCCGAACAGCGCTATCAGGAGGGCGTGTGGTTCCCGCAACTCCACGACTTCAACCGCGCTCGCACCGTGCAGTATCACATCTCGCTGGCGCACGCGCTGGCCGTGGCCAACTACCGTCGCGCCTATGACGAGGGCACCGTTCGCGCCGATGCCAAAATCGGCATGATCAACTGCTTTACCCCGGTCTACACCAAGGAGAACCCCAGCGAGGCAGACCTCGAGGCCGTGCGTATGACCAGCGGTATCAACAATCGCTGGTGGCTCGACCTTATTACCAAGGGCGAGCTTCCCGCCGACGTGCTCGACAGTCTGGCCGAGGGCGGCGTCAAGCTCCCGTTCCGTGCCGGCGACAAAGAGATTCTCAAGCAGGGTGTTGTCGACTGGCTCGGCTGCAACTATTACCACCCCACGCGTGTTCAGGCACCGGCGAGCAAGGTCGACCAGTACGGCCTGCCGCACTTTGCCGACGAGTACGTATGGCCCGACGCCGTTGTGAACGAGAGCCGCGGCTGGGAGATCTACCCGCAGGGCCTCTACGACTTTGGCATGGACTGCGCTAAGAACTACCCCGATCTTGAGTGGTTCGTTTCCGAGAACGGTATCGGCATCATGGATGAATACAAGAACCGTGACGCCGAGGGAACCATCCAGGATGACTACCGCGTCGACTTTGTACGTCAGCACCTGGAGTGGGTGGCCAAGGCCATCGACGAGGGCGCCAAGTGCCGCGGATACCATTATTGGGCCGTTATCGATAATTGGTCTTGGGCGAATGCCTTTAAGAACCGTTACGGTTTTGTCGAGGTCGACCTTATGGACGGCTACAAGCGCCGCCTTAAGAAGTCGGCAGCCTGGCTCAAACAGGTCGCCACGACCCACGTGGTTGATTAGCGACCGGGCGAACGCCCAGACCGCGCGCCGCCGCGCGCAACACATGGCACATCTGGTGGCAGAGGGCGACAGACCACCGTGCGCATAGGAAAAGGCCGGATTTGAAAGTTAGGAGCAATCATGGCCAGTGACAATGGAAAGAGCTTCCTCGACAAGTTTGCCGAGGTCTCTGCGAAGGTGGGAAACCAGGTTCACCTGCGTTCCCTGCGTGACGCCTTCGCGACCATCACGCCGCTCTATATCCTTGCGGGTATCGCGGTTCTTATTAACAACGTCGTGTTCCCCCTGTTCCCGCTCGATGCGGCGGGCCTTGCCAACCTTCAGACGTGGGGTTCGGCAATTACGCTGGGCACCCTCAACGTCTCTGCCATTATCTTGGCCGGATTGATTGGCTACAGCCTCGCTAAGAACAAGCGTTTCGATAACCCGCTCGCTTGCGTGGTCGTCGCTATCTCTGCTTTCGTCATCATGATGCCGCAGCAGATCACCGCCACGCTTGCCGCCACGAGCCCGCTGCTCACCGACAAGATCACCTCCGCCGAGGTCACGGGCGCCCTTTCGACTGCCAACACCGGTACCAACGGTCTGTTCGCGGCCATTATCATCGCCCTGCTCTCCGTTACGCTCTTCATCAAGATTTCTGGCGTCGAGAAGCTCAAGGTCAAGCTGGGCGAGGGCGTGCCTCCCGCGGTCTCCAACTCCTTTAACGTTATGATCCCGATGCTGCTCAACCTCTCGATCTTCGCCATTGCCGCGGCTCTGCTCGCCGTGTTTGCCGGCACCGATCTGTGCACCATCATCTCCACGTGCATTTCCAACCCGCTCAAGAGCATCATGAACGCCGGTCCGTGGGCTGTTATCCTCATCTACACGCTTGCGAACCTGCTGTTCTGCGTCGGTATTCACCAGTCCACCATCTCTGGCGCTACTGTCGAGCCGATTCTGACCATGCTCATCGTCGACAACATGGCTACCTTTGCCGCCGGCGGCACCATCCAGCCCGATCACTACATGAACATGCAGATCGTCAACAGCTTCGCCCTCATCGGCGGCTCGGGCTGCACCCTCATGCTCCTGCTCGATACCTTCCTGTTCTCCAAGAACAAGGCTTCCAAGACCGTTGCCAAGATGGCTATCGTTCCTGGCCTGTTTAACATTAACGAGCCGGTCATCTACGGTTACCCCGTCGTGTACAACCTGCCGCTCATGATTCCGTTCGTGCTTCTTCCCGACCTGTTCATCGGCATCACCTATGGCCTGACCTGCGCGGGCATTATCAGCCCCTGCATCGCCCAGGTGCCCTGGACCATGCCTCCCGTCATTAACGCCCTGCTTGCCACGGGCTTTGACTGGCGCGCCGGCGTGTGGCAGGCTCTCGAGATTGTCATTGGCATGGCCGTCTACCTGCCCTTTATGAAGATTTCCGAGAAGGCAATCGCCAAGCAGGAGGCTCTCGCCGAGTAGAACGCCTAACGTTCGTCCCTTTCACCGTTGCGGGCACCGGTACGCGGTGCCGGTGCCCGCGGCTCTCTCCCTTGTGTAAAGATGCAGGGGGGTGGGCACAATAGCCGCAAGGAATAAAACCAGTTGTCGTCTGCGCGCCGCGCAGTAATAAGGAGGAAACCATGAAGAAGATCATGCTTTGCTGCAATGCCGGCATGTCCACGAGCCTGCTGGTCCAGAAGATGCAGTCCGAGGTCGCGAGCCGCGGTCTGGACATCGAGGTCGAGGCTCGTCCCATGAACGAGGCCCACGATCACCTGGACGAGTGCGATATCTTGCTGCTCGGCCCGCAGATTGGCTACACCAAGGGCGATTTTGAGAAGGAGGCCGCCGGCCGTTTCCCTGTCGAGGTCATCAACATGGTCGATTACGGCCGCATGAACGCCGCCGGCATCATCGACCACTGCGTCAGCGTGATGGGCTAGGTGCTCCGCATGGAGGATATGAACGAACTGCAGATGACCTGCTTTGAGATCATCAGCTACGTCGGTACCGCCAAGAGCATGTACATCAATGCCGTGCAAAAGGCCAAGGAGGGCGATTTTGGCGCCGCCGAGGAACTTATCAAGCAGGGCGACGAGGCCTATAACGGTGGCCACGATGTTCACATGGGGCTTCTGAAGAAGGAGGCCAACGGTGAGCGTAACGGCGAGGCTCCGTTGATTCTGCTGCATGCCGAGGACCAGATGGCCGGCACCGAGACCATGCGCGTCATGGCGACGGAGCTCATCGAGGTCCACAAGCAGCTGCAGGCACTTAAGGCCTAGTCGGCGTTATCGCCGCGATGGACCGTGCGGTTCAACAGACAATTCAGTCCCTTTCACGGGCGCCAGGAGTCTCCGCCTCCCGGCGCCATTTTTCTACCAATATTCAGATATAGGGGAGGTCGATAGTGAGACGGGGAATGGAGTACAACCCGCGTTATTACCAGATGCGCGAGTTTCAGCTCGAGCGCATGCTTGCAATCGTGCGCGCGAACCAGGACGCTAAGCCGGGTGGCGTGGTATTCTTTGGCGATTCGCTGACGGAGTTTTGCGACGTAGGGCGCTGGTATCCCGGTATTGACGCCTATAACTGCGGCATCGGCGGCGGCACCTCTCAGGAGCTTTTGTGGATGGTCGACGAGGGCGTGGTCAAGTATCGCCCACGCGCCGTGGTGATTATGGTGGGCACCAACGACATGGGCAATACCCTCATGGGCTCGCCCAAAGACATAGCCTTCAACATTCGCGAGACCGTGGAAATGATTTTGGGCTGTCTGCCGGCATGCCGCGTGCTTGTGTGCTCGCCCACGCCCTGCATCGAGCGCCTGGAAGGCAGGGCGAGCGGCAAGGATGTGCTGCGCTCTAACGACCTGCTAGGTCGGGTTTTACCACAGTGTCGCGATATGATCCGCGATGAACGGGTGGCTTTTGTTGACGTGACGCCTGCGTTTTTTGACGAGGACGGGCGTCAGCGCGAGGAATTGTACCGAGAGGGCGATGGACTGCATATCAACGATGAGGGCTATCGCGCGCTGACGGGGATTGTGCGTCCCGCGCTCACCGAACTGCTGGCAAAGACGGATATGGACTAGGAGATAGCTATGAAGAACATTTTGCTTTGTTGCGGCGGCGGCATGTCGACGAGTCTGCTGGTGCAAAAGATGCAGCACGAGGCGGAGAGCCGCGGCTTGAAGATCGATATCGAGGCGCTGCCGGTGAGCGAGGCGTCAGATCATCTGGACGGCGTGGGCGTTCTGCTGCTTGCCCCGCAGGTGGCGTACGCGCGCGTGAATATCGAGGGCGATTTGGAGCGCGCGGGCGTGAAGCTTGTGATGCTCGACATGCTGGATTTCGGACGTATGAATGCGCCTAAGATCCTGGATCAAGCCATTGCTGCGATGGTGGGATAACGCCCCGGAACGGCCCGTGCGCGGATGATGAACGCGTGCGGGCCGTTTTTTATACGAAAGTTGTTTAAACACTTACTAAAAATGTGCAAGCTTGGCGGCGTGTTTTGTAGGCGCGAGCGGTACCATACAGGCAATGCGCATGTCCGCGATTCTATGCTGCGGACCCAATCCTCGAAAGGCGGGCTCCCATGGAACCTAAGCAGTATTACATCGGCATCGACGTCGGCGGCACTTCGGTTAAGGAGGGCCTGTTCGACGAAGACGGTAACCTGCTGGCCAAGGCCAGCGTGCCTACGCCTCCTATCGTTGACGCTGCGGGCTTTGCCGCGGTGACCGAGGCTATCGACCAGGTGGTCGCCAAGGCTCAGATTCCGCGTGCCTTTGTGGCGGGCATTGGTCTGGCCGTTCCGTGCCCCATCCCGGCATCGGGCGATGCCAAGGTCAAGGCCAACATTGCCATTAACCTGCCCGAGCTGAGAGTCGCCATTCAGGAGCACTGCCCCGATGCGGTCGTTAAGTACGAGAACGATGCCAACGCCGCTGCCATGGGCGAGGCCTGGCTCGGCTCTGCCAAGGGAGTGCAGAACGTGGTGATGGTCACCATCGGTACCGGCGTGGGCGGCGGCGTTATCGTTAACGGCGACGTGGTGTCGGGCGTTGTGGGCGCCGGCGGCGAGATTGGCCACATGTGCCTGAACCCCGAAGAGGAGCGCACCTGCGGCTGCGGCGGACATGGCCACCTGGAGCAGTATTCCAGCGCCACCGGCGTGGTGAGCAACTACCTTGCCGAGTGCAAGAAAGCGGGCGTCGAGCCCATCGAGCTCACCGGCCCCTCCGATTCCAAGGACGTGTTCCAGGCCTGCCGCGAGGGCGACAAGCTCGCGCTGGCCGCGGCCGATACCATGGCCGACTATCTCGGTCGCGCCCTGGCGCTTATTGCCAACGTGGTCGATCCCGAGATGTTCCTCATCGGCGGCGGCGCATCCGCCTCGGCCGATGTCTACCTCGACAAGGTCCGCGAGCACTTTAAGCAGTACGCGCTTTCCGCCTCGCGCGAGACGCCCATCAAGGTCGCTTCGCTCGGAAACGACGCCGGCATCATCGGTGCCGCCTACGTAGCCCTGCGCGCTGCCGGTAAATAGCTGGTGCAAGGGGGGCAGGTTACTTTGCACCAACATGGTGCAAAAGGGACAGCCTTGGCCCCCGTGCCTGCGCCCCAAAATATGCCGTGGCCCTTCCGTCTGCGAAGGCTCGGCATCGGCGTGCTACCATAGCTACGTCCAAGTACACATATCAAGTGGAGGATATCCATGGCAAACGTTCTTGTCTTTGGTCACCAGAACCCCGATAACGACGCCATCATGAGCGCCGTCGTCCTGTCCCAGCTGCTCAACCAGGTTGAGTATGCCGGCAACACCTACGAGGCCTGCGCCCTTGGTCAGCTTCCGGCCGAGTCCGCCAAGCTGCTCGCCGACGCCGGCATTGCCGAGCCCCGCGTGATCGAGTCCGTCGAGGCCGGTCAGCTCGTCGTCCTCACCGACCACAACGAGTCTGCCCAGTCCGTCGCCGGTCTTAAGGACGTCACGGTCTTTGGCGTCGTCGACCACCACCGCATCGGCGACTTCGAGACCGCCGGCCCGCTGCACTACATCTGCCTGCCCTGGGGCTCCAGCTGCACCATCGTCACCAAGCTCGCCGGCGTGCTCGGCGTTGAGCTTTCCGACGTCCAGGCTAAGCTGCTGCTCTCGGCCATGATGACCGACACGCTCATGCTCAAGAGCCCCACCACCACCGACGTTGACCGCGCCGTCGCCGCCAAGCTCGGCGAGCAGGTGGGCGTCGACCCGGTCAAGTTTGGCATGGAGGTCTTCCTCACCCGTCCGTCCGGCTCCTTCACCGCTGCCGAGATGGTCGGCAACGACATCAAGATGTTCGAGCCCGCCGGCAAGAAGCTGCTCATCGGCCAGTACGAGACTGTCGACAAGACCCGCGCACTCGGCATGATCGACGAGATTCGCGAGGCCATGCGCGCCTACGCCGCCGAGAAGGGTGCCGACGGCATCGTCCTGTGCATCACCGACATCATGGAGGAGGGCTCGCAGGTCCTGCTCGAGGGCGAGACCGAGGCCGCTCAGAAGGGCCTGGGCATTGCCGACGAGCACGATGGCGTCTGGATGCCGGGCGTCCTCTCCCGTAAGAAGCAGGTCGCTGCCCCCATTATGGCCGCCTGCTAGGTTTAGTTGGCCAAACGCCACGACCGGATCGCGGACGTCCCGCGCTCCGGTCGTTTTTTGTGCACGGCGCCGCGTCGTCTCTTGGACAGGCGTGCCTGTGCCGTTGGGCAAATAATGTTCAACCTGTGGTTCCGCTTTTCGGCCACGCCTGCGTGCTTGTCGTGCAGGGTAGGCTAGATGCAAGCGTAATACGTTAGAGCGCGGCGCCGCCACTTGGGCGGGCCGTGCTTTTTTAAGACGGGAACCTTCCCGTGAAAGGAGCCGCCCATGGCAGCACCCGAGCAGCTGTTCAACGTCCGTGAGCGCAAGCGTTTTGAGCGTCACGACATTTGGGAGCGCATCGCCGAGAACGGCACGATTTCGGCCGCCGTCATGGTGATTGCCGCCATCGCCGCCGTCATTTGCGCCAATACCGATGCCTACGAGGCCATCCATCACTTTTTGGAGACCCCGCTGTATGTGGGTCTGGGCAACCTTACGGCTGGTCTCACCGTTGAGCTTTTCGTCAACGACTTCCTCATGGCGATTTTCTTTTTGTTGGTGGGCATTGAGCTTAAGTACGAGATGACGGTCGGCGAGCTCAAAAACCCGCGTCAGGCCATGCTTCCCATGCTGGCAGCCGTTGGCGGCGTCGTCGTTCCCGCCTGCATCTACCTGATCTTTAACCATGCCGGCGCGCACAACGGCTGGGCCATTCCCATGGCAACCGATATTGCCTTTGCGCTGGGCGTGCTGTCGCTTTTGGGCAACCGCGTGCCCAACGGCGTGCGCGTGTTCTTCTCGACGCTCGCCATCGCCGACGACCTTATCTCCATCGCCGCCATCGCCATCTTCTACGGTCAGAGCCCCAATCCGTTTTGGTTGGGCGCCGCCGCGCTTGTGACCTGCGCGCTCGTGTGGCTCAACAAGACGCAGCATTACCGCCTTGCCCCGTATTCGGTACTGGGTCTGCTGTTGTGGTTCTGCATGTTCAAGAGCGGCGTGCATGCCACGCTTGCTGGCGTCATCTTGGCCTTTACCATCCCGGCCAAGTGCGGCGTCAAGCTCGATAGTCTGACCGACTGGCTGGGCGAGTGCCTGCCGTTGCTCGACGACCGCTACGACGACGAGGCGCACATCCTGGGCCAGCATGACTTTACCGTCTCGACCACCAAGGTCGAGCGCGTCATGCACCGCGTGACCCCGCCGCTCATCCGCATGGAGCGTCTGATTTCCACGCCGGTCAACTTTGTGATCCTGCCGATCTTTGCGTTCGTGAACGCGCAGGTTCGCCTAGTGGGCGTGGACATGAGCACGCTGCTCACCGACCCGGTGACGCTCGGCGTGTACTTTGGCATGCTGCTGGGCAAGCCGATCGGCATCTTTGGCATGACGTTCGCCTTGGTCAAGCTCAAGGCCTGCGAGCTACCGCGCAACGTCAACTGGCACATGATTGCCGGCGTGGGTATTCTGGGCGGCATCGGCTTTACCATGTCGATTCTCATCAGCGGTCTCGCCTTCCCGACGGCCCAGTTTGAGGTTCTGGCTGCCAAGGCCGCCATCCTTGCCGGTTCGGTTACCGCTGCCGTGCTCGGCATGATCTACATGAGCGTGGTCTGCAAGCACCCCGCGTCCAAGGACGAGTAAAAGCTCGAAAACAGACACCAGAACCGGTTTGGATGCGTTCGAAACTCGGATCAGGGTGCTACTGGCCCCCTGCCAGATGCCCCCGTGGTCAAAAAACGCCGTTTGTGAGTACTGTCAGGTAGCGCGCAGAGATGTGGTGTAAGAGGCGGGGCATGCCCCGCCCCCTCCCTTT
>CABUCQ010000064.1 GCA_902490095.1 uncultured Collinsella sp.
GCTTTGGCTTTAGCCAGGATGCCGCGGACAAGATTATCGACCAGCTGCCGGAGCTGCTCACGCTTTCTTAGGAGCGCGGTAGTTGCGCGTTTTTCGGGTCAGATGAGTAAATACCCGACATTTTGGTGCGGCAGCAAGCATACTTTATGCTAATGCGGGCTTAAGGGCTTGTTGAATGCCCTTAAGCCCGCTTTTGACTTAATTGGGCTGGGAGAGGGTATATGCCACCGACTGAAGGACTAACTGACGGTAAAGCAGCGACACCGCTGTACCAACAGGTTATCGATATCATTAAAAACGAAATCAATTCCGGTGCCTACAAGGCGGGCGCGCGGATACCCAACGAATTCGAATTGGCTGAGAACTATAAAGTTGGCCGCGTTACCGTGCGACGCGCTATTGAGGAGCTCGTCCAGCAGGGCTATCTAACGAAGCGGCAGGGGAAAGGCACGTTTGTCAATGCCCCCAAGCTTAAGCGCAAGATTCGCCAGAAGGATGACGTCCAGAGTTTTTCGGACGCATGCCGCGTTAACGGAATGGAGCCGGGGGCGTGCGTCATTTCGAGAAAGATACTGCCGGCAGATTCTACCGAAGCGCAGTTCTTTGGTGTTCCCGTTGGAACTGATTTGATTTGCGTTGAGCGTGTACGTACTGCCGATGGAGTCCCCGTCATGCTCGAGAACAACATATACGTTTACGAGGACAACGCCTATCTATCAACGGCACCTCTATCTAACCAATCCATTTTTGAGTTCGTGCGCAACCGAACGGGCCGCACGCCCGCGTTTACCGACCCGTGCACGCTCGAGATCGCGTGCGCGTCGCCCGAGGTCGCTCGGCTGTTGGCAGTTCCCGTTGGCGAACCCTTGTTTTATATGGAAGCCTTCTTTTTCGATGAGCAGCGGCGGCCGTTTATCATCGGTCGTCAGCGGATCGTTGGGTCTCGCTACGTTTTTGACATCTAGGACATTGCGAATGGAAACGCCCGGTGGATCATCTCACCGGGCGTTTCCATACCGTTCACGGCGCGAACACAACCGTTCAACCGCGTTGCGGCAACCAGTTTGAAATTATCTTGATGAAGGGAAAAGCTGCTGGTAATCTATGGGACGTCATAGAACGTTTGCCTTATGCAAACGTTGAAGCGAGATGCGATGCAGTCTCGAGTTCTTTGGAGGTATCTATGTCAGATACGAAGGCGAAGAAGACAAACAGACGTTTTAAGTTCAAATTACCGCATGTCTATACGATCATGTTCTTGCTGATCGTTGTCTTTGCGGTCCTGACTTGGATCGTTCCCTCTGGTCAGTATCAGCGCAAGACGATTTCGACAGCGGCGGGCGAGCGTGAAGTCGCCGTTGCTGGAACCTATGAACAGGTCGATAAGAACTACACCGATTCCGAGACCGGCGAGACCATCAATCTGGGCCAGGATATCTTCGCGGTTCTGCAAGCGCCCACCAAGGGTATCCAAGAGGCTGCCGACGTCGTTGCGTTCGTCTTATTGATTGGCGGATCGTTCGCGATCATCACCAAGACCAACGCTTTGAATGCCGGCATGAGCCGTGTGATTAAAAAGCTCAAGAACAAGGACATCCTCATCATTCCCATCACGATGACGTTGCTGTCCATTTGCGGCACTACGTTTGGTATGTCTGAGGAAGCCCTGCCGTTCTATGCCATCTTCATTCCCATCATGATGGGTATCGGTTATGACTCGATGACGGCATTCATCATCTGCTTCCTTGGTCCTAACTTGGGATATTGTGCTTCGACCATCGACCCGTTTAATGTTTTGATCGCCCAAGGCATCATTGGCATCGAAGGTAATCCGCAACTGTGGCTGCGCGCCGTTTCTTGGGTCATCTTCACTGCCGTCGGTATCGCATGGGCCATGCGCTACGCCATGCGCGTCAAGAAAAACCCCGAGTCGTCCATTGTGTACGAGGACGATAAGCTCAAGCGTATTGAGTTTTCCGTGACCGATGCCTCCATCGAGGAAGAGTTCACTATCCGTCAGAAGCTCGTGCTTATCGATTTTGCTTGCGGTATGGGCATTATCGTCTGGGGTCTTGTTACCCAGGGCTGGTACATGAATGAGATTTCCGCCGTGTTCCTTGGCATGGGCTTGCTTGCCGGTATCCTGGGCGGCCTTGACCAGCAGACGATCGCAGAGGAGTTCGTTAAGGGTCTCGCCGACTTTGCGTACGCTGCCATCGTTATCGGTATCGCTCGCGGTATTCTGGTCATCGCCGAGGGCGGCATGATCATCGACACCATCCTCCAGGCGCTCGCTACCGCGCTTGCCGGTGCACCCGCCGCCGTCTACACCACGTTTATGTATATCGTCCTTGGCCTGCTCTCTTTGCTGGTTCCCTCGAGTTCTGGCCTGGCGGCGCTCACCATGCCCGTTATGGGCCCCCTGACCGAGCTCATGGGCCTCAATCCCGAGGCGGCCGTCACCGCGCTCCAGTTTGCCAACCAGACCATCAACACCATCAGCCCCGTGGCGGGCATGACGGTCGCCGGCCTTGCCGTGGCTAGGATTTCGTTTGGCCAATGGTGGAAGACCATTTGGAAGTTCTTCATTTTCATGGTCGTCTTTGGCCTGATCGTAACGGCAATCTCTGGCATGCTTCCGGTGTAGGTGGTTGTGATGTCTGATCGTTTGACGGTCCTGACGTCTAAGAGCGTCTTTACCGGTACGGGGGACCTGCCGTTTGAAGGTTTCGTAGCGGTCCGTGGCAATCGAATTGAGGCTGTTGGCACCAAGTGTGAGGTAGCTTCGTATTTGACCCAGGCGGACGAGGTAGTTGACCTGGGCGACCGCACCGTCATGCCTGGCCTGATCGACGTGCATACCTTCTATACAGGCTGGGCGCTGCGGACATTGGGGTCTGATCTGTCCGGCATCGCCGATGCCAAAGAGGCCGTGTCGCTCTTGCGTGCATGGAAAGAAGATCATCCGGATTGCGCGGCGGCTTTTGGCCACAACCTACCCGAAACGTTGGCATCGGATGCCGAGAACGCAAATACAGCAGCTGTGTTTGACGATTGTTTTGGCGATATCCCCGTCGTATGCTTTACATCGGGTGCGGAGACCTGCGTTCTCAATGCTGCCGCTAGTGCGCGATACGGCTTTACACCCCAGGCGTGCTATGCCGAGAAAATCTGGCGCATGATGAGCGATTTCCTCGCGCTGCCCGAGGTGCGTGCCGGGTATTCGGACTACATGAACATGCTTAACGAGCGCGGCGTTACCGCCATCAAGGAGATGGCGTTTGATGACTATTACGGCTTTGCCGACGAAATGGCTCGCCGTGAGGAATCTGGTGAGCTGACGGTTCGCGTCTCTATGATGTCGCAGCCGGTGGGTGCCGGTGCAAATCTGGCATATGCCCGCGAGGCGCGAGAGCGCTTCCGGGGACCGTTCGTTCGTTTTTCTGGCTTCAACCGTATGACCGATCGCGGCGTATGGGCGGGGCTTGCCGAGATGATAGACCCCTATGAGGACTCGGCCGATGCGGGCGCTGCCGGCAAGACGGTCGTCGAGGAGCCAGAGTGGGATCTGATTGAGAACGAGCTGCGTGCAATTGATGCTGACGGCTTCCGATATTCCTTGCATTGCCAGGGCGATGGCGCCGTTCGTCGCACCGTGGCGCTCTATGCCTCGCTGCCTCGAGACGAGCATGGACGGATGCTTCGTCGCCATGCGATTACCGATCTCGAGAACTCTGACCCGACCGATCTTGTCGAGTTTGGCAAGTTGGGCGGAATTTGCGAGGTCTATCCGCAGATTCTGACGCTGGACCGGCGCGAGGATTGCCTGTCGATGATGTGTCGACAAATTGGCGAGACGCGACTTTTGCACAGCTGGAATCGCCGCGGCATGGAAGATTCCGGATGCACGGTGTGCTGTGGCACGGATTTACCGCTGCTGATTCCGAGCCTGGGCGAGTCAATCTACAGCGCGTGCGGCGGATTCTTCGCCGACGGACTGCCCGTGAATGAGGCCAACGCGCTGACGCTTGTCGAGCTCTTGCGCGCTTGGACTGCCGGGGGCGCGTACGATCTGATGCGCGAAGACGAGCTGGGTACGCTTGAGGTTGGCAAGATTGCCGATATCTGCGTGCTCGATCGGGATGTGTTTGACCTCGATTATCGCGACGCACGCGATCTTGCGGTTGATATGACGATGTCGGACGGACAAATCGTGTTCGATCGAAATAAGGAGGCATAAGATGTCTGAATCCAAACCGACGCTGCACCGCGAGCAGATTGCGGGCATGAATATCCACTACATCATGTGGTCGCTCGATTACTTCCTTGATGTGCAGCAGCGTTTGGGCTTTGAGTCCATTGAGCTGTGGTGTGCGGAGCCGCATGTGACGCTCGACCACACGGGCTACTTTGAGGCTGAGGTCCTGGCGAAAAAGGCTGCAGACCGTGGGCTTAGGTATCGTACTCTGTGCCCCGAGAATGTTGTCTATCCTTGGCAGTACTGCGCACGCAAACCGCTGCATGAACAGCGCAGCCTGGCGTACTTTAAGCACGGCATTGAGCTTGCCGAGGTACTTGGGTGCGACCGTATGTCCGTCAACTCGGGCTGGGGCGACTGGGACGAGGACCGCGAGGAAGCCTGGAAGCGCAGCCGCGAGCACTTGTCCATTCTGGCGGAGTATGCCGGCGAGCACGGTCTGGTGCTTACGATGGAAAGCCTGCGTCCCGAGGAGAGCAACCTTGTGACGACGGTTTCCGATGCGAAGCGCATGATTGAGGAGGTCGCGAGCCCGTACTTACAGCCCATGGTTGATACAACCGCGATGGGCGTTGCAGGCGAGACGCTCGAGGACTGGTTTGCCGCCTTTGGTGATGGGGCAATTCACGAGATGCACTTTATCGACGGCGACCCGTATGGCCATCTGGTGTGGGGCGATGGCAAACACGATATGGACGCCTTCGTCGCCACACTCAACGCCCATGGTTTCGACGGCATGCTGGGCCAGGAAATCACGGATGGTCGTTACTACGATGACCCGGCGGCGGCAGATGCCAAGAACATGGCCGCATTCGAGAAATATCTGATTGACTAAAACAACTATCGGCCATGCAACCAACGTCATTGATTGCGGGCCAAAATAAGAAAGGAACTGGATATGAACGCACACGATCTGATCAAAGAGGCAATTGCCGAGAAGGGCAAGTTCGACAGCGTCTACTGGATTGCTTGCGGTGGCTCCATGATCGATTTGATTCCGGCCCATGAGCTTCTGCAGCGCGAGGCAACCACCTTAACTTCGTATATCTATACGGCTCGCGAGTTCGATATCATGCGTCCGCGTCGTCTGGGCGAGAAGTCCCTGGTCATTGCTTGCAGCCACAGTGGCAACACCCCCGAGGTCGTCGAGGGCTGCGAGATTGCCCTTGCTGCCGGCGCTACGGTGATCGCCCAGACCGACAACGCTGGATCCAAGATCGACACCGGCAAATGGGCCACATGGGTCTATCCGTGGGGCGAGGGCGTGCCGCAGGCCGAGGTCCCCGCTGGCATTTCGCTGTCGCTTGCGGCAGAGCTGCTCGATCAGCAGGAGGGCTACGCCGATCTTGCCGATATGTATGCCGGTATCGCCGAGATGGATAAGATCCTTCCCCCGGCACGCGAGAAGGTAAATGCCGAGCTGGGCGATCGTTTTGCCAAGCTTTGCCAGGAGCACGAGTTCTTCTACATTCTGGGCAGCGGTCCCAACTTTAGCCAGACCTACGGTTTCGCTATCTGCTCTCTTATGGAGATGCAGTGGCAGCACTGCAGCTACATCCACTCTGCCGAGTACTTCCACGGCCCCTTCGAGGCTACTCAGGATGGCGTTTTTTACTTCCTGCAGATGGGCTCCAGCGAGTGCCGTGCTATGGACGAGCGCGCCCTGGCGTTCCTTAAGACGCATACCGATACGCTGATGGTGCTCGATGCCAAGGAATACGGTATGGAAGCCGTGCCGGCGAGCGTCCGTGCCTATCTGGACCCGGTGCTGTTCTACGCCATGAACTGCGAGCTGCGTGCTGCACGCGGCAAGGTGTTTGATCACGATCCCGATTTCCGTCGCTATATGGGTGTTGTCGAGTACTAGAAGGGGCAAAGGCCATGGCATTTAACGTTAACGCGCTCGGATTTGGCGACAACGTCGTCGATCGCTACGAGCATATCCACACCATGTATCCCGGCGGCAATGCGGTGAACTTCGCCGTTTATGCCAAGAAATGTGGTGCCGCACGCTCCGCATACATGGGCATTTTTGGCAATGACGCCGCTGCCGAGCATGTCATTGCAAGCCTCGAGGATGAAGGTATCGAGCTTGACAAGTGCGAGCAGATGATTGGCGAGAACGGAGCGGCTCGCGTGACCGTCGTTGACGGTGACCGTGTCTTCCTCGGCTCCAACGAGGGCGGTATCCGTGGCGATGCGCGCTATGTCCTCGATCGCTTTGACCTTTCGTACATGAAGCAGTTCGATGTGGTTCATTCGGGCAACTATTGCTTTACCGAGCGCGAGCTGCCCAAGCTGAAGGCTGCGGGCGTCACGGTCTCTTTTGACTTTTCGGACGACTCCACCGACGAGTACTACGAGCAGATTGCGCCCTACGTCGATTTCGCTTTCTTTAGTGCGGCGGATGCCGCGAGTGAGGACGAGATTCGCGAGCGTCTGGCATGGGTGAAGGGCCTGGGTCCGCGTTTTGTGTCGGCTACGGCGGGCGCCGAGGGCTGCATTGCTTACGACGGCGAGCGTTATTACCGCCAGCTGGCTAAACCGGTAACGGACATGAAGGACACCATGGGGGCGGGCGACTCGTTCCTCACCTCGTTTTTGATGTGCTATCTCGATTCCGCCAAGCGCGGTGAGGGTGGCGCCGAGGCCATCGAGCGCGCGCTCGACTTTGCTGCCGGGTTTGCCTCGACCGTGTGCGGCATGGAAGGTTCTTGGGGCCACGGAGCACCAATCGTCGAATAGCTTAAGAAAGCGTACGGCGGTCTGGCTATGAGGCCTTGGACAGCCGATGCAAAACAATAAGCGAAACGCGAAAAGGGGGCTCGCCATGTGGCGGGTCCCCTTTTGAACATTGGAGAAGACCATGGGTATTAAAGCGTGTGCGGCTGGTTTTTGCTGCGCGGACGTCTATCAAAACATCGGCGTGTTCTATCCGACTGGTAATGGCATTGACTGGGGTATCCATCTTGCACGAATGGGCGTTTCGGTATCCGCCGTGTCGGTTGTCGGCAAGGACGAGTACGGAGACAAGATGAGAGAGGCGCTGGCCGCTGAGGGGTTCGATATCTCACATCTGCGGGTGGAAGATGGCGACACCTCGGTGATGCTCATGGCATTGAAAGACGGCGTCGATCGCGTGCATCTCGAGGCAATCGATGGCGTAATGGAGACATATCGACCGAATGAAGACGACCGGGCGTTTATCCTAGAGCATGACATCATTCATACCGACCTGTTTGGCAATTGTTTGGACCTCCTGCCCGAATGGCATGATGCGGGCAAGACGGTGGTTATGGACTTCTCGGTGTTCAGCCAGGATCCCGAATATGCATGCGAGGCTCATTTTCCTTACGTTGACTATGCGTTCATGTCGTTTGAAGAAGACACTCCGGAGCTGCGGGACTGGGTACGCCACGTGCAGGAATTGGGACCGCGCGTTGCGGTTGCCACGCTTGGCGAGAAGGGGAGCATTGCCTATGACGGTGAGCGCTTCTATGAGTGCGGGATCGTACCGGCGGAGAAGGTCGTTAATACCGTGGGTGCCGGCGACTCGTATATTGCCGGGTTTACCAAGGGCGTGATCGATGGCCTTGATATTCCGGCGTGTATGAAGGCGGGCGCTGAGCTGTCGTCCCGAGTGATTGGTTCGTTTGAGCCGTACTAGGGTCAAATGCCTGGAAAGGAGTATGAAATGGTTATCGACATGTTGGTCCATCCTATGCTCTACGGCGAGATCTGTACGCCGGGTGATGAGCCTGATGGATTCGGTTTTTGGTCACGAGAATTTGGTATGGGGCATATGGGCCCCATGGATTGGGATGAGCTTCAAGTCGAGATGGACGTCTGCGACGTGCAGAAGAGCGTGCTCATGCCGCTCGATGTAACCACGGCATGCGGAGGGCACTTTGGCACCAATGACCAGATTGCCATGCTGGTTGCCGCGCATCCCGATCGTCTGTGGGGATTTGCGAGCGTAGATCCGCAGGTGAGCGGTGCCGCAGACGAATTGGAGCGCGCCTTTACCGAGTTGGGGGCAAAGGGGCTTTGCCTGCATCCGGCAAAGCAGGGTTTTGCCCCCGATGATGCTGTGGCCGAGCCGCTTTACGAGCTGTGCGAGCGCTATAACAAGCCGGTGGTTTTCCATGCCGGTATGTCTTGGGAGCCGGGCGCAGAGCTCTCGCGCAGTAACCCGCTTGCATTTGAGCACACAATCGCAACGCATCCAAATGTGCGCTTTAGTTTGACCCACTTTGGCTGGCCCTGGGTGCGCGAGACCGTGGCGATGCTGCTCAAGTATCCCAACTGCTACACGGACACCTCTATCACTTACATCGATTCGCCCGAGGAGATGATGCAGCGTCTTTTCACGGTCGATATGGGGCCGCTGTGGTATGAGCGCGCGCTATCGCATCAAGTGATGTTCGCCAGCAATACGCCGCGTTTCCGTGCGTTCAAACTCAAGCGGGCGCTCGATACCGTGTCCATGCGCGATGATGCGCGAGAAAGGCTCTACTGGGGTAATGCCCTGCGTTTTCTTGAAGGGGATGAGTGAACATGGTGACGCTCGAGACATTGAGCTATCTATCGACTGCTCCGGACCAGTTCATCGATATTACCGAAGACGTGCACGCTGCCATCGAACGCAGCTCGGTGACCAATGGCTTGGCAGCGATTATTTTGTCGCATACGACCTGTGGAATCGTGGTAAACGAGGGACTGCCCTGCGTGGAGACGGATCTTATGGAGACGCTTGATCGCATCGCCCCGCTCGATGCTCCCTATGCGCATGCACACTTCCTGCCGAGCTATGGAGCCACCGGCAACAACTCCTGTGGGCATATCAAGAGCATGATTTGTGGAAACAGTTGCTTCTTTCCCGTCCAAGATGGCCACATCGTGTGTGGAGGTGCCCAGAACATCTATCTTGCGGAGTTTGACGGTCCGCAGAAGCGAAAAGTGTACGTCGAAGTGCTGGGGGAGTAACGTCCCCGCGATAACCCTATGAAGGAGCACGTTATGTCGTTTCTAACCTCGATGTTCAAGACCGAAAAGCCGGTCATCGGAATGCTGCACTTGCGTCCTCTGCCGGGCGATCCACTGTATTACCCGGGCGGAAGCGTGTCGCAGGTCGTGGAAGCCGCCAAGCGCGATCTCGAGGCGTTGCAGCAGGGCGGTGTCGATGGCATTTTGATTACCAATGAGCTCTCGATGCCCTACGAGCAGCACGTTTCTCCCTCAACCCTTGCATCGATGGGCTATGTAATCGGGACTCTATCCCATGATCTGTCGACTCCTTGGGGAGCTGAGGCTATTTACGATGGTGATGCCACAATCGAGCTGTGCGCTGCCGTCGATGCACAGTTCACGCGCTGCAATTTTTGCGGTGCCTGGGCCGGTGATCTCGGGCTGATTAACCGAGATTTCGCGCACACCATGCGTCGCAAGGCGGCGCTGCGCTTGGACGACCTCAAGCTTTTTCACTTCATCACGAGCGAGGGGGAGGTTTATCTCAACGACCGCACGACTGCGGACATTGCCGATTCGCTTCTCTTTAATTGCCTACCGGATGCGATGGTCATCGGCGGTTCGGCTGCCGGTCGTGGCGCTTCGGGCGAGCTTGCCGATGAGGTTCGCGAGCGTGTTGGCGAAGTGCCTATGGTATGCGGCACCGGTTGTCGCGAAAATATCGTGGCTGACGTATTTGCTCACTACGATGGCGCGTTTGTCGGCACGTGCTTAAAGCGCGACGGAAAGCTGGATGCCCCGGTTGATGTTGAGCGGGTAGTTCGTTTTATGGCTGCCGCTCGTGCGGCGCGAGGGGAGTAAGCACCTATGGCGTTCTATCTGGGTATTGATATCGGGACAAGCGCCTCTAAAGGCGTTTTAATCGATGATCGATGCGATATCGTTTGCCAAGCCTCTTGTGGACACGAGACGGACAACCCGTGTGATGGATGGTACCAGCATGATGCGGAGGCAGTTTGGTGGGGCGATTTTTGCCGCTTGTCGCGCGAGCTGGTGGCGCAATCGGGGGTTAACGCGGCGCAGATCGGATGCGTGGGGCTTTCCGCATTGGGTTGCGACTGCGTGCCGGTCGATACCGAGTGCAACGCGCTGGCGCCCGCGATTTTGTATGGAGTCGATGCGCGGTCGAAGCCGCAGATTGACGAGCTTCTTTTCGAATATGGGTCAGATCGCGCACGCGAGCTTTTCGGGCACGATCCCTGTTCGTCAGATATTGCTCCCAAGATCTTGTGGTTTAAGGAGAATATGCCCGAGGTGCACGAACGTGCCGCGAAGTTCCTGACGGCGTCATCGTTTCTGTGCGCAAAGTTGACGGGGCGTTTTACGGTGGACCGTTATTTGGCGGAGGATTTTCTTCCCCTATATGACCGCTACACTTGGAAGGTTGATGCTCGGGAATGTGCTCGTTTCTGCCGGCCTGACCAGATGGCGGAGGTAATGTCGGCTACCGATATTGCCGGGGTGATTACGCAGCGTGCGGCTGAGGCGACGGGGCTCGCGGCGGGGAC
>CABUCQ010000065.1 GCA_902490095.1 uncultured Collinsella sp.
CGCCGTCGCGGCAAGTTGCTGGGCGAGCCTAAGCCGGAGGCCAAGCTTCCGGGCGGCGTGGTGCAGCCCTCGTTGCCGTTTGGCGAACCGGAGCCCACGTCCGAGCCTGCAAGCGAGCAGGAGACGCCGGCCGCCGAGCAGGTTGCTGCCGCCGAGACCGTCGCGCCCGCGCCCGAGGCCGCGCCCGCAGCCACCGAGGTCGCATCGGAGCCCAATGACCACCTGGCAGCCATGATGCGCCGCAGCGCCCGCCGCGAGGAAGCCTACGTGCCCACCTCGCAGCTCCGCCGCTTCACCCTGCCCGATTCGGCGCCCATCATGCGCCGCGTTATGGGCTTTCTGTCCGACCAGGCCCGCACGCTCATCCATGCCGGCGTGTCGCGCGACCGCATCTGCATTGATCCTGGCCCGGGCTTTGGTAAGTCGGCTAACGAGGACATCGTCATCCAGCGCGAGACTGCCAAGATGGCGTCACTGGGCTATCCGCTCATGTGCGCCGTGTCGCGCAAGCGCTTTGTGGGCGCCGTCTCGGGTGTGACCGAGGCCGCCGAGCGCGATGCCGCTACGTTTGGCGTGTGCCTGGGCGCCATCCAGGCCGGTGCCAACATCGTGCGCGTGCACGACGCCGCGGGTTTTGCGCAGTTCCTGAACGGTTACTGGGCGGTTGCCAAGCCGCAGCCGCGCCGCGCGTTTGTGGCTGTGGGCTCCAACCTGGGGCATCGCTGCGACAACATCCGCGCTGCACGCGAGATGATCGCCGAGATTCCACTCACCTGCGTGTCCAACTCCTCCAAGATCTACGAGAGCGAGCCTGCCTACGAGACGCGCCAGGACGCGTTTGCCAACGCCGTCATCGAGATCAAGACCGAGCTGGCGCCGTTGGTGCTGCTCGACGAGCTTATGAAGATCGAGGCCGAGCTGGGGCGCGACCGCTCCAAAAAGGCCAAGGCCAACGGTCCGCGCACCATCGACCTGGACCTGCTGTGGATGGACGGCGAGACCCACGGCGGCAAAAAGCTGCGCCTGCCGCATCCGCTGATCGGCGAACGCGACTTTGTGCTGGTGCCGCTCGAGGACCTGATGCACGACCCGGCGCGGTTCTTCCGCTACAACGGCGTCGAGGTCAAGGAGCCCGAGGACCGCGTGGGCCATATCGTGGGCGAATTGGGGCGTATGTAGATGATCGAGATGAATGCTGTTGCCGCTGGCACCGAGCTCGACGCGGCGCGCGACGCGGGCCGCGAGGGCATGTCCGCGGGCTGGTGCGCGTGGAGCGCGGGCGATGCATCGCTGATGTTTTCGCTGGTCGTGCGCCCCGATGTGAACATGCATGCCTTCCACGGCCTGCCGTTTGTGGCGGCTATGGGCATGATGGACGCGCTTGTGGGCACGGCTTCGACGCCGGGGTTGGGCCTTGCCGGTAAGGTGGGTATCCAGTGGCCGAGCGATATCGTGTGCGGTGCGCCTGCGTTTGAGACGTCGCTCGCGCGTGTTGCCGTGAACGGCGGTGCCGGTGCTGCGGGCATGTTCGGTGCCGTGACGGTGGATATTGAGCGTTCGGCGCTGAGCGAGCTTGGTGTGGACGTGGCTGACGAAGCGCTGGTCGAGACGCTGGCCGCCGCCGTGCTGGCCCGCGTGGACGCCTGGGCGGTTGTTGCCAACACGCCGCAAGGCGCCGCAGGGCCGCTGGCTCCCGTGCTGGGCGAGTACTTCGACATGGTGCCGCTGCTGGGTCGCCAGGTCGCGGCGGTGTCGCCCAACGGCTTGCCGCTTGCGGTCGGCGTGTTCGCGGGCCTGGACATCTGGGGCCGCGCGACTATCAAGACCGACGCCGGCGAGCAGGAGTTTCCGCCCGAGGCCGTGCGGATTCGCGGTCTGTAGCGCGGGGCGTTCGCGCCCAAAGATAGACATGACAACAAGACCCTCCTCGGCCTGTGCCGGGGAGGGTTTCGCCTATCTGGGGAATGGGTTGCCAGCGCCCTATTCCTCAAAACTGAAAATTTTTCGATTTTGAGGAATAGGCTTGGCGAGCATTTGCGGGGGCTGTGGCATCGGGCGTGCTCGACTTAAGCCCCTGCTCTATCCCAGCTCCTGCATGCGGCGGTAGATTTCGCAGATGCCCTTGATGGTGAGTTGGCCGTCTACCACGTCGAAGGCATCGGTCGAGCCGGCGACGATGCCGGCGAGACCGCCTGTGGCGATAACGGTGGCATCGTCGCGGCCCAGCTCGCGCTTCATGCGCGCGACCAGGCCTTCGGCCATGGCGGCGGCGCCCATCACGGCGCCGACCTTGATGCATTCCTCGGTGTCACGGCCGATGGCGTGCTCGGGCGCCTCGAGCGGAACGCTGGCGAGCTTGGCAGCGCGGGCAGCTAGCGCGTCCATGGAGATGCGGATGCCCGGCGCGATCGCTCCGCCAATGTAATAGCCGTCCTCATCGATGACGTCGATATTGGTCGCGGTACCAAAGTCCACCACGATCGCTGGCGCGCCGTAGAAAGCTTCGGCTGCGACGGCGTTAGCTACGCGGTCGGCGCCCACGGCCTGGGGTCGCGCCGCACGCAGCTTGGTCACGGCGGCCGTCTGCGGCCCGATGACGATGGCGTCTGCGGCAATGCGGTCGGCCACGGCGTGCCATTCGCGCGAGAGCTGCGGCACCACGCCGGCAAAGGCGATCGCGTCGACCGCGCCGAGCGAGAGGTCGTACATCTTAAAGAAGCCCATCAGGCGCACGTGGATCTCGTCGGCGGTATAGGAGCGGTCGGTGGGCATGCGCCACGACTGCACCAGCTCGTCTCCGTCAAACAGGCCCATGGCCGTCTGCGTATTTCCCATATCGATAGCGAGCAGCATGTCTACTCCCAGTGTCGGCATAAAAGGACGCGCACCATTGTATACGTGCCGTCGACGGCGCTCGGCTGCGATTCGTTTACGGTGATAGGGGCTGAGGGGTTTAAATATGAAGGAATTATGCTCTACGAGATTTTCCTTGCCGCTTACCGAACTCCCGCGTAATATTCTTTCTTGCGCACATGAGGCGCCCAGACATTGCGGGGTGGAGCAGTCTGGTAGCTCGCCGGGCTCATAACCCGGAGGTCGTAGGTTCAAATCCTGCCCCCGCGACCAAGACTTTTAGCAGCCCAGAGGCATTGTTCCTCTGGGCTGTTTTATTTTATCTTGACAATGCAGCGAGGACTCCTGAGCGGAATATGAGCAGATTGCAACGACCGCCAGGACAAAAGGGATACCAATAAAACTAAAACCAGCTAAAAAGAAGTGAAGAACCCGTAGAATCTTTCTCAGTGGAAAAGGCTATCAAGTGAGGGTCCGTATGCCGGGAAAGAAAGCCGATGCAGAAGCTTTTGCAAGCAGGTGGGCGAACAAGGGAAATGAGAACCAGGACACGCAACGGTTCTGGATCGACTTCTATCAGAATGTCCTGGGTGTTGAGGATGCGGTCTCGAGACTTGAGTTCGAGAAGCCCGTCTCCACCGATGCGAGCACGCGCGATGGGTATATCGACGTCTTCATACCGTCGGCCAAAACCCTTGTCGAACAGAAGTCGCTGGGAATCGACCTCGCCAAGGAGGAGACGCGCCAGGGCCGCAAGGTGACGCCCGCGAAGCAGGGCAACGCCTACGCCCAGGGTATGCCCCTCTCCCAACAGCCGCGCTACATCATCGCTTGCAATTTTGCCGAGTTTTGGGTCTTCGACCGCGAGCGGGATTCGCTATGCAGGGAGCCGCTTTTCAAGTTGCCGCTCGCCGAGCTCCCCAAGAACCTCGCTGCCATTCAGTTCCTCAAGGGCGGGGCGGAGGCCCCGGCCACGATCTCCCGCGCCGTTTCCGTCGAGGCCGGCAAGATCATGTCGAAACTCCATGACCAAGTCGCCGAGGCGTTCGATGATCCCGACACGCCCGAGAATCACCATGCGCTCTCCGTGCTCATGACGCGCCTCATGTTCCTCATGTTCTGCGAGGACTCGGGACTCGTGGCCCCCAACGCCTTCCGCGACTACGTCGCCCACTTCTCGGCAGGCGATCTCAGGCGCGGCCTCAAGGACCTTTTCGTTTGGCTCGACACCAAGGACGAGGAACGCGACAAGTACGCCGAGCCCTGGCTGAAGAAACTGCCCTACATGAACGGCGGCCTCTTCCGCGAGAAGACGGAGATTCCGCCCCTGTCCGAGAACTTCCGCCATACGCTCATCGTCGAGGGGTGCCAGGAGTTTGATTGGTCGGGCGTGAGCCCCACGGTTTTCGGCTCCATCTTCGAGGGGGCGCTGTCCCACGACCACCGCCGCGCAAACGGCCAGCACTTCACGAGCCCCGAAAACATCCACAAGGTCATAGACCCGCTCTTCTTTGACTGCCTCAAGGCCGAGTTCGACGAGGCGTGTGCTAAGCCCGTCGCGGGCGGCGCGAGGACCCGTGCGCTCAAGGACCTTCACGAGAAGATCGGTGGCATCTCCATCCTCGATCCAGCCGCAGGTTCCGGTAACTTTCTCACCGAAAGCTATCTCTGCCTGAGACAGCTGGAGAATCGCATCCTCTTCGAGCTCCAGGGTGAGCAGACGTCATTCAGCTTTGAGGATTCCGGCGATCGCGACGTGCTGGTCAACCTAAAGAACTTCCATGGTATTGAGCTGGAGGACTTCGCTTGCTGCGTTGCCCGCACGGCTCTCTGGATCGCCGAGAAGCAGGCGGACGCTGACACCGCAAAAGTGACGCAGCGCGTCTACCAGGAACTCCCGCTCACGGACTATGAGGGCATCGTCAACGCCAACGCGCTACGTACCGACTGGAACGACGTCGTCGCGGCTGATGGGGTCGACTACGTCCTCGGAAACCCGCCGTTCTTGGGTCAGGCCATGCAGTCAAAAGAACAATCGAATGATGTTTCCTCGCTGTTCGATGGGTTAAGCAATGCGGGAAAACTGGACTATGTTGCTGGCTGGTTTAAAAAGGCGGCCGACTATTCCAAGGGCACCAACATTCGATGCGCTTTCGTTTCTTCGAATTCCATTTGTCAGGGCGAATCAGTGGGATCCCTTTGGAAGATTCTTTCCGAAGCGGGCTGCGTGATTAATTTTGCGTATACGACGTTCCTTTGGGATAGCGAGGCTTCAGACAAAGCGGGCGTGATGTGCGTTATCGTTGGCTTCTCGATGTTTGAAGATGGCCATAAAAAGGTCTTGTTCGGCGCTGATGGGCCAATATTCGCTTCTCATATCAATGGATACCTAAAGAGCGCTCCAGACGTATGGATTAAAAACAGGAAAAAGTGTATTAATCGGCGCGGCTGCAAAGTCACGCAGGGGAGTCAGCCTATGGAGAATGGACAGCTTCTCTTTTCGGCTGAAGAAAAGAAGCAGTTCCTGAGTAGATATCCAGATTGCGAAAAGCTATTTCGTCCCTTCGTTGGAAGCCGCGAGTTTCTGAATGAAACCGACTTCTCACGCTACTGTCTCTGGCTTGATGGAGTTAATCCTGCGGAGTATACGAACAACACTGAAATAATGAAACGTATCAGAGCCGTTCGTGAGTATCGCGCATCAAACAAAATTCCGAGAATTCGCAAGACCGCTGATAGCCCACAACTATTTACACAGATTAGGCAGCCGGAGAACGACTACATCATAATTCCTAGAGTTTCGTCCGCACGGCGGAAGTACATTCCTATTGGCTATGTCTCCAGAAGTGTGGTGGCGAGCGACGCCGTTGTAATCGTTGACGGAGCAAGCATGTTTGACTTCGGGTTGCTCATGTCGCAGACACACAATGCCTGGATGAGAACCGTTGCCGGTAGGTTGAAAAATGACTACCGATATGCTCCATCCGTGTACTACAACTTTCCCTATCCAGATGCTGACCAAGACGACATCAACGAAATTGAGGAGCGGGCGAAAGCTGTTATAAAGGCTAGGTCCAATTACCCTGATTGCTCCTTGGCAACACTGTATGGAGCCGATTCGTTCTTCCTGTTCAGCGATTTAGTTAAGGCCCATTCTGATTTGGACGCGGCCGTTGAGTCTGCATATGGCATGAGTTTCGATGGAGACGAAGAAAAGATCGTCGCCCATCTGTTCAGTCTTTATGCCGAAAAAGTTGGTGAGTAGCGTGAGGAGAAACATTCCAAAGCCAAAAGAACGAACGGAATTATCTGTGTTAGATAGTGTCGGGGAGGGTATTGGGGACCTAAAGGCCGAGGCCGATCGACAGGAGGAGGAAGCCCAAAGATGTGCCATCGCCTTCCTCAAGAAGGTTATGAGGCTGAAAGGAGTGGCAATCGAGCGCGACCATTTCCTCCGCTCAGAGTTCCGGAAACGGGGCGTTGCGGACGAGCGGGTAGAGCTCGCGATTTCAACGAGCCCAGCCGCCGCCGGGATGGATTCCGACCTTGTCGACTCCATCGCGAGGGACGTCATTGATTTCGAAACGAAGAAATCGACCGTCCTTTCGTTCTCCGCGGGATTGCCCGGAGGACTCGCGATGCTCGGGACGATCCCGGCGGACGTGACGCAGTACTATGTCCACGCCTTTCGAATCATGCAGAAACTGGCGTATCTCTACGGCTGGCAGTCCTTCATCGACGATTGCGACGAAATGGACGATGAGATCTTGGCGGCCTTCGCCCTTCTCCTGGCCGTGATGGCCGGGGTGAGCGGTGCCAACTCCGCCTTGACGGCGTTTTCCAAAACGGTTCAGGCCAATGTGGCCAAGAAGGTCGCCAACAAGGCGCTTATGCAGACAAGTTACTACCCGATCATCAAAAAGGTACTTGCCGGGATCGGCGTCAAGATCACCAAAAGCAGTTTCGGCGACGCGGTGAGCAAAGTCGTTCCGGTCGTCGGTGGGTTCATCTCGGGAGGCCTCACGTTCGTCAGCCTCAAGGGCGGGGCCAGGAGACTTGCAGGGGAGCTCAGGTCATTGCCACAGGCGACAGGCCCCTTGACCGCAGTGGCGGTTGAGCCTTTTACTGATTTTGCTGAAATGAAGGGGGTGATGAGCGATGACGATGCCCAAATGGC
The DNA here is from genome assembly GCA_902490095.1 of uncultured Collinsella sp. Classification (GTDB taxonomy): domain Bacteria; phylum Actinomycetota; class Coriobacteriia; order Coriobacteriales; family Coriobacteriaceae; genus Collinsella. The sequence goes on from CABUCQ010000065.1 coordinate 7,031, forward strand.
ATGAGACCATGCGGCCCGTCCTTGAAGCGCTGGCGCATGTCGATGGATATCTGGCAGGCACCGACCTCCAGGATGCCGTGGCGATCGAATTCGACATGACCGATGACGAACGGGCCGAGCGTCTCAAGAGCGGCCAGTCGAGACTCTACAACCGCGTGTACTGGGGTATCACCGATTTGGAGAAGGCTAAGCTTCTGGAATACGGCGAGAAGAAGGGAACCTACCGTATCACCGATGCCGGCAGGACGTACCTCTCTGATTATCCCGGACCCATTACAGCCAAGGGTCTCTATGAGAACTGCACGTCATTCAAGAAGTGGAAAGACGGCTATCAGGCCGCAAGCAAGGCCAAAAACGCTTCAGAGCCCGAGGGCGTTTCGACGCTGGAGGACCAGGAGTCCCCTCAGGAGGCGATGGAGTCTGCCTACGGCGAGATTCGCGACGCGCTCGCCGACGACCTCATTTCGATCATCATGGGAAAAGATCCGTATTTCTTCGAGCATCTGGTCGGAAAGCTGCTCGTGGCGATGGGTTACGGCGAGAGCCTGAACTCCCGTGCCGACGTCACCAAAAAGAGTGGTGACGAGGGGATAGACGGCGTCGTCCGTGAGGACCGACTCGGATTTGGAACCATCTGCTACCAGGCTAAGCGGTGGGATCCGCAAAGGACGGTTGGACGGCCGGAGGTTCAGGCATTCGTCGGGGCGCTTTCCGGAAAGGGCGTATCGAAGGGCCTTTTCATCACCACGGCTCGCTTCTCCAAGGATGCCCGCAAATATGCTGAGGGCCTCCTGGGGCAGACGGTCGTGCTCGTCGACGGCCCCGCGCTCGCCGGCCTCATGATCGACTACGGCGTCGGCGTGAGCACGAGACAGGTCTACGAGATCAAGGCCGTTGACACCGATTTCTTCGACGAATAGCGCGTGTCTGCAACGCGCCGCTACCGCGCGCCCTTCCGCCCGTTGCATTTCGAGCAGAGCACCTGCAGGTTGGATGGAACGGTCTTGCCGCCCTTCGCGACCGGCACGATATGGTCGACGTGCAGGCCCACGCCGTCCGGCATGTATTTCCCGCATATCTGGCAGGTGTAGTTGTCCCTTCGCGCTATCTGCTCGCGCAGCTGCTTCGTCATCAGCCTTCGCTGGTTCTTGGCGTGATAGTCCCTGAGCGTCGCCTCGTCGTTGATAGCGGCGAGGCGGATGCGGCGCTCGACGATCCACTCCCAGTTCACGTCAAGCTCGGAATCATCCATCGACACCTTGTAGGACGTCTTCACGTAGTTGGCCTGCTTGTACCTCGTCTGGTCGCGGCAGGTGATGAACCTAAAGGCCCTGTCATCGTCGACCGCCTCGGCGTACTGACGCTCGCGCCGGCTGCGGAGCCGGCAGGTTTTCAGATACTCTTCTTGCTCGTGCTTCCAGTTCTGGATGTATGCCCTATGTGCGACGATGGCGTCCCAACCGGCCGGGTCCATCAGGTGACGGTCGATGTAGTCCTCGATCCTCACGTTGCGCCTGCCAGACACATCGAAGCGGGCCACATAGTAGGGATACCTAAAGGGGCTCGCCAGAATCCTGCGAACCAGGACCGCGATTGCACAGACCAGGGCTATGACCAGCACGCCGAGAACGAAATAGGGCGTCAGGTCGACTATATTGTGGTACCCGTCTATCTCATAGAGCTGAGTCATGGCATTCTTCCTCCCCCAAGGATGGCAAAATGATACCAAGACGCGGGTCTTCCGGATCGCGGGCGCTTTCCACGCGATACATCCATGCCCCTCCGTCCGGACACCGCACACCGAACCCCCACACCACGTTCGCTTTACAATCAAGAACATTCGTTCGACAATGAAGCCCGTGAGATACAAACGGATGTTCGGGGGTACGCGCATGATCATGAAAAAGCACTCGCTTGCGGGAACCTGCGGCATACCCACCGATGCACAGCGCATCTACATCCCCGTGGACGCCAACGGCGCGGACGACCCCGACCACGGCCCGTCCGATCCCGTCACCATCCACTGGCCGGACGGCCGCAGTTGGAAGGTTGAGAGCATCTACGCCCGCCAGGAGTTCGGCCGCGCCATCTTCGGTAACCTCTGTGTGCGTTACGACGTCTGCATCGCGAGGCAGCGCAAAACGGTCTGGTGGGAGCACGGCGACTGGTTCGTCGAGCGCGGTGGCGGCATGGCGGTGATGCCCGAGTGATGGGCCACACAAAGGACTTCGGCGGCGGCATCACCGTTCGCGCCAACGGCGACAAGCCCGGCAGACGCGTCCATAAGCAGTACGTAGACGTCAAGGACGTAGACGTCTACGCCCGCACTAACGCCGACGGAACGACGGTGCCTGTCCGCGTCTGCTGGCCGGACGGCCGCGGCTTCACGATCGACCAAATCATTCGAATAGACCCCTTCGGCGCGGTCATCCACGACGCGCAGACGGCGGTCTACACGGTGCGCTTCGGCGGCTGGACCACTCAGCTCATGCTGGAGCACTACCACAGGGAGGACCCCATTCACGGGGCAGATGACCGCCTGCGATGGTGGGTCTGGGCGTTCGAGAACACCCGCTCGAAGAACGACGTTTCCGCACCGCCTGCCGCGAGCAGTTCGTAGTCCGCGATCCTGATCCCGATCGACATGGCCTCGGCGAGGACTTCAATCCTTCTGCCATAATCCTCGATCTCGGAGAATACCCCGATACCGTCCATGAGCCGCTGGGCGGCTTCGCTCGGCCCGTCCCCCGTCGTGACGTGACGTTCTTCCATGCCGAAACAATCCTCTCTATGCGAGAAGGGCGATGATAGCAGGTGCTGTCCGGGCCAGCGTAAACAGCGTTTTACGTTTTACGGCATCCGCCGACGGCGGCCACGGCTCCGTGGCCGGGTGATGCCTCCGCTGCGCCCTGTAAAGGCCGCTCCATGAGGCCCCGCACAAACCTCCGCCCCGCTGCGGTTGGTGGAGGCCGTCATGGAGGACCTTGACAGGCCTTCGCTCCGGCATGGCTTTGCAGGGAGCAAAGCCGACGACGACGCGCGGCGTCGCCATTCGGCTTTGCCCGCAGGGGCGAGATGTTGAGGGCAGGGTGCCCGGAACGGAGGAAGACATGCAGCAGCTGATGACCGAGGAAATCGCCAAGACGGTGCCGAGGCTCTACGAGCAGGACGGGGCGGAGGACCCCACGGTTTACGCCCACTACTTCTCGTGCGTGAACGGATGGGACTGGTGGCTGCTCGAGTTCGATGGCACGGACGAGGCGTTCGGCCTCGTCGAGGGCTACGACGACGAGCTCGGCTACTTCAGCATCAAGGAGATGGCCGAGCTGAACCGCCAGATGGGGTTCGCCGCCGTCGAGCGCGACGAGCACTTCTCCCCGAAGCCGCTCAGCGCCGTCAGGAGGAGGTAGCCGCATGGTCACGGTCGAGTTCGACTTCATGGGCGAGGCGGTCCGCCTCGCCCTCGTGGCCGGGGAGTACGTGGGCGGCGGCCTGGCCGTCCTCCTCCTCGACGCCACGGACCCGCGCTCCGAGGGCTACATGGCCGAGTGGGGCGTGCTCACGGCGAACGTGCCGGCGGCGGCAGAGTGGTGCCGCGGACGCGGCAACATC
>CABUCQ010000066.1 GCA_902490095.1 uncultured Collinsella sp.
ATATCGGCGGTGCTGTTTCGCGATATTCAACAGTGCTCAAGCGAGCAAATACTCAGTTGGGCTTATCGCTGACACGATTAAACCGCTTGTATATCGTCTGCTGGCTTGGCACGGTACAATACTTGCAGCTTTAATTCATGAATTAGTGGAGTTATTGATGGCAGAATCTCGTGCGGAGCGTAAGGCTCGTCGTGCTTTGATCGAGGCGGCTGAGGGGTCGAAGGAGGAGAAATCTTCTACGAAATCCAAGTCTTCTAAAGCTGTAAAAAGCAAATTGACCAAGAGCGGGGCTAAGACCAAACGTTCTGACTCTCGTCGAGGCGGAGACAAAGCGCCTCAGACTCGCTCCAAGCGCCCGTATAAGAATCCGGTTCCGTCTGCGCGCAAGGCCGTTGATCCCAAGTCTCCTTGTTCCATCATGAAAGCTTGCGGTGGGTGTACGGCGCTCAATCGTCCTTATAAGAAGCAGCTCGCCGCCAAGCAGGCTGCTATGGAGGAGCTTTTTGCTTCGCTTTGTGAGCGTGAAGACATTGCTGTAGATCCTATTCGCGGTATGGGAGTCACCCTGGGCGACCCGGGCAAATATCCTGCGCCGCGCGGTTTTCGCCATAAGGCCGCCACTCCCTTTGCCCCCGGCAAAGAGGGCGCTGTCCGCTGCGGCTTTTTTGAGCGCGGCACGCACAAGATCGTTGCCGTACCCGAATGCCCCGTCGAGGCACCGGGCGCCCGACAAATTCTTAACGGCATCGCGCGTGAAGCTGAGCGCCTGCACATTCCCGCCTTTAACGAGGACAAGCATCTGGGCTTGCTCCGCTATGCCGTCGTCCGCTGCGGTTGGCGTACCGACCAGGTCATGGTTACGCTCGTGACCGCCCAGCGTGACTTACCGCATGCGCAGGAGTTCTTTGAAGCCGTGGCGGCACTCGATCCGCATATCGTCACCGTTGCCCAAAATATCAATGGCCGTCCCGGTAACGCCATCTTGGGCGAGGAGACTCGTATCGTCTATGGCGCCGAGTGCATGCGCGACCAGCTGCTCGGTTGCGAATTCGATATCTCCCCCACCGCGTTCTATCAGACCAATCCGCAGCAGACCGAGCAGCTCTATCAGCTCGCGATTGACGGCATGGACCTGCAGCAGGGCGACGTACTCATGGATGCCTATTGCGGTAGCGGAACTATCGGCCTGTGCGCAGCTAAAGATGCCCAGAACAAGGGGATCGGCATTATGCTGCTCGGCGTAGAGCGAAACCCGGCGGGCATTGCCGACGCACGCCGCAATGCCGAGCTCAACGGCCTCACCCGCAGCGCTTGGTTTATGGCCGACGATGCCACCGATTACATCCTAGATGCCGCCGACAACAACGAGCAGATCGATGTCCTTTCCATCGACCCGCCGCGTGCCGGCTCCACCCCCGAGTTCCTCGAAGCTGCCTGCGCACTTAAGCCGCGCCGCATCACCTATATCAGCTGCAACCCCGTGACCCAAGAGCGCGACCTGCACCAGCTCCTCGACGGAGGCTATCGCCTGCTCAAGATCACGCCAGTCGACATGTTCCCCCATACCGACCACACCGAAACCGTAGCGGTCCTCGAACGCCGCTAACCAACCTCAGTAGATTTTTGGGACAAGAAAGAAGGGGGCGACCCGTCTGGGCCGCCCCCTTCGCTTGGTTTAAAAATTCCGCTATATCCCCTTGCGCAGGTCGCACACGCCGGCTGCCGCCATCTCGCGCAGCAGCGTCTCGCGATCGCGCGTCACGATCAGATCCAACGGGAAGTGAATCTCGTCGAGCATCTTGCGAGCGTAATCGAGCTTACCAATTGCCATGCCAATGTGCGCATCGGTCGAAACGCCAATGCCCACGCCCAGCTCGGCGCAGCGCTCGGCGATCTTGCGGCATACGACCCAATGCTCAGTGTCGACACCGTGTTCAAGACTATGGTTGTTGATCTCGATAATCTTGTGCTTGGCCTTAGCCGCCAACAGCACCTCGTCGATATCGAACGGCACGCCCGAACGCCCCGTGTGACCCAGCATGAACACCTTGGGGTGCTCCAGGGCATTGATATACATCTCGGTCGTCTGGGCCAGCGTCGCGCCTTCAGCAATCTGCGGATTATGCACGCTCGCAACCAAATAATCCAAATTACGCGTAACCAAATCGAACAGCGAATGCTGACGGCTGTACGAATCGCCGGCAATATCGAGCGTGACAGGAGTGTCCTCGCCAAACAGGCTTCCGTCCAGCGAAACGATATCGGCCTCGGCACCACGCAGCACCAGCACGCCGCTCCAAATGCGCGGCCAGATATCCTGGTTGATAAAGAACTGGTAACTGCGCAGGTCATTGGGGCAAGCCGTAACCATAGAGCTCAAATGGTCGGCAGATCCGAGCACCTGCAGACCACGCTCTGCCGCCCAGTACACATTCTCCTCAATGGTCGAATATGCATGCGCAGAGAACATCGTATGGGTATGAATGTCACAAGAAAGCAGGTAGGGCATCAGGTCTCCTTATCTGGCACGGCCGTCGCTTATATTCATTGTACGCATAGCCTTCGATAGTCGTAAAACCACTCCATCCCAAAGACACAACGTCCATGACAACGGGGTCCGGCTTAACACCAAACCCCGTTTCACGTAAAACATTGTAGGCAGAGCGCTTTACTTTTAACGATACTCGTCCGCCAACTGTTTCCAAGCGGGTAGCGAATTGACAATCGTTTCGTAGCTCACGCAATAGCCCAGGCGGAACCAACCTGGCATACCAAAGCTGTCCGAGGGAACCGCAAGCAACTCATACTTCTTTGCGCGCTCGCAAAACGCATTCGCATCGGACTCCAACGCTTTCACCCATAGGTAGAACGCGCCATCCGGCTCAACATAGGTGTAGCCATACTCCGCTAGTGCGTCGGTAAGCGCGGTGCGGTTACGTGCATAGGCCTCAACGTCACTCGGCTCATCGATGCAGTCGATAATTACGCGCTGAAAGAGCGCCGGCGCGCACACGAAGCCCAGCGTACGGGCAGCACCCGCAACAGCCGGCATCAGACGGGCAGCTTGCGGATTGGTGTTGGGAACCAAGATCCAACCCACGCGCTCACCAGGCAGCGACAGCGACTTGGAATACGAGTAGCACACGATGGTGTGCTCGTAGATCGAGGGCACCCAAGGCACCTCGGCACCGTACACGATCTCGCGGTACGGCTCATCCGAGATGAGCATAATCGGATTCTCGGAATCGCGCTGAGCGTTGGCCTCGCGCAGAACATTGGCCAGTCGCGTCAACGTGTCGCATGTATATACGGCACCGGTCGGATTGTTGGGAGAGTCGATGATGACGGCCGCCGTCTTATCGCTGATCGCCTTGAGCACGTTGTCCACGCTCAGCTGGAACGTATCTTCATCGGCGAGCGCCTCAACACACGTACAGCCGGCCTTCTCAATCCAAACGCGATACTCCGGAAAGTACGGGGCGATAACAACAACCTCGTCGCCCGGATTCGTAACGGCGTTGAGCGCGCAGGTGAGCGAAGCCGCGGCACCCACCGTCATAAAGACGTCTTTGCCCTCATAGCTCGTGCCAAAGCGGCGGTTGAGCGATTCGGCGACGGCTGCTCGACATTGCGGCAGGCCCGGAGCGGGGGTGTAGCCGTGCAACTGGTCACTCGGCAGCTCCAGGGCCTTCTTAATCGACTCAGCCACAGCAGCGGGCGCCGGAACGCTCGGATTGCCCAGCGAAAAATCGAATACGTTTTCCGCACCGATCTGCACCTTGCGCTCAAGGCCATAGCTAAAAATCTCACGGATGATGGAGCTTTCCGCACCGCGAGCATACATAGTTTCGTTGATCATCTGTTCCCCTTTCGCATAGGCGCTATTGTACGCTTTAGCCGAGCAAAGTGCCGCAGCAATGTTGATTGGGGACAGACTTAAATGCGTGAAAACGCTCATTTAAGTCTGTTCCCAATCAACAAAAAGAAAAAGCCTCCGCAGGTTTCCCCGCAGAGGCTTTCGCCACAAAGGCTATTTGTCGGCGTCGGTGTCGGCACCGGCATTGACGGCACAGTCATCGCCGGCATCATCGGATGCGGCTTCGGCATCCTCCTGCATGGCCGCCTGCGCAAATGCCGCGGCATCGGCCGCCAGCTCCTCCTCGCTCATACGAGGCGCACGCTTCTTGGTCGGCATGCCGGCCGCCTTGGCATTGCGCTCCTCCTTGGCCGCCAGGATATCGCCCTCGCGCTCAAGGTAGGCGTCCCACTCGTTGTCGAGCAGGGCATTCACGGCGTCGCCTTCGACGGTCTCGCGCTCAAGCAGCACCTTGGCCATCAAATCGAGCTGGTCGCGACGGGCATCCAAAATCTCGACCGCACGACGATGGGCCTCACGCATAATGCGCTGGACCTCGATGTCGATGCGGCGCGCCGTCTCCTCGGAGTAATCCTGGTGATCGGCGTAGTCGCGGCCCAGGAATACCTGATGCTGCGCCTCACCAAACACCTGCGTTCCAAGCTCCTCGCTCATGCCCAGGCGCGTGACCATCTCGCGCGCCATCTTGGTCGCGCGCTCCAGATCGTTGCTCGCGCCCGACGTGATGTCGTCGCACATGAGTTCCTCGGCAACGCGACCGCCCAAGAACACGGCAAGCTCGTCGAGCATCTCGTTCTTGGTCTTGAGGAAGTGGTCCTCCTGCGGAAGCTGCAGCGTGTAGCCCAGCGCCTGGCCGCGGCTGACGATCGAGATCTTGTGAACCGGATCGGAGTGCTCCAGGATGTGACCCACCAGGGCATGGCCGCTCTCGTGGTAGGCGATCGTGGTGCGCTCGGCCTCGGTCATCACGCGACCCTTGCGCTGCGGACCGGCAATCACGCGCTCCATCGATTCCTCGACCTCGTCCATCGAGATCACGGAACGATGGCGGCGGGCAGCCAGCAGCGCAGACTCGTTGAGCAGATTTGCCAGATCGGCGCCGGTGAAGCCAACGGTCATCTGGGCGAGCTTCTCAAACTTCACGTCCTCGTCCATCGGCTTGTTCTCGGCATGCACGCGCAAGATCTGCTCGCGGCCCTTCACATCCGGACGGTCGACCGTAACCTGACGGTCAAAACGACCGGGACGCAGCAACGCCGGATCCAGGATGTCAGGACGGTTAGTCGCAGCGATCAGGATGACCGACTCGCTCTCCTCAAAACCGTCCATCTCGACCAGCAGCTGGTTGAGCGTCTGCTCGCGCTCGTCGTGACCGCCGCCCAAGCCAGCTCCGCGCTGACGTCCCACAGCATCGATCTCATCGATGAAGATGATCGACGGAGCCTGGGACTTGGCCTCCTTAAAGAGGTCACGCACGCGGCTGGCGCCGACGCCCACGAACATCTCGACAAAGTCGGAACCCGAGATGCTAAAGAACGGCACGCCCGCCTCGCCGGCAACGGCCTTGGCCAGCAGCGTTTTACCGGTGCCCGGAGGGCCAACCAGCAACACGCCACGCGGGATCTTGGCGCCCAGCTTGCGATAGCGATCCGGATCGCTCAAAAAGTCACGGATCTCCTCGAGCTCCTCGACTGCCTCGTCCACGCCGGCAACGTCTTCAAACTTGACCTTGGGGCGTGTGGCCTCGTTGGTCTTGGCGTTGGTCTTGCCAAACTGCATGTTCCTGTTGTTGGCGCCCATCATCTGGCGCATAAAGTAGAACATGATGGCGATAAGGGCGATCGTCGGAAGCACACTCATCGCCAAGTCGCCCCAAAAATCGGGATCGTTGGTGTTGACGATGTACTTGGTGTCGGGGTGCTCCGCCATGAGCTCGGCAAGCGAATCGGAGCCGACATAGGTCGAGGAGAAGCTCTTGAGCTCGCTCGTATCGCCCTTGTCCTTCTTCGTCTTCCAGTAATGACCCGTCACGCTTCCGTCTTGAACCGTATAGGTCAGATCTTCGACGCGATCCTGCTTGATGGCGCTCACCATCTCGCTCGTCGCGAGCTTAACGGTATTGCTGGAATTGGCAAAGCCGGAGCCCATGTTAAAGAAGGCGTAGCCCAGAAGCGCGCAAGCCAAAATAAAATACAGCCAGCCCGTACGCGTGGGCTTCTTGCCTCCGGGCATCCCCGGGATCTTAGGCTCCCGGGGAGTCTGGGAATTGTTATCGTTATGGTCGTCGGGCATCTTACGAATAAACCTCCGGTTTCAAAATGCCCAGATACGGAAGGTTACGATAGCGCTCGGCATAGTCGAGGCCGTAGCCCACCACAAAGGCATCGGGGCAATGGGTTCCAACATACTTGGGCGTGATGGCCGAGGTGCGGTCCTCAACGTCCTTCCACAGGAAGGCAGCGACCTCCAGCGAAGCGGGCTTGCGGCTCTCGAGGTTCTTCATCAGGTACTTGAGGGTCAGGCCCGAGTCCAGAATGTCCTCGACGATCAGCACGTCGCGACCACGGATGTCGATATCCAGATCCTTAATGATACGCACGATGCCCGAAGACTTCACACCGTCGCCATAGCTCGAAACAGCCATGAAATCGATGTTGGTCGGTAGCTCAATCTTGCGCATCAGGTCGCCCATAAAGACAACGGCACCGCGCAGAACCGCGATCAGCACCAGATCCTTACCCGCGTAGTCGCGAGTGATCTCCTCGCCCAGGCGAGAAACGATGCCGTCGATATCCTCCTGCGTAAACAGAACCTTCTCGATATCCGGATGTTGAGAAGCCATGACAACCCTTTCTTGTGCTTAATCGCCCACACACCGCCGTATGGACGCGAACTACACATTCTAGCAGCGCACGGGGTATATTTTCCAGCCCGCGCACCATCAGCGCGGGAATACCGTCAACGCCGCACAGAATAGCTGGCGTAGGACGCTATTCCGCATCGACCACACGAAGCAGATATGCCACGCGCGTTGCGGCCGTGCACTTAAAACGCTCGTCCGCGCGAACTCCGGCGACCCACACCACGGCACCTCCCGGCGCCGTCCTCACCATGGGCACGCCGGCGCGCTCGGAAACGGGAATGCGAGCCTCGCCTAGCAAGTCGGATACTTTCTTGCTTCGGCCACTCATCCCTAACGGGCACATCACGTCTCCCGGTGCGGGACCGTCCACCCACAGGCGCGCCAATCGCGCCTCGACAGGGATCTTGCCACGCGAGCCCGCCAGGATCCGCTCACTATCGCTGTCGGCAAAACCCAGGGCAGCCGCGTCTACCAAAGCTGTCACTTCCCCGGCAGCCGCAAGCTCACGGGCGCGACGCACGATATCGCATCCCGGCTCAACGGCCATCGGTTCTGTGACCAGCATACGTCCCCCGCCCAACGGCAAACGACCGGGTACGGTAACCCAGTCCGCGACCAGGCCCTCGCGAGCCGCCGGCGCCTTAAACGCCAGCATGCCAAACTCAATGCGTGCGTCAATCCCCGCCGGAAGCGTGACCGAGCCGGCGCCCTCGGCAACGCAGGAAAGGACTCGCTCCACATGTCGCATCTCTGGACGAGCGTCCGGATCGATGCGCTTAATCGCCAGTCGCACGATGCGCCGCGCGATTACCACCTCGGCCGCAGCAAGGCGTCTGGCATCGAGCACTAGCGCGCCCGCCGCCTCCTTGCGCAGGCAGCTTCGAAACGCCTGCGCCGACAGCTGGGATAGAAACGCGTCTTCGTCACCCAAGATCTCACAGGCGGCGCCAATCGTCTTGCACACGCTCGCATTACGCTGTGCCACCACTGGCATTACCCGATGGCGCACGTAGTTTCGCAGATACGAGATATCCTCATTGCTCTCGTCTTCACGCCACGGCTGACCATGTACCTGTAGATAGCCCACAAGCTCGCCATGAGTTAGGTCGAGCAAGGGACGCACCACGATATTCCTCCGGCGAGGAATGCTCGATAGACCAGCGGGCCCCGAACCCTTAATCGCGTTCATCAAAAACGTTTCCGCGCGATCCGAAGACGTGTGCGCGGTGCAGATACGAGCCGCCGTTCGCGGCGCCCCCGTCTGGGCGCAGAGTTCGCGAACATACCTCCGCGCCGCGGCATAGCGCACCTCGCGGGCCGCGGCCTCAATATTGCCCGACTCCCCATCAAAATAAGCGTGCTCCACACACAGCGGTAAACCATATTGCGCGCAGAGCTCACGCACAAAGGCCTCGTCGCCATCGGACGCCTTGCCGCGCAGATGATGGTTTACATGCAGCACATGCAGGCGCTCGCGAGCAATGGGGGCAACACCGCGTCCGTCTTGGATATCCAGCTTTGATGTGCACGCCATAAGAAGCAGTGCCGTCGAGTCCGCGCCGCCTGATACCATGAGCACGACAGGAGCTGCCTGCTGCCTCGTCCGGGTCTCATCGACTGCCCCAGGCACGGCATGGTGTCCGTAATGCTGTGATACCGTTGGCATTCGCTTCCTCCTTTATTCGTCCGCACCCATTGTATCCTTTGGAATCTTATGTCTTGCCTGCACCTTCATATCCTCGGCAGTGGCTCTAAAGGCAACTGCGCACTCATCGAGGGCCCGCAGGGGCTCATTATGGTCGATGACGGACTGTCTCCCCGCGAGACATTAAAGCGCATGGCAGAACTGAGGCTCTCGGCAGACAACGTCTCGGCTCTTCTCATTACTCATGAGCATAGCGATCACATCAAGGGCCTCGATGTCTGGTGCAAGCACTGGCACGGCCCCCTCTTTGCCAGCAGGGGCACTCTTTCGAGCAAAGAAAATCTTTCGCATCTGCCTGTCGAGGAATTCGATCCCGGTGACACCCTATCCATTGCCGGCATCCACGTGCAAACCTACTCAACGTCACACGATGTCATCAATCCAGTCGGCTATCGATTCGACACCCTCGATGATTCCATCGGCTTTGCCACCGACACCGGAGAGCTATCGAGCCAAGCCATGAACACCCTCAAAGATTGTCGAGTCCTCGCACTCGAAAGCAACCACGATGTGACCATGCTGCGCGAGGGAGAATATCCCCGCTTTCTTCAGGAGCGCATCCTGTCTGAAAGGGGACACCTCTCCAATGGCCAAGCCGCCGAAGCCGCGCGCGAACTTGTTACCGATCGCACCGAACAGCTCATTGCCATGCATATCAGCCAAGATAACAATCGTCCGAGCCTTACCGTCAAAAGCTATGCCAAAGCTCTGGCCGCAACCCTGGATGACGAGGTCGGCAGCTCCGCAACCCTTCTCCAAGGATCGCGAAAACTCTCGATACGCCCTGCGAGTCAGTATCAACCGGCAACCATTCAATAGACTGTCCTAAACAACAAAAAGGGCCGGGAATCGCTTCCCAGCCCCTTTTGTTGTCTTTTAATAGCGAAGAACACCAACGAAGTTATTCGATGGAGATCTTCGTAACGTTCTTCTTCTCGACGATCTTGGGAACCGTAACGGTCAGGATGCCGTCAGCGTACTTAGCCGAGAGGCCCTCGCTCGAAGCGTCCTTAAGATACACGCCACGCGTCGCGCTGTACGAGCTGAACTCCTTCTGCAGGAAGTTCTTGCCCTCGTTCCCCTCGTCTTCCTCGACATTCACGCTAATGGACAGACGGCCCTCGTTAAGCTCGACATCGATATCGTCCTTGGCGACGCCGGTCAGATAAGCCTTGACCTCATAGCCATCGCCCTTATCCTCAACGTCAACGGGGAACGCCTTAGAGGCAATCGAGCTGTTCGCTAGGTCGCTCATATCATCAAACAGATCGAACAGCGAGCTTGCAGAGGGACGAACGCCAAAAACCGAACGATAAGGAACCATGCTTGCCATGTTTACCACTCCTTTATAGGACTGCCGAGTCATCTTCCAGGTGACTGGGACTTCTTTTGACGCTCTTATATATGCCCACCCAGTGCTCATATATACATCGACTATAAAGTTTTTTGAGTCCAGTACTATAAGCATATCTAAGTGCGTATGACTTAGGTTTTAGGAAGGTTAAGGTTCTTTGAACCAGAGCTTAAATACCGAGTATGTCCCCAGCTACAAATAACAAGGGGCTTACAATGAGCGCGTACACGTTGTTGGTAACGAGCTAAAGGGCATCATGGACGACCAAAACCAGAACAAAATGTTTATGCCGACGCAGGGGGAAGATACTTCCACGCAGCCGCCGCGGTTCCATCGCCCCCACATCTCGCAAGAGCCCATTAATGATCCGGAGCCCGAGTATGTGACGAGAAATCGATATCAAACGCTCGAGGATGCCCAAACGGGACGTAAACATATGGGCGTCGCCTCGGGAGACCCTGTATATCTGAAAGACGCACCATTATCTAAAAACAGCGCAATCAATGACGACCCGACGAAAACGCCCATAACTCGGCAGCAAAGAGGTCCCCGACCTAAGCAAACCTTAACGCATTCGGCTCGCTATCTCGAAACGCCAAAACAGGGAAAATCAATCTTCGTTTCGACAAGTAAACGACGCAAGCAGCATCGACTGACAATCCCGCTTTTGATCATTGCGGTCATAGCAGTTGCCCTTGTTATTCGATTTATTTTCTTTAAATAAAAGCTCAATACCAAAAACGATAAGATCGTCTGGTGTAAATGAGTCATTTACGCCCGGTAAACGCAAAAAAGGGGGAGGCCGCGAGGCCT
>CABUCQ010000067.1 GCA_902490095.1 uncultured Collinsella sp.
CCCTGACCTCTTGACTGCCAGTCAAGCGCTCTCCCAGCTGAGCTACGCCCCCGTGCGAAGAAGTACTATACGGGAACTCGGACGGCGATGCAAGGACAATTTTGGAAAAACTTTCCGGGGGGCGGGCGCCGGAGTCCCGCGGGGCCGGGTCAGCCTGCGGAGCGCCTGGCCCCCGCACGGCCCCTACGCCGGCCGACTTGGCGCGCGGAATGCGACCTTCTCCGCGCAACCGGATTTCCTATGCGTCGCCAGTCCCATTATCGGGTCCGATTGCGAACCGTCCCTCATCTGCGCCTCAGAACTATGCCGGTTTACTACGATGTATCTGGAATGTTCGACCACGCACGCCTTTTCGTGTAACCGTCGGACTCTCTACCTGCGGTTTTGAAAACTGAGAACACGCGGTGGTCGAAGGTCGCCGATCCGTCGTAGTAAACCAGCATGGTTTTGAAATGGCATCAGGTTGATTTCACGCTGAAATGTCTTGAAGCCCTGAATTTAAGGCCTTAACTTTTTATAAAACACTTCTTATCTGCGACGGGCCTAGATTAGCTGTTGTTTAGCATCGAACTTGATCATGCGTTGTGCGACTTGCTCGTGCATGGTAGTATTTCACGACGTGAAGCGAAGAAATTAGGCCTGAGTTGCCTTTGCTAGAATTGCATTCACCGTTCATAAGGGCTCTTGGCGCAACGGTTAGCGCAGGGGACTCATAATCCCTGGGTTCTGGGTTCGAATCCCGGAGGGCCCACCAGAGTATTTCGAGGCCGGGCATTACGCCCGGCCTCTTTGTTATTGGCGCTGCAGACTAGGTTTGCTATCCAGAAACGTAAAGTTATTAACATTCATATTCGTAATTAACAATGGGTATATCGCCAAGATGCTGCCCAGTCAACATATGGCGTAAATCGATAGATATGAAAAAAGGCCCCAACTTGCGTTGGAGCCTCATTCAATGCTCGGGTGGAGACGAGGGGGATCGAACCCCTGACCTCTTGACTGCCAGTCAAGCGCTCTCCCAGCTGAGCTACGCCCCCGTGTGAAGAAATACTATACGGGAACTCCCCCGGCGATGCAAGGACAATTTTGGAAAAACTTTCGCGGGCGCCGCTCTGGACGGCTTGCCTGGGCCCGGTCGCGACCCTCCCCGTCCCGCCTGCGTCAAAACTATGCCGGTTTACTACGATGAATCCGGGTTGTGCGACCACACTCGACTTTATGCGAAATTGTCAAGCGTTCTACCTGCAGTTTTGTTAGCAGCAAATTTGGCGTGCTCGGAGGTCAACGATTCATCGTAGTAAACCGGCATAGTTTTGAAGTGACAGAACAGACAGATGCCCTCGCGAGGGCCAAATTGACGCGTACGGATATGCTACATGCCGATTTCGAGCCAGTTGGAAAGCACGTTTGCACGTAGTCTGGTTTCCGCACGTTGCATCGCCTTAGTTTTCGGCTTGTAGTTCAGCCCCAAGCGATCGCACACACTGTGAATGATGATATCAAGCTGATTGCGATCATTGAGCATGTCATGGGTTACTAGTATTACGTCGTATCCCATGCTTTGTAAGGCCGTCATTCGAGTGGCATCGTGGTCGAGCACCGCGCCCGAACCATGAACCACCTCTCCTTGAATTTCGATGATAACGGCCTTCATCGTTATTGGGTTTACTATCACGATGTCGCCGTAGCACACTTTCTGACCTGCTATCTGTCGGGCCGAAACTGATAACGGAGTTAAATCGTTGACGTATATGTTATTGAATCCCGCCCCACCCTGTCGTCTTGGTCGACTGAACAACATAATCCCAGCCACCTCAAGCGGAGACGCAGCGACACCAATTACTTGCTGGGCGGCCTCGTAGAATTGCTTCCCCCACATTTCACTCCTTACCCTAGCTGCGAATCCTTGCAATTCTTCAATCTCAATGAGGGGTTTTCTCATCCATATCGAGGTTCCCTTCCCTCTGTCTTTATTGTTTTCTTCCTTTCCCTGGTGGCTCATTTCGTCGCTCTTTGGCTGTGCGGTTGCATAGACGCGCTTCCAGGGTGGCTCATCCTGGGTCTCATCAAGCTCAAATAACTTTTCGGTGCTAGGGCACGCTTCATCTGAACTTGCTAGTTCAATGGCAAGTTCAGATGAAGCAGATGGTTTGAAAATGGAGAACCAGCCACAGAATTCGTACATTGCGAGCACCAAGTCACTGTGAGAAATGCTGCGCGTCATGGTGAACAGCGTACTGAGCGGATCCGTGACACTGAAGCCCATACCAGTATCGATGGATATATTTCCTGCATAAGCCTCATTCCATCGAATGGTGTGTCGCAGTTCGGAATGTAAGTTACTTCGTGTTGATGCGACAGTGACAACCGGCGTCTTGAGAACGTCAACTACGAAGGGCGACTGGGCTAGGGCTCGCCAGCCGTCTTCTGGGCTTGGTAGTCTTGGGTAGAGGTTGCGGACCTGCGGTGGGCAGCGCCAGTAGCGAAATGCGGTGTTTGCGCAGACGATCTTGTCCATATGGGCCTCCCCTAGCTTTGGCTGTGTGCCGTTATGTTTGCAGGTAGTCCGATTATCAATGGCGGCATCATACGGGTAAGTACCGGAAGCTGACCAAATGCTGACCAATAGCTTGACGCATTTCGCCTAAAGATCGCCGTGTGGCACAAATCTGCTGGCAGGCGTTTTGGGGCCGTGGTCCCTATCTCCACATTTGTGCGTGAATCCCATGGCAAATTCAATGAAAGAGCGCATGAGCTTTATGCAAAACGCGCGATGACGTCAGCACAGGATAGATCAGCTAGAAACGCGTTTAAATTTTTCGATTCGATTTTGGTATCAAGCTTGGTGTCAAAAAGAAAAGGCCAGAGGCTTAATACCTCTGACCTGCGCTTTTGATGGTGGGCGATACAAGATTCGAACTTGTGACCCCATCCGTGTGAAGGATATGCTCTACCCCTGAGCCAATCGCCCGTCGCCTTTCGGCAAAAGAGATACTATCATAGCCGCGCGTGGTTTACCAAGAACTTTTTGCCCCCGATTTAAAATTCGTGGGTGCTAGCCAAGCCAAAACAACCAAAGCAATCGGCAAACCCCCAGCTCAACCGCCCTTTACCGCTTAATCCACGAGGTCTCGGGGCGGCAGATAAGTCGCGCGTTGTTGTAGGCCATGTCGAGCGTGAGGCAGGTGCGCGCGGCGTAGAAACCGTCCTCGCGCTGGATGGTCAGCGCCAGCTCGGGCTTGTCGCCGGTCAGGCACAGCGGCAAGAGCAGCTGGATCCGGCCGCCGTAGAACTGCGGCACGGCGAGCGTGTAGTTGGCGGCGGCGCGGCGGGCGGCTTCGACGACGGCGCCCTCAAAGGCGCGACGCAGCAGCAACGAGTTACCCTTCCCCATCAGACTGGCGGGAATACGCGTCAGGTTCTCCTCATCGCCCAGAATGTGGTCGATGTTGGAGCGGATAGGCAGGCGGTAGTCAAAGACTAGCTCGGAGGGGTCCTCGGCAAAGCGCACACGGCACGGCAGGTACTCAAACGAGACCAGCATAGGGTCGCTCTCCTTAAAGAAGCCCTTCAAAAACCAGCGCTGGCGCGCGTCGGGCTTGGTGTTGGGCTCAAACAGACCGTAGATGGTCTCGTAGCGGCGCGTGTACAGGCCGGTGTTGAATAGGCAGCGGTCGTCGTCGAACACCAGCGGCAGGTTGGACGGCGCGGTCTGGTCCACGTCGCGCTCGGTCAGGAACACCGCGCGGCTAAACGAAAACGACAAGTAGTTTCTGAGGATGCGGTTCCCGGGACCCCAGTCCTCGGGATCGGCGAGGTCGACTAGGCGGTCGTAGCAGGGCTCGGGGCAAAACGCAAAGTCATAGACATTGCTGCACAGGGTGCAAGGGAGTTCCATGTGGCGTCCAATCCATTCAATAACCGGCGTGCGGATGCTTAGATTCTATACGTGCGACGGGTAGCCCGTGTCCACAACGCAACCGCGGCGCAGCTCTTCGGCTAGCTCACTGTTCGTGCGGCGACTAGAAACGAGGTCATGGATCCAGGCGTAGTACTGGTTGTCTTTGGGCTCGGGGCTGTCGATTAGCTCGACCGGAGTGCCGGCGAACCTTAAGACGGACAACGCAAAGACAAGGCTGGTTCGTTTGTTACCGTCTTCAAAGATGTGGTCCTTGACCATGTGCTCGGCCACGTAGGTGACCTGGTCAAAGATGTCTGCGAAGCGATCGGCCGGCGATTGACCGAATATCGTACAGAATGCACCCGCAAGCACGGACTCGACGCGTCCAAGCTCAAGCGCGGCCCGGTCGCCTGTGGCGTCGGTTGTATAGCAGCGCCCGACCGTCATCAGCGTGCCGTGTAGGCGTATCGCGGCGACGGCCATAGCCTTGAGCGATCCGGCATCGTCGAGCACGAGCGGCGCAAAAGGATCCGCGCACCGCGGTGCGACCGCCATCATGAGTTCTCCAACAGCCTGAGCGCATTGGGCATGTCCGCGATGGTCAGCCGAACGGCCTCGTCGATCGACGGGGCGCCATCGAGCGAAATAGGCAATGTGAAATTTGCATCGCGCACAATTGAAGGATCTTCCTGGGCAACACAACCAGTGCCGTCATCAAGTTGGGAATTGCTCCAAGGCATGTATACCTCCTTTATAGCTTTACGGATGGAATAGACCGCGAATCGTACTCCAGAACAATCGGTTGCCAGACGAGGTCTTCGATGGTGCAGTTTAGGGTATTTCGAGCGCGTTATTTAAGTTAGCGTAAACACGGTGCGATTTACTTGTCGATTGCATGGGAGTTAATCGCCGCGCGTAATTAGGTCCTTATCGAGGGCCGTGTCCGGAAGTATGCGGCAAATATCGGATATGCCGAGCACACGGGTAAGCGACAACGCTTCTACCTGCGGTTTCTTTACGTGTAAATGGCAGTGTGGTCGGGGATTCCGAAATTTGCCGCATACTTTCGTATTCGCGTGTTCGGAAGTGCGGGGTGAAAACTGAGACCTGCCGACCAGACCCCGATTTTGTGCTTTCGTGACCTGTGGTTTTATTGCCGATAATCACGTTGTGCTCAGGGATTTTCGATTTTTCCTCGCACTTCCGAAAATCGCATAAAAATGGCGAGGTACGTCCCTCGCCAGTCTGACACTTCCGAGACGATCGCCTCTTCGGTGATTGAATTCTCTCACACTTCAGGGGCTTTTAGAGCCGCATCGATCAGGTCGGCGGCGTTGCCGAAACGACCTGGTTCTCCACTGGCAAAGAACGCATTCCCTTCGCGGATGGCCTCTATGCTTTCGGCGTTAGGTTCTTTAGGCGGATAGGGCTGTATGGTTGCATCCGTAAGCTCATCGTTTCGTTTATGCTGAGACATAAAGGCGTACCTCTTCCCGTTCGATGCTTTTGCGGAAGGCCGGGCGCATGAGCTCTGGTGGGTTGGTGACTATGTCAATCTTTCGCCCAAGTTCCATCTCGAGCTCAAGTGAAAGTTCATATAGCGTGCCGAACGTCATCGTGTCGCCGCAGACTAGACGCAAGTCGATATCGCTTTCTGGCGCTTGCTCGCCTCGGACGAACGAGCCAAACAGATATGCCTCACGGACGTCGTAGCGAGGCAACACGCGGGAGACCGCAGACGATATGTCAGCAAGCGTAATCATGGCTCAATTGCGGTTTAGCAATAGAATGTCAGGGAATCATCATCAAAGGTTTCGCGCCACTTGTCACAAATATATCGATGGTTCATGGTGATTAGTTTTGAAAGATCCCTGAGATCCTTAGTCGGAATCTTGCTCTCGTTGTTCGCAAGTGTGCATCCGCCATTTTTAGTGAGCCAAAACTTAGTCGAATTTGCAGCTGCCCTCTTTACTCCTACATGGATGTGAACGGGCTCGCCATTTTCTGCAATCCAAAAGAACAGAACATACTGTCCAAAAACAAGAATTCGAGGCATTATGCCACCGCCGGTCCGGCTTTTTGACGTTCTGCAAGCTCGAAGATAAACGGAGCGTTTGACCTAACGAACTCGGTCAAAAAATCCAGGTCGTCTGTAGAAAATCCTTCGACGTTAAACCATTTGACCGCAGGCAGAAAGCATTCTGCATGGTCAAAACCAAAATCAACCGGACGCTCGACGGCCACGTGAACGGTCCCGTCGTCGCGTGTTTCTGAGTAGGCAAACTGAGTGCCATCATCTAGCTGAACATAGCTCCAAAGCATTGCTGCCTCCTTAGTGTTTACATCCGAGTATAAACAACCGCTTAGATGCAACGTGATGCGAATTGAATTATTCCCATAGACCTGAACTGCTGATTATTTGTTTTATTGAGATTTGAACCGTCTCACACTTCAGTGTCTTTTTGGCATGGAAAATCGTCGCTGTGCGTTGATCATGCGGTTATTGATTAACTAGCAGAATTCATCACTCCGCCCGCTGTCCTAGATAAACTCTCCCGTCTCCAGGTCAACAAAGTCCGCGAGCTTTATCTTTCCGGAGAAGCCGCTCCCCTTGTATTTTCCCGCATAGGTCTCAGTGTCGTATTTGAACGAAATGTTATATAGCTTTCCGCTCTTTGTTTTCCTGACCAGCCCGTTATCCAGCATATAGCTTAGTATCCTCTTATGGCCTTTTCTATCGTTTCCGTTTAGATAAAAGCAACAGACACCATGTTTCGAGCCCGCCGAGATGAGCGTTTCGGGGTTCGAGTATTTGGCCTCTACGACGACGCCATCTAGAACTGCCGTTCCGACAATGTCGTCCATGAGGGCGGTTTTGAATGGAGAGAAGAAGAACATCCATTTGCCGCATTGGACGGGATCTATGTCGTGGATTCGTTCCTTATTGATAAACCAGATCCACGAGAACGATTTGACCCTGGCAATCGAGCCGGATTCTTTAAGAAGCGTTTCTTCGACGGACGGCGTTAATTCCTCGTTGTTGCCTGTGTTATTTGAGCTTGCCATTTCATGTATCCTAACAGTCGCCCTTAATAAAGCTCCTCGCCAGCAGCCTCGAGCGCTTGTATCGCTGCGCGTTTGAGCTCATTGAGACTTTCGTAGCCGCTTTCCGAAAGCGGGATTATGCGCACGTTGAATGAGTCACCGTATTTATAGTCGGCATACACATCGCAATTGCCCCTACCGAGAAACTGTATGGCCGCCCGGTCAATCGCTTTTGCGCTTTGGCCTACGTAGTACAGATCTTTGGTTGCATTATGGACAATGAAGATGCCAGTAATTTCGCCTTGCTGTGTCAGGGCCTTTCGCTGAGCCATAAACTCTTCGGCGCTTGCGACGATTTGCGGATCATCTTCTAGGAGCGATTGGCGTAGTTTAAGGAGTTCTTCTTGCTGCTTCGAAGCGATCAAGATAATTAGGAGACCATCCAAAAACAAGAACAAGCCGAATAATATCAAGGGGAAAGGCGGCACACGATTTACACCAACGCTGAGCAGCCAAGCTATAAATGGGCTGCCAAGGGTAAATATAAGCCCGCTAACGCAAATGACCTTCCCTGCCTGAATTTGCCTTCTTGGAGGGGCCGAAGCGACGGTTTTAATTTGATAGTAGTTTCTCATGGTTGGTCTCCAACGATGTAGGCAATTGGGTCCAAATGGAGCTTTATAAATGGCAGCATTTGGATTGCAATTATCTTATCGCTCGATCAGATGAGGTGTAAGGCTCAGCATTGCTAACAGATCGAGGGACCCTCGAGCTGAACAAAATGGTGCCGTCGCAGCAATAGCTGAGACGGCACCAATCTCTAAGAAATTGAATTAGTAGAGGGCTAAAGGTTTCTGCAATAGCTTTCTTCGCCTCTCCTCTGGTTTCGCTTAAACGGCGTCTCAGCAGCGATATGCGACGGCCATGAGCACTGTCCCCAGCAGGAAAAGCGCCACAGAGGCGACGACCCAGTTGGTGTCGCTGGTCTTGGGGAGAGACGTGGAAGCCACGGTTGCGGTCTTGGGCTTGGCCGTCTTGGCGACCGTGGTCTTGGTTACTGTCGTTGTTGTCTTGGCTGTCGCGGCCGCGGGTTTCAGCGCGGGATTTGCCGTGGGCCCCGTGGTGGGCTCTCCGGCAGCAGGGTTAGCATCGGTGGGAGACTTGTCCGCGCTATCGCCCGGCACGTCGCGCCCGTCGGTCTCCCCCGTCGGCGGCGTAGCCGCATCGGGCTCAACCACCACATGTGGTGCCGCAGCGCCGGAGGCATTCACCACGCCACCAGCACCAAAGGCCCCGCCAGCAGGCGTCATAAACCGTGTGGCCACGAGCGACCCGCCCGCGCACGCAACGCCGCCGTCGGCACCGGCCGCATCAAGCCACGAGGCGTCGACGGAAAGCCGACAGCCGGCCGCGCCATCTCCAAGGCCTAAGTCCTGCAGATAAACGCCGTAAGCACGCACGCCCGTTCCGGACCCGGCGCCCGCGGCAACGACGCTTCCGCCGCTGCGCACGGCCATGTCGCCTGCGATCACACCGGCGACCGCCTCGTCCGTAATATCGGCCCCGTCCCCCCGGGCATCGACGGTGCATCCGTCCACCACGAGCGCCTGCGAAACGTGGATCCCGCACTGCGAGCCCGTCGCCGCCAGGGTCCCGGTGCCGCGAAGCGTCAGGCTGCCCCACACCTCCATGCCGCACAGCGTGATGTCCGCATCGGGCGCATGCGACTCCGTCACGGAGTTTTGCCCGGCAAGCGTCAGCACCAGGTCGCCGTCGGAGCCGATGGCCTCGCCCGCGTAGCCGTTAAGTTCCAGGTGGTCGGCATCGGTCCAGGCCCAGCCGGGGCCCGACACGCCCGGCTCGTAGTACGTCGCGCCCGCGATGATGAGGCTCTCCGCGCCCGCGGCATAAGAAGGCCCGCCCAGCAAAACGCATAGGCAGGCCATGGCGGTAAACATCTTGCAGCCCCTTTTAATGAGAAGGCAAATCGCTATAACCGAGTTTGTCCGAACATCGCGTAAGGCATGAGTCAGGTCGAAGGTGTTCATCGAGACGACAGGGACAGAGATGCCTTAATAGGTCGTCTCGATCTGGGCGAACCCCTCGTACCTAGTATCGACGCACCTCGATAGAGAACGCGGGGGCGCAGTTTGCCTCATTCCGCTCATCGACAGTGTTGGGCCATCGCTTTAAGGAACCTGTCGATGAAAAGGAAGAGTCTGGTAGCGTATGGCCACACGCAGGATCTACCGGCGAGCACATTGCGCAACCTTTTGCAGAGCAAACCGCTGCCAGGGCCTGGTTTGGAGACGATATTCCAGCCTAGGATGGGAGGCAATCATCATTGCGCAGCTAAATCTCCAACAATGTTGAACAAATAGGATGTCATTTGCTTGAAATCCGGATAGCTTTGGTGGTGTCGATATTAAGGGAGCTATCGGAACAGCTCATCATGGCTGCCGGTGCGTTCAAAGAAAGCTACCTCTTCGTTTGATGACCATATGACAAGCCAGTCGCCAGAGTTTGCTACGTGACATTCGTTTCGCCCTGCCCAGTTGCCGCTTAGCCGGTGCATATTATGACGTCGTTTTAATATGTCCATTGACTCGGGTGTATTCTGTAGCACCAGGTCAATTAGCTTTTGAAGCTCGGATAGATCCCATTTACGGCGCCTTGCTTTTTTCTTTAAATCGCGGGAGAAGGCTGCAGAGAACTCTGCGGTTAACGTGCTCATTGTGCCATCGCCGCAGCGATAAGATCGGCGCCATTGTCAAAACGTCCTTTTTTGCCAGATGCAAGAAACGCGTCCCCCTCGCGAATGGCCTCAAGGCTTTCGGCATTGGGCTCCTCAGGGGCAAAAGTCAACGGGATGCGATGGGTGTTGACCATTTGCTTGAAGAATGCGCGCGTCACGGACGACAAATCAAGTCCATAGTAATCAGCCACTTCTGCTGCCTCGCGTTTGAGGTCATCGTCAACCCTAATGGTTAATGTTGAGCTTGCCATTTTTGGACCCTCCAATCGTGTGAGTGCAACCTTAGTATAACGCACATACACTAGTAAATTATGTAGTTACAATCAATTAACTAAGCCTTTTAGTGGTAAGGCACCTCATACATTGCATGCAGTAAAAAGGCAACGCTCCCTTTCGGAAAGCGTTGCCTTTAAAGCTTTTACAGGGCTCTTGTATTGCAGCTAGGTATGCCGCACGCCCCAACAGCGATATGCGGCACCTAGAAGCCCCAGTCCCAACAGGAGTAGCGTAAAGGATGCGGCGATCCAATTGTTGTCGCTGGTCTTGGGGAGAGACACGGAGGTCGCAGTTACGGTCTTGGGCTTTGAGGCCTTAACGACCGTGGCCTTGGTTACTGTCGTTGTTGTCTTGGTTGACGCGGCCGCGGGCTTCGGCGCGGGATTTGCTGTGGGCCCCGTGGTGGGCTCTCCGGCAGCGGGGCCAACATCGGTGGAAGGCTTTCTGGCGCTATCCCCCGGCACGCCGCGCCCGTCGGTCTCC
>CABUCQ010000068.1 GCA_902490095.1 uncultured Collinsella sp.
GGACCCATGAGTCCCTTGTGGCCAGTAAAGCACACCACGTCGAGCCCCATGGCCTGCATATCGATATGCGCCGTGCCGGCAGACTGCGAGGCATCGACGATCACCAGCGCGCCGGCCGCATGGGCCATGGCGGCCACGCGCGCAATGTCGACCTCATTGCCGGTCACATTGGAGGCGTGCGTCACCACCACAGCACGCGTGGCCGGCGTGACCAACCGCTCGAGCTCGTCGTAGTCGAGCACGCCGTTGGTATCACAGCCCGCATGCTCAACCGTCACACCCTGCTCTGCCGCCAGGCGGTTGAGCGGACGCAGTACGGAGTTGTGCTCGAGCACCGTTGTGACCACACGGTCGCCGGGGCGCACCACGCCATTGATGACGGTGTTGAGCGCCGCGGTGGAGTTGGGCGTAAAACAAACATGGTCAGCACGCGGGCAGCCCAGCAAGCGCGCAAGCTTGGCGCGGCAGCCGTGGATGGTACGTGCCGCATCGAGCGCACCCGAGGTGGCACCGCGCCCAGCATTGCCGAGCGAGCACATCGCCTGCGTCACGGCATCGATGACCGTCTGCGGCTTGTGCATGGTCGTCGCCGCGTTATCCAGGTAGATCATCGCACGACCTCCCACATATTAATCACGGTATAGCCCTCAGTGGGAACGCCCGCCGCGGCGAGTTCGCCGCGCAGCAGCTCCTCATCGACAGGCAACGCCTTCCACGCCAAACCGCAGCCGGCAGCGACCTCCCCGGGCACGGGAATCGTCCGCCCGGGAAGACCGCGCTCGATGCACAGGGACTCGCAACCCATGGCGGCCGCCGTGGTGGGAAACGTGATGACAAGCGCCGGGCGCTTCTCCCTCATGGCAACTCCAACCAATACGCTACGGGCGCACGACGCGCACGGCCTGCTCCATCTTCTCCACGATCACGTACATGTTGGTGACCTCGCCCACCGCAAGCTGGTCCTTAATGCCAAAGTGGTCCAGGCAGGTACCGCAGGTGAGAATCTCGACACCCTGCTCCGCCAAGCCCTTCAGGTCATCGAGCACCGGCGAGCCCTCGACGGTGAGCTTGGCACCGCCGTTGTAAAACAGCATAGTCGCGGGCAGCTCCTCCTGCTGCGTCACGGCAAAGATGAAGGCCTTCATGAGCTTGTGGCCCAGCTCATCGTCGCCGCGGCCCATGCAGTCGGTGTAGACGGAAATGACGAGCTTGCCCTTGCCGGCGCTGGCATTACAGAAGACAGCGCCATCCTGCTCGGGATCGGCCACGGCAACGGCGCCAGAGGTCGCCACGGTCACGTGCCACTCGGCGTCAGAAACCTTCTCGACCGAGGCCGTGCAACCCTTCTCCTGCGCCATCTTGGAGATGTTCTTGACGGCGGTCTCGTTATCGACCGAGGTCACGACGGTGCCCTCGCCATCGAGCTGCTTCAGAGCTTTGAGCGTCTTGACGACGGGCAGCGGGCAGGCATCGCCCATGGCATTGACTTCAATCTTGGTAGACATAGTTTTTCCTTTCAAAAGGGACCGCCCAGAACAGTAGGCGGTCGCATAAACGGTTTTCCTTAATGCACAACGCGAACGGCAGGACCGCCTGGCACCGGCTCGCACACGCGACCGACGACGGCGGCGATGCGACCCTCGGCATGCAGACGGCGCGCAAGCTCATCCACATCGGCAGCAGGTGCCGCGATAAGCAGGCCACCAGACGTCTGCGGATCGTACAGCGCATCCAGCATGCCCGGCTCCAGGTCCTCGTCGGCAGCCACGCGCGGGCCAAAGAAGTCCTGGTTGCGGTAGGAGCCCGCGGGGATAATGCCCAGACGCGCCATGTCGAGCACCTGGTCAAAGAGCGGTACCGCCCCCGACGCAAGCTCAACTTGCACGCCCGAGCCCTCGGCCATCTCGCACGCGTGCCCGATCAGACCAAAGCCCGTAATGTCGGTGCAGCCGTGAAGCTCAAGTCCCTCGGCCAGACGAATCGGAGCCTCGTTGAGGGTGCGCATCGAGTCAAACATGGCCGCGGCCTCGTCCTGCTCGATGAGCTCGCCCTTAATGGCCGTGGTGATAATGCCCGAGCCGATCGCCTTGGTCAGCAGCAGAACATCGCCCACGCGTGCGCCGCTGTTGGCGAGCATGCGGTCGAGCGCGACAAAGCCGCTCACAGACAGGCCATACTTGGGCTCGTCGTCGTTGATGGTATGGCCGCCCGCGATGGAGCAACCCGCCTCGACGCACTTGTCGGCGCCGCCCGCCAGAATCTGGCCGGCGACCTCGATGCCCAGGCAGCTCGGGATGCACAGCAAGTTCATGGCATGGCTCGGCCGCCCGCCCATGGCGTAGATGTCCGACAGCGAGTTGGCCGCGGCGATCTGGCCAAAGAGGAACGGGTCGTCGACCATCGGTGGGAAGAAGTCGATGGACTGCACGAGCCCCAGGTTCTCCCCTACGCGGAAGACGCTCGCATCGTCGGAGGTATCGAACCCTACGAGCAGGTTGTCGTTATGCACATTGGGTAAATCGCCCAGGACCTGGGCGAGGGCTCCGGGAGCCAACTTAGCGGCTCAACCGCTCGCGGCCGTCATGGACGTGAGCCTAATCTGATCGTCAGCCATCGATACCTCCTCTCATCGGTCAATCATTTTCTCCCAGTATACGCATGAATGCGAGCCTGCGGCGGATGCATTAATTGAGCGCCTGTGCGCGAATCGCCGCGCCAATCGCTCCGGCAAAGCGAGCCTGGGGCGAGGTGGTCACCGGCGACCCCAGCAGCTCGCCCAACCGCTCCACCACGAAGGCGTTCTCGCACAGGCCACCGGTCAGGTAGTACGGGGCGCCCGCGGCCTGCCCGGCCATGGTCGCCACGCGCGAGACCACGCTGTCGATCACGCCACGTGCAATGTTCTCGCGCGGCTCACCGCGACCGATCAGGCTGATGACCTCGCTTTCGGCAAACACCGTGCACATGCTGCTGATCTTGGTGGGCTCACCGGAACGCGCAAGGTCGGCCATCTGCTGTTGGGAAATACCCAGACGGTCGGCCATGATCTCCAAAAAGCGCCCCGTACCGGCAGCGCACTTGTCGTTCATGGCGAACTTGGCCACGCGGCCACTTTTAAGCTGAATGACCTTGGTGTCCTGGCCGCCCACGTCAATCACCGTGCCGTGATCGCCAAACAGGCGCACGGCACCGGTGCCGTGGCAGGTGATCTCGGTCACGACCTTGTGCGCATAGGGCACGGCGACACGGCCGTAGCCGGTCGCGATCACACGCACGTCGTCGGCAGCCACGTCATAACCCGCCGCTGCCAGTGCCTCGCGCAGCCGCTCGGCAGCATCGACCGAGGAGAACCCGGTTGGCTGCACGCACGTCCACGACACCGAACCCTCCCCGTCGACCACAGCAGCCTTAGCCGCCGTAGACCCGATATCGATCCCGATCCCTATCATGGCTCTCTCCCAATCTAAACATCAAAGGTAGCGGCGCGTTCAGGCGCCTTAGCTCTAGGTTTCTCAGGTGCCGGAGATTGCCCCGAAAGAGGAGCGCAGCGTACTTTGGGTACGCAAGCGACGGTTTGAGGAGCAAGATCCGGTGCCTGAGGAAGCTAGAGAGTTTCGATGAAGGCGACGATGCGCGTCTCGATCTGGCCCATGTCACCGTTGCTGTAGTCGGTCTCGATCTTCATATACGGAATACCCGCACCCTCGACGGCCTCCTGCATGCGCGCGCTCTCAACGTTGAAGGTGTGGCACGCCTGGAGCACGCTCTCTACCACGCCATCGACATGGTACTTCTCGCACATGGTCAGCGTGTTCTCCATGCGGCCGTCGTTAGGCGTCATGACCGAGCAGTTGATATCCAGGTAGCGGTCGGCGATGGCGCGCAGAATGTCGGGCGCGTCTGGGTCGATCATCATAGCCGCCGTGCGCTCACCCGAGCAGTCGTCCATGCACACGACCACGCCGCCGTTGGACTCGATGGTGCGGCCGATCTTGTTAATCACACCGCCCACCGGGCAACCGGTGATCAGAATGCGCTTGGCGTCCGCCGCAACCGGGCGCTCGCCCGCGTCGTAGGCCTCGCGCAGCTTGGCGACCTTTTGCTCCAGCTGCTGCGTATAGGCCTCGATATCAAAGCTGAACGTGCCGGCAAACATGGTGCTCATCAGGTCGACGCAGCTCATGGCCGCCGGCTGGTTGGCCTGCAGCGCAAACATCTCGAGCTGGGCCGCACGCAAGCGGTTGCGACGACGGACGGCAGCGCGCAGGTCATCGTCGGTAATCGTAATGCCGTAGAAGCCCTCGAGCTCCTCCTTGAGCAGGCGGCACTCCTCGTACCAGCCTTCACGCTCGTAGGCGCGATCGCGACCCTGCGGAAGATGCAGAATGTGCGTGCGCTTGAGCTCGTTGAGTAGCTCGTACATCTTCTTCTTGCCGTCGCAGGTGGTCTCGCCGATGATCATGTCGCTAAAGTACGTAAACGGGCACTTTTGCGAGTAGGCAAAACCGTAGGTCGACTTGATGAGCGGGCAGAGGTTTGCCGGCAGCACCTTCTCGGCCTCGGGAATCACCTCGTCGGACGTGCCGCACAGCGCCACGCTCGCAGCCCCCGCGGCATCGATAATCTCGAGCGGCGTGTAGCTGCACAGAAAACCGACCAGGCGATTACCCGCCTGCTTATAATCCTTGACGCGAATAAACGCCGCCTTGCGCTGCTCGTTGAACTCCTCAAACGTGGATGGCAACGGCTGCTCCATATTTTCCGACATATAACTCCTTAACAAACCTTTTGACCAACCAAGGAAACGGCTTTCCCAGGTGCCCGAGGTTGCCGTGAAAGAGAAGCGCCGCGTACTTTGGTACGCAAACGATGGTTTGAACGGCAAGATCGGGTGCCTGGGGAAGCCGCCGGGACGGATACCCCTAAATGGTTTCCAAGAAAGCTTCAATGCGCGTCTGCAGCTGGCCGGCGTCCTCACCGGCGTAGTCGGTCGTGATGTGCATAAACGGAATGCCTGCCTCCTCGGCGGCCTTCTCCACGGCAAACGACTCCATCTCGTAGAGCGTGCAGAACTGCAAGGCCACGTCGACGACGCCGTCGGCATGCAGGTCCTTGGCCATCTGGACAATGTCCTTCATACGCTGGTCGTTGGGCGTAAAGACGGCGCAGTTGATCTTAAAGTAGCGCTCGGCGATGGCGTCGAGCATCTCGTCGACCGTCTCGCCGGACTCGTCGACCAGGTCCTTGTAGTAGCGCGAACCCGTGCAGGACTCCTCGCCCACCACAACGCCGCCGGCCTTCTCGATGAGGTTGAACAGCTTCCAGTTGGGCACGGCCATGGGCGTACCGGTGTACAGGATGCGCTTGGTCCCCTTGGGCGCCACGCCCTCGCCGGCCTCGACACGCTGCTCGCACTCAGCCGCCATATCGTTGATGGCTCCGGTCAGACGCGGTGTGTCGTCCATAAAGGCGGCCTGAACGGTCAGCAGGCTGTCGAGACCGCTGATGGGCGCCGGATCGGCAGCGCGCGTGGCAGCCAGACGCTGCAGGGCGCGACGCTTCTCGTTGACGGCGTGGATGGCAGCCTTCAGGCGCTCCGGCGTAATCTTGACGCCGCACTCTTCCTCGATCTTGGCGGCAAGCTTTTTAACCTCGGCCTTCCAGGTCACGAGCGTCGACTCGTCGTGCACGTTGGGGATATCCATGACGTACATGTTCTTTTGCGTGGCAAAGAACTCGTAGGCCTTCTTCTTGCCATCGCAGGTGTTCTCGCCCACCACCAGGTCACTCGACTCAATGTAGGGGCAGACCTCGCCCAGCTTAAAGCCGGCAAAGCTCTTGATGAGCGGGCAGGTGTTGCGCGGCAGATGCTCCTCGACCTTGTCGGTCGCCCAGTCGGCACCCGAGCACAGGCCAACGGGGATGCCATCGCAGGCAAGCACGATCTCCTCGGGCACGTACACACAGAACGAACCGACGATCTTGGTGGCCTCGCCGGCCTCCTTCTT
The DNA here is from genome assembly GCA_902490095.1 of uncultured Collinsella sp. GTDB lineage: Bacteria > Actinomycetota > Coriobacteriia > Coriobacteriales > Coriobacteriaceae > Collinsella. Next base: position 6,009 of record CABUCQ010000068.1, read on the forward strand.
GTCGAGCATCTCCTTAATACGGCCGCTGTGGATGTTGGTGGCGACAAAATCCAGGTAGGACGTGGACTTGAGGCGATTGTTCTGCGTCAGGAACATATCGACGTACATCTGGCCCACAGCGCCCAGCAGCATGTCGTGATCGGCAAGATTCATGCCGAGGCTCTCCCACATCGGATGGAAATTGAATTCTTCAGCCATGACGGTTCCCCTCTCGAACCAAATACGGACAGCTACGGTATTGCTGCACGGCGGGCGGCGAAAACCCAGCCGTGCCTAAACCCGGTATTTTGGGGAACCTGCTTTGCGGTCGATTATTTAGTTGTGCGTCGTCTCTCCCGGAGCCGTGAACATACCTGCTCATATGCGGCTCCGAGCCATATACAGGGCGCGCGCGGCAACGCGGCGAATGTATGTCGTCTGCGGCATGTGCGCACCCTCCTTTACAATTTGAGGTCAACTATATCAGCGGTCATCGTCCAGACGAACACCGTTGACATTCGTACGACAGCGTCGTGTGCCGTCGTTTAATAAATTATTATCTTGATTGATAAGAGTTTGTCATCCTTCATTCGGCGAACGGCAAGACAAAGCCGCCGAGGCTTATATCCCCGACGGCATTACCCGGCGCTATCGACAAACCAAATGGATCCTGCTGGCATCAAAATGCATGCGAACCGTCTCGCCTGCTTGCGGCAGCTCGTCGACAGGCACGCCCACCTTGTTGACCTTCCACTGCAGACGCGTGGGCGCATCAGCACGCGGCACGTCCAGCAGCACCAGCCGCTCAAAGCGCGAATCGCTCACACGTGCCACGTGCAAATCGTAGCTGTTACGGCCCCGCTCCGCACGATTGTCAACATGGAAGTAGCTTGCGCGAATGCCCAGGTACGCCACAGTATCGGGAACCTCGCGACCCACGTTAAAGGTCATGCCCCAGTCGAGGGCCTCAACTTCTTCGTCGCCGATCTTGCGCGCCCGGCTTGTGTTCTTGCAGCCCGTCAGGCGCAGCGCCGCCAGCGTCTGCGGACGGCGGACCACGTCCTCGACGGAGCCGATCTCCTCAACATGCCCGTCGTGCATCACGCAGATGCGTTGGCACAGGCGGCACGCTTCATCGATGTCGTGGCTCACGTAGAGCACAGTACGGTTACAGACGTCGAACAGGTCGAGCATGCTTTGCTCAAGCGCGCTCTTGAAATACGCATCGAGCGCGCTCATGGGCTCATCGAACATAAAAATGCCCGGATGTGCCGCCACCATGCGCGCGAGCGCCACGCGTTGCTGTTGACCGCCCGAGAGTCGCGCGGGATAGCGGTCGGCAAAATCGGCTAGGCCAAAGATGCCCAGGTAGCGCTCGGCAAGTTTTTTACGCGCCGCGGCGTCGCCCGCGTCCTTTACGCCGGCACATACGTTATCGGCCACCGTCATGTTGGGAAACAGCTGATAGTTTTGGAACAGCAGGGCGCATTTTCGCTCCTGGGGCGACAGATTGATGCCCGCCGCCGAGTCAAAAAAGGTCACGCCGTTGACGACGATCTTGCCCTCGTCGGGCGTCTCCACGCCGGCGATGCAGCGCAGCGTACAGCTCTTGCCGCAACCCGAGGCACCGAGCAGCGCCACACGATCCTCGCCGGCCTCAAGCTGCATGTCGAGCATAAACCCGGGATAGCGCTTTTTGATATCCAGAACGAGCGACATGGCCTATCGACCTCCCTGCAAAGCGGCATCATCGCGCATGAGCTCGGCCAGCGCCTCGCGATCGATACGCAAGGCATCGCCGCCCGCCGGGTCGAGCGAATCGCCCTGTCCGGCAAGATCTTTGATCCGCTTGCGCTCCGCACGGGAAAGGCCCCGCTTGCGATACTTTTGCGAATGCGCCGTGTACATGTTGATGAATAGGATGACCAGGAAACTGAACGCAATCACAACGGCGACCCAAAAGAGGGCCACCGAGGTGTTGCCGCCCATCCACTCAAAGTAAATCGCAATGGGGATGGTCTGCGTAATGCCGGCGTAGTTGCCCGCAAAGAACAGCGTGCAGCCAAACTCTCCCATCGCGCGGGCAAAGGCGAGGACCGTACCAGCGGCAATAGAAGGCCACCCAAGCGGCATCATAAGCTTGGCAAAGATGCGACGCTCGGACCATCCCAGGGTTCGCGCGGCGTCAAGCATCTGCGTGTCGAGGCTCTCAAAGGCGCCGAGCGCCGTACGGTAGACCAGGGGGAACGATACCACCACGGCAGAGATCACCGCCGCAGGCCACGTAAAGACGATTGAGACACCGTGCGCGATCAGCCACTGGCCCACCCCGGTCGATCGACCAAACAGCATGAGGAGCAGAAAGCCGCAGACCGTGGGCGGCAACACCATAGGAATCGTAAAAACCGAATCGAGCAGGCCCTTCACGCGGCTCGTGGTACCCATGGTCTTCCACGCGGCAAACAGGCCCAGCGCAAACGCGATCACCAGGGCAAGGCCGCTCGTTTTTATGGACACCCAAAACGGGCGATAGTCGATGCCGCCCAATAAGGAGGCCAGAGAGGCCAAGGGGCCCTGCTCATCCCGCAACACGACAGACGATGCCTCTACCATTTGAGCGCTATCAAGCCAACGCGCACCGCCCTTGGCATCACCCGAGGCTGATGCAATCACCACATAGCGGTCCCCATCCGCACCGCGCTCGTCAAAGCCATAGGTATACCCGCCGGCATCAAACGTTGTTTCCGCCGTGACATACCAAGGAAGATCCACGTCCCCCAGCTGTGCACCTCCCATGCAGTTTGTGCTATCGAGCTTACAGACGAGGGCCTTGAGACCCAATACGCACTCGTTGTCCTGCGGATCCAATCCATACTTCTCGACCGCCTTGGGCGATATCCACACCACAACGCGATCGGCAGCAGGCGCCACTACAAGGTCCACGTCCTCGTCAACGGGAAACCGGTAGCCCTCAGGCTGGCCCTCCATGGCACGAGCGGTCCCCTTGGCCAGCCGCTCAAAACCCTCGATCCCATAGGAAAGCCCATGGGCGGTCGCAGCAACCTGAGCTCCATCCTCAGCGTCTCCAGCAAACGCAAATCCCGGCACCCAGCAAAGCGTGAAGGTTAAAGCACAGGCGACAAGGATGCGGAATCTATTAAGCACGAAAAGCTCCAAGCGAATACAAGGACGGAGTGAAACACAAAACGATGGAATTATCGCGCCAAGCCGCACTACGCGGAAAGCTCAAAGCCGTACTTAGCCCAAATCTTCTGAGCCTTCTTGTTGGTCAGGCAAAAGTCGATAAACGCCTTGGCCTCGTCGGCGTGCTCGGAGCTCTCGGCAACGGCACCCGGGTACACGATGGGCTTGTGCGAATCCTCGGGGCACACGAAGGCCTCCTCGATGCCGTCGTAGCGGAAGATATCGGAGCTGTAGACAAAACCGGCCACGCAGTCGCCTGTGGACACATAGGCGGCGGCGGTACCAACTTTGTCGGCCAGCGCGACCTTGTCGGCGATCTCGGGAGCATACTCGCCATCGTCGCCCTCGGTGCCGGTGTAGAGGCCCACGGAGGCCAGGGCCTGGTTGGCGTACTTGCCGGCGGGAACGGTCTTGGCGTCGCCGATGGCGATCTTGCCGTCCAGATTCGCGACGTCGGCGATGGCCTCGACCTTGGTGTCGGAGCCCTCGGCGCGAATGATCACGAGGTCGTTGACGAACATATCCTCACGGGTGTCGGCGTCGACGAGCTCGGCGGCTTCGGCGTCGTCCATGGTGCCCTTGGAGGCCGTGATGAGCACATCGACGGCGGCACCGGCGCGCATCTGCTCGACAAGGTCGCCAGACGCCTTAAACTGCGTGTCGGCAAACGTGGTGCCGGTCTGCTCGGCGTAGAGCTCCTGAACCTCGGGCAGAGCTTTCTCGAGCGAGTTGGCGGCAAAGACCTGCAGCTCGACAGCCTTCTTCTTAGAGGAAGACTTGGCGGAGCCGACATCGGAGCCAGCGGGCTCGGACGTCTTGTTGCCCGAGCAGCCGGCAAGGCCAAGGCCGGCGGCAGCGGCAGCAGAAAGCGAGACAAAACCGCGGCGTGAAACCATATCGAACATATTCAACCCTTTCGAACGCTATGCCCGGGCACCCCGCCGCAGGCTTTATTCTGTTACTAGATTATACTTACGCGCGAATAATGATAGTGAGAAATTATTCTCGCCAGGTCGCCCCGCCGCAGGTAAACCGCTTAGTTGGTATGTCCGCCGCCCGCTGTCATCTGAGCCGCATGCTCCAGCTGGTCTGCTATGGCCTCCCAGCTTTCGCGGGCGGCCTTCGTAGAACCGGGAAAGTTTACGACAAGCGTATGCCCGCGCTGCATGCACACGGCGCGCGAGAGCATGGCGCGGCGCGTCTTGGTCATGGAGTATGCACGGATTGCCTCGGCAATACCCGGCACATCGCGGTC
>CABUCQ010000069.1 GCA_902490095.1 uncultured Collinsella sp.
AAGCAGCGCTTGAGCTGGCGCTGGCGGGCGGCTTCCTCGTCCTTGGCAACGGCGACCCCTGCCAGCATGTCATCAATTTCGTGACGATACACATCAACGATGGAGTACACGTAATCGGGCGCCTTCATGCGGCCCTCGAGCTTGAGCGATGCGGCACCGGCGTCATACAGACGGCGAACAAGCTGCGAAGTGTTGGTGTCGCGCGGGCATAGCGCACGCTCGCGGCCGGCGGGGGAGAACGCGCGGCCGTTCTCGTCGATCAGCTCGTAAGGCAGGCGACAGGGCTGAGCGCACATGCCGCGGTTGGCCGAGCGGCCCGCCATGGCAAAGCTCGACAGCAGGCACAGACCCGAGTAGCAAAAGCAGATGGCGCCGTGGCTAAAGACCTCAAGGTCCACATCGGGCGCGGCATCGTGAATGGCGGCAATCTCGTCGATGGAAAGCTCGCGCGAGAGGGTTACGCGGTCGGCGCCCTGCTCGCGGCACCAGATAGTCCCGCGGTCGTCATGGATGTTCGCCTGGGTCGAGATATGTGTCTCGATGCCGGGCATCGTACGCTTGACCTCAAAGAACAGGCCCCAGTCTTGGATGATGAAGGCGTCGGCGCCCAGCGTGGAGCAACGATGGATGAGTTGCAGCGCATCGCCCATCTCGGACTGCTTGATGACGATGTTGACCGTGACGTAGACGCGCGACCCGGCCAGGTGTGCAGCACGGCAGGCCTGCTCAAAGGCCTCGTCGGTAAAGTTGGTGGCCTTGCGGCGGGCGTTGAAGCTGCCCATGCCGCAGTAGATGGCGTCTGCCCCGGCAGCGAGTGCGGCGGCAAAGGGCTCCGGGCCTCCGGCGGGGGCCAAGAGCTCGGGCCTGCGGTTGGTGGTTCGACTGGCGGTTGCGGTCATATCCTGCCTTTCAAAATGCTCAGATACTCAAAAGTATAGTGGTGCTGTTGCGGCGGACGAGCCCTGTGGCCCAAGCAGGATAAAGTCTTCAGCAGCCCTTGCAGCAAAAATGATCCGTTTCCCTCCGTCCCCTATGGATCGCCTGATCCGATGGGGACGGAGGGAAACGGATTATTTTGAGCTTCACCGTCCGGTCGTGCCGTTCAGCGGCTGACAGGCGCCGTTGAGCGATAAAATATTCTCGCAGTGTGATAATAATCTTGCATCGCGCGGAAACCTTGAGTACTATCCCAAATCAAGCGCGGTGTTCAGACCGAACTGTGCCTCCCGGTGTGAACACCGCGCTCACGCTCTCTATTTGATCGTAAGGAGAAAAACATGAGCAAGGCCGTCGTGTCTTCCGATAACGCACCCGCAGCCATCGGCCCGTATTCCCCCGGCATCCAGACCGGCAACATGGTGTTCCTGTCCGGCCAGCTGGGCATCGACCCCGCAACCGGCAAGATGCCCGAGGGCGTCGAGGCCCAGGCTAAGCAGTCCCTTGCTAACGTCGAGGCTCTGCTGACCGCTGCCGGCGCCACCTTTGCCGATGTCGTCAAGACCACGGTCTACCTGGCCGACATTGCCGACTTCGCTGCCGTGAACGAGATCTACGCTTCCAAGTTCGAGGCTCCGTTCCCCGCGCGCAGCGCTTTCCAGGTTGCCGCTCTTCCGGCCGGCGGTCTGGTCGAGATCGAGGTCGTCGCCGCTCTCTAAGACGTTGGCGAAAACAAAACATGACATGCAAAAAGACCCTGCAGTGCGAGCTGCAGGGTCTTTTGTCAAGCGATGGATCACTTGTGGAGCCACCAAGGGCAGTCTTTTTGGGACGGGGCTATTTTAGCTACCCCAATATGCAGGATTGCTTTTACTTGCGGCTCATCGAAATCGCGGGCAGAGGGAGGGTAGCTAAAATAGCCCCGTCCCAAAAAGACTGCCCGCGCTCCATTTTGCTCGCTAACCTTCCTTGCGGACTTTTTGCAGGTAGCGGTAGACGCTGGGCTCCGAGATGCCCAGCGCGGTGGCGGCGCAGGCTACGGCGCCCTTGAGCATGAACACTCCGTTGCCGTTGAGGTGGCGAATGACGTCCACGCGGTCGCTTTGACCAAGCGACGCCACATCCAGCCCGCGAGCGCTCAGCAGCTCGGCAATGCTGCGGTCGATGAGCTCCTGCGTGGACTCCGAAAGGCTTTCGACCTCGATAGGGGCGGGCTCCGTGCGCGTCGGCGCCGCGTCGAAGCACGCCATGAGCTGCTGTGCCATGGCGTTGATGGAGCGCACGGTCGAGAGGTCGGTGTTGACGCAGAGCATGCCGACGATCTCGTCATTCTCGCGGATAAAGTACGTCGCTGACTCCAATGTCTTGCCACCGGCACCGCGGCCCTCGTAGCCCGTAATAAACGGCAGGTCGCGATACTTGGCGTCGTGCATGATCTTGAGCGCCAGGTCGGTGGCGGGACCGCCGACCTGGCGACCGCTCACGATGCCGTTGCGAATATCGACGATGGCGTGGTCGGGATCCGAGAAATCGTGCAGCACGATTTCGCTGTTTTTGCCGAGTATCTGCTCCAGGAAATCGACCATCGGCAAAAAGCGACGTACGGTCTCGTTCACGGGCAACTCCTTGGGGTGAAATCGGAAATGTTCATAACAATTTTTTCTCATGGTAACACGCCATTCCTCATCTCGTATATTCGCAGGTACATTGCGTAATGCAGACGAACGGTAGGAATTTAGCGGTAAACGGTTGACCAAAAGAAAAGTTAGATGTTATTTTGACCAGACACTTTCCTGACCTGCGGAAATGCGTTATTTCAGCTGAAGAATGGTCTGATAACAAAAAATTATTATTGAGAATGAGAATCATCTTTAATACGATATGCAATGAAGGCACAACCTCAACCCCGCACTGCGTCACAATAGAGCGTTAGATGCGAAAACAACTACTTCGAGGATTGGTGGTCAAATGACCCAGGAGACGGTTACGAACGGCACTGAAGCCCTGTTCACTCGCGAAGGCATGCCTCCCGTTAAGGAAATGATCCCGTGTGCCCTTCAGCACGTACTGGCATCGTTTGCCGGCATCATTACCCCGGCGGTCATCATGGCCGGCGTCTACGGCTTTAATAGCCAGCAGAGCACCGACATCATCCAGGTCGCGCTCATTCTTTCGGCGATCGACACGGCCCTTCAGGCCTTCGCTCCCTTCCGTCGCATCGGCGGCGGCCTGCCCATCGTCATGGGCGTTTCGTTCGCGTTTCTGCCGGCCCTGCAGGCCATGGGTGCCTCGGGCTTTAGCTTTGGTGCGCTGCTGGGTGGCGAGATCGTCGGCGGCGCCGTCGCGGTCCTCTTTGGTCTGGCTTACAGCAAGATTAAGTGGCTATTCCCGCCCGTCGTGACCGGTACGGTCATCTTCTCCATTGGCGTCTCTCTCTATCCCACGGCTGTCAAGTATATGGCCGGCGGTATGGGTACGCCGCTGTGGGGCACCCCGCAGGCCTGGTGCGTCGCTCTTATCACCTTCGCCGTGGTCTTTGCGCTCGCCAACTTTGGCAAGGGCACGCTCAAGCTGGGATCCGTGTTCTTTGGCATGATCGTTGGCATGATCGTTTCGATCCCCTTTGGCATGATCGACTTCTCCAGCGTCGCCACCGCTCAGGTCTTCGCCCTTCCCAAGCTCATGCCCTATGCGCTCGAGTTTGATCCCGAGGTCTGCATTACCCTCGCCGTCGTGTTCCCCATGGTCGCCATCCAGGTTATCGGTGACGTCTCCGCCGCCTGCCTGGGCTCCATCGACCGTATGCCCACCGAGCGCGAGCTCTCCGGCGCTATCGTGTCCCAGGGCCTCACTTCTATGGTCGGCGGCCTGCTGGGCGGTCTTCCCACCAGTGCCCTTGGCCAGAACGTGGGTATCATCTGCTCTAACAAGGTCGTCAACAAGTGGGTCTTTGTGATCATCGCGGCCGTCTTTGCCATCGCCGGTCTGTTCCCGCAGCTCTCTGCCGTCCTTTCCGCTATCCCGCAGCCCGTCATCGGCGGCGCGACCGTCGGCGTCTTTGGCACCATCACCATGAACGGCGTGCGCATGTTCACCCGCGAGGGCCTCACGCAGCGCACTACCACCATCGTCGGCACCTCCGTCGTCTTTGGCCTGGGTATCTGGATGGCCAGCGGTTGCCTTGCCGGCGAGGGTATGCCTGCCTGGGTGTCCACCGTCATCGGCTCCAATGCCGTGACCCCCACCGCCATCATGGCCATTGTCCTTAACCTGATCCTTCCGCAGACGCCGGTCGTGGCTCAGCACATCGATGCCGCCAAGGATGCCGCCGTGGATCTGGTCTTGCCCGAGAGCAAGAAGTAACCAATTCGGTGCTATTCGTCGGCGGACGCATCGCCTCGTCCGCCGACGTCATGCGGCGCCAAGCCGCACTTCAAAGGGTTTGTCCCTTTGGTGAAGCGTTGACGGGAGAGGGCCCGTTTCCGGTGTAGGCCGGCGCTTCGCACTCCGCCATGTCAGAGGTGTCAAACCCCGCCTCTGATGTTGAAGGGAGCATCCATGCTTCTGGTCGCTAACGGTTCCGTCTTTACCCGCAACGCTCAGGCCCCGTTCATCCCCAACGGTGCGGTCGCCATTGACGGAGATACGATCGTCGAAGTGGGCCCCGAGTGCGAGCTCAAGGCCAAGTACCCGGATGCCGAGTACGTCGACGCCCGGGGCAACCTCATCATGCCCGGACTCATCAACTGCCACACCCACATCTACTCGGGTCTGGCCCGCGGCCTTGCCATTAAGGGCTGCAACCCCACCAACTTCCTGGAGAATCTTGAGCAGCAGTGGTGGAAGATCGACGACAACCTGACACTCGACGGCACCAAGGCCAGCGCCTATGCCACGATTCTGGATTCCATCCGCGATGGCGTTACCACGATCTTCGATCACCACGCGAGCTTCTGCGAGATCCCGGGCAGCCTCTTTACCATTAAGGATGCAGCTCAGGAGCTGGGCATGCGTTCGTGCCTGTGCTACGAGGTCTCCGATCGCCGCGGCCAGGAAAAATGCGACCAGGCCATTGCCGAGAACGCCGAGTTTGCCCAGTGGGCCGCCAAGGAGCGTCGCGATAACGATAACCACATGATCGCCGCCATGTTTGGCGGTCACGCCACCTTTACGCTGTCGGACGAGACCATGGACAAGATGGCCGAGGCCAACAACGGCCTGACCGGCTTCCACATCCACGTGTGCGAGGGCATGAACGATGTGTGGGATTCCCGCCTCAACCGCGGCGGTATCAGTCCCGTCGAGCGCCTGCTGCAGCACAACCTGCTGGGTCCCGACACCATGCTCGGCCACTGCATCCACGTGACGCCTGCCGAGATGGATATCGTCAAGGAGTCCGGCACCTGGCTCGTCAACAACCCCGAATCCAATATGGGAAACGCCGTGGGCTGCGCCCCCGTGCTCGAATTCTTCCGTCGCGGCATCCCCGTGTGCATGGGCACCGACGCCTACACTCACGATATGCTCGAGAGCCTCAAGGTCTTCCTGATCATCCAGCGCCACAACGCCGCCATGCCCAACGTGGGCTGGTGCGAGGCCATGACCATGCTGTTTGAGAACAACGCTAAGATGGCGAGCAAGTACTTCGATCGCAAGCTCGGTGTGCTTGAGGCCGGCGCTGCCGCCGACGTCATCGTCATGGACTACAAGCCCTTTACGCCGCTGAGCGAGGAGAACATCGACGGCCACATGCTCTTTGGCATGATGGGCAAAAACTGCCGCACCACCATCATCAACGGCCGCGTCCTGTACAAGGATCGCGAGTTCGTTGGCATTGATGAGGACAAGATCAACGCGTGGACCATGGCTGAGTCCAAGAAGCTCTGGAGCACGCTCAACGATCGCACCTACTAATTCACAAGTAGATTCACGCGCGCCGGATGTTTCGCCGCATCCGACGCGCGTATAGGCGGCCTCCGCGGGGTCGCCGGCGCTGTGCTAGCGCTACACCGTATTTGCGCCCGCCGCGCGGTCTCGCCGGGCGTTACAGAGAGGAGCTCATTATGAGCGACATCATGAGGCCGATCCCGTTTTCGCAGCTGATGAACTGGATCATCGAGGAGCACAAGACCCAGGGCGCCGTCTTTGGCGTGCGCAAGATGGTCACGACCAACCAGGAGGGCGCGCTTCCCATTTTTGACGAGCGCATCGAGACTCCGTTTGGCCCGGCCGCCGGTCCCAATACGCAGCTTGCCCAGAACATCGTGGCATCCTACGTTGCCGGTTCCCGCTTCTTTGAGCTCAAGACCGTCCAGGTTATGGACGGCGAGGAGCTCTCCAAGTGTGTGAACAAACCCTGCATTGTGGCGCAGGACGAGTGCTACAACTGCGAGTGGTCGACCGAGCTCGAGGTTCCGCAGGCCTTTGCCGAGTACGTGAAGGCATGGTTCGCCTGCCACCTGATTGCCCGCGAGTACGGTCTGGGCAGCCCGGACGGCTTTGTCTTCAACATGTCCGTGGGTTATGACCTCGAGGGCATCAAGAGCCCCAAGGTCGACGCCTACATCGAGGGCATGAAAGACGCCAGCGGCTCCGAGGTTTGGAACGAGTGCCGCGCATGGGCGCTCGCCAACCTGGACAAGTTTGAGCATGTCGACGCCGCGTTTGTCGAGTCCATCCCGGCGCGCGTCTCCAACTCCATTACCGAGTCCACGCTGCATGGCTGCCCGCCGGCGGAGATCGAGCGCATCGCGACCTATCTGATTACCGAGAAGGGTCTCAACACCTACATCAAGTGCAACCCCACGCTGCTGGGCTATGAGTTTGCTCGCCAGCGCCTCAACGAGCTGGGCTTCGACTACATCGTCTTCGATGACACGCACTTCCGCGAGGATCTGCAGTGGGTCGACGCTGTGCCCATGTTTGAGCGTCTGATTGCCCTGTGTGCCGAGCGCGGCCTGGAGTTTGGCGTCAAGCTGACCAACACGTTCCCCGTCGACGTGACGAGGAACGAGCTGCCCTCCACCGAGATGTACATGTCCGGCCGTTCGCTGTTCTCGCTGACCATCGAGGCCGCCCGTCGCATTACCGAGCAGTTCGATGGCAAGCTGCGCATTAGCTACTCTGGCGGTGCTACGGTCTACAACATCCGCGCCCTGTACGATGCCGGCATTTGGCCCGTCACCCTGGCGACCGACGTACTCAAGCCTGGTGGCTACGAGCGCTTTAGCCAGATGGCTGGCGAGTTTACCGACCTGGATGGCAAGCCGTTCGCGGGCGTCTCTCTCGAGGCCGTGACGGCGATCCAGACCGACTCGCTCACCAACCCGCTCTACAAGAAGCCGCTGCGCCCGCTGCCCGACCGCAAGGTCGCCGGCAAGAGCCCGCTTTCCGACTGCTTTACCACGCCGTGCCGCACGAGCTGCCCCATCCAGCAGGATATTCCCGCCTATCTGGCGGCTGTTGACGAGGGCCGCTACGAGGACGCACTCAACATCATCATCGAGCGCAACGCCCTGCCGTTCATCACCGGCACCATCTGCCCGCATCCTTGCGGTCGTGCCTGCGAGCGTGCGTTCTACGAGCCCGAGGGCGCCCAGATTCGCGCCAGCAAGCTCAAGGCCGCCCGCGAGGCCATGACCGCCGTGCTACCCAAGCTGCGTGCCCAGGCTATCGCCAACGACGGCGAGCGCAACGTTGCCGTTATCGGCGGCGGCCCGGCCGGCCTGGCGACGGCATTCTTCCTGACGCGCGCCGGCGTGCCCGTCACCATCTTCGAGGCCCGCGACTCGCTCGGCGGCGTGGTCCGTCACGTGATTCCCGAGTTCCGCATTGCGAGCGACGATATCTCCCACGATGCCGAGCTCTGCCTAGCCTTTGGCGCCAAGGTGCAGCTCAACGCTCGCGTTGATTCCATTGACGAGCTCAAGGCCCAGGGCTTTACCGACGTGGTCGTGGCCACCGGTGCCTGGATGCCCGGCTCTGCGGGCCTAGGCGAGGGTGCCGAGCTCGACGTGCTGGAGTTCCTCGAGGCCGCCAAGAAGGGCGAGAAACTCGAGCTGGGCGAGGACGTCGTGGTCATTGGCGCCGGTAACACCGCCATGGACGCGGCCCGCGTGGCCAAGCGTCTGGCTGGCGTGAAGAACGTGCGCCTGGTGTATCGCCGCACCAAGAAGCAGATGCCCGCTGACGAGGAAGAGCTCGATCTTGCTCTTACCGACGGCGTTGAGTTCTGCGAGTTGCTGGCGCCCAAGGCGTTCAACGGCGCCGTGCTGACCTGCGATGTTATGGAGCTTGGCGAGCCGGATGCAAGCGGCCGTCGCAGCCCCGTCGCCACGGGCGAGACCGTCGAGCTTCCCGCCACCACGGTGATCTGCGCCGTGGGCGAGGGCATCGACGCCAGCCTGTACGATGCCGCGGGCGTCGAGCACGACCGTCGCGGCCGCCTTGCCGCCACCTCCACCGGCGTCGAGGGCGTCTGGGCTGCGGGCGACTGCCGTCGCGGTCCTGCCACCGTGGTCGAGGCCATCGCCGATGCCGCCGAGGTTGCCCGTGCCATCGCCGGCGTGGACTTTAACAAGTACGCCGACCAGAATGCTCAGGCCGGCCGCGAGGACACCTGCTACGAGCGCAAGGGGTCGCTGTGCCGCGACAAGCGCAACTGCACCAAGACCCGCTGCCTGGGCTGCGGCTCGGTGTGCGAGGTCTGCTGCGACGTGTGCCCCAACCGCGCCAACGTGGCAATTAAGGTGCCGGGCCTGGCCAAGCATCAGGTCGTCCATGTCGACGGCATGTGCAACGAGTGCGGCAACTGCGCCGTGTTCTGCCCTTACCAGGAGGGTCGTCCCTACAAGGACAAGCTCACCCTGTTCTGGAGCGAGGAGGACATGGAGAACTCCGAGAACGAGGGCTTCCTGGCCGTGGACGAGGACCACTTTAAGGTTCGCGTCGCCGGCACGGTCCGCACCGTCTCGGTCGATGCCGTCAACACCGGTCTTCCCGAGGCCGTCCGCCTGACCATCAGGGCTGTGCGCGACAACTATTCGTACCTTCTTAAGAAATAGGCGAGTCTCTTATGGCCAAATCCATTCAACATCACGTGGCCTACGTTGCCTGCGGAAGTGGTTGCGCCTCCGCAGGCGGCGACGCCCGCTGCAGCGAAGGCTGCATTGGCTGTGGTGCCTGCGTCACGGCCTGCCCCCACGGTGCCATCTCACTGGTCGACGGCGTCGCCCGCGTGGACCGCTCCAAGTGCACGGGCTGCGGCCTGTGCGGCATGGCGTGCCCGCAGCGCGTGATTGCCTTCGTTCCCGGCTACCAGAACATCCTGGTGCGCTGTAACAACACCGACAAGGGCGCCATTGCGCGCAAGATCTGCGACACGAGCTGCATCGGTTGCGGCATGTGCGCCAAAAAGTGCCCTGCCGGCGCTATTCGCATCGAGGACAACTGCGCCCATATCGACGGCGCGGACTGCCTGTCGTGCGGCATGTGCGCGGTTGTGTGCCCGCATGGCGCCATTCACGACCGCACCGGCATTGCCGCCGGCGTGTAGAAGGGAATCACCATGGCACAGGAATTCACTTTTACCGTTAACGGCGTTGAGCGCACGACGACCCAAAACAAACCGCTGCTGCGCTACCTGCGCGACGACCTGCACATTCACTCCGCCAAGGACGGCTGCTCCGAGGGCGCCTGCGGTACCTGCACCATTCACGTGGACGGTGCGGCCGTCAAGGCGTGCGTACTGACCACCGCGCTTGCCGCCGGCCGCAACATCGTGACCGTCGAGGGCCTGCCCGAGGACGTGCGCGAGGCCTTCGTGTACGCCTTTGGCGCCGTGGGCGCCGTGCAGTGCGGCTTTTGCATCCCCGGCATGGTCATGGCGGGTGCAGCGCTCATCGCCGAGGACCCCGAGCCCACCGAGGAGCAGATCAAGTACGCCATTCGCGGTAACGTCTGTCGCTGCACCGGCTACAAAAAGATTATCGAGGGCATCTCGCTGGCCGCTGCGGTGCTCCGCGGCGAAAAGCAGATCGACGAGGACCTGGAGCGCGGCGATGACTACGGCGTGGGCAAGCGCGCCTTCCGTATTGACGTGCGCAAGAAGGTGCTCGGCGAGGGCAAGTATCCCGACGACATCGACGAGCTCGATCAGCCGGGCCTGACCTATGCCAGCGCCGTGCGCTCCAAGTATCCGCGCGCCCGCGTGCTCTCCATCGACACCTCCAAGGCCGAGGCCCTGCCCGGTGTGGTGGGCATCCTGCGCGCCGAGGACGTGCCGGTCAACCAGGTCGGCCACCTTATCCAGGACTGGGACGTCATGATCGCTCAGGGCGATATCACCCGCTGCGTGGGCGATGCCATCGTGCTGGTGGTCGCCGAGGACGAGGCGACGCTCGAGAAGGCCAAGAAGCTCGTAAAGATCGATTACGAGCCGCTGGAGCCCGTGCGCAACATTGTCGAGGCCAGGGCCGCCGATGCCCCGCGCC
>CABUCQ010000070.1 GCA_902490095.1 uncultured Collinsella sp.
GTTTCTTACGACTGGCTCAAGACCATGATCGATATTCCGGAGGATCCCAAGACCCTTTCGGACGAATATATCCGTACCGGCACCGAGGTCGAGGCGATTGACACCGTGGGCGAGTCCTTCGACCATGTGGTGACCGCCAAGGTGCTCACCAAGACCCCGCACCCCGATAGCGACCACATGTATGTGTGCTCGGTCGATGTGGGCGACAAGAACCTCGACGCCGACGGCAACCCCGCCCCGCTGCAGATTGTCTGCGGCGCGCAGAACTTTGAGGCCGGCGACCACATCGTCACGGCCATGATCGGCGCCGTGCTTCCCGGCGACGTCAAGATCAAGAAGAGCAAGCTTCGCGGCGTCGTGTCCATGGGCATGAACTGCTCCGCGCGCGAGCTCGGCCTGGGTGGCGATCACTCCGGCATTATGATCCTGCCCGAGGATACGCCCTGCGGCATGCCGTTTGCCGAGTACGTGGGCTCGAGTGATACCGTGCTTGACTGCGAGATCACGCCCAACCGTCCCGACTGCCTGTCCATGATCGGCATGGCCCGCGAGACCGGCGCCATCTTCGACCGTGATTTCCACGTTGAGCTGCCCGCCATCAAGGCCGAGACCGGCCGCGCGACCGACGACGAGCTTTCGGTCGAGATTGCCGACGAGGGCCTGTGCGACCGCTACGTCGCCCGCATCGTGCGCAACGTGAAGGTCGGCCCGTCGCCCGACTGGATGGTCAAGCGCCTCAACGCCCTGGGCGTGCGCCCGCACAACAATATCGTCGACATCACCAACTATGTGATGATGCTCACCGGTCAGCCGCTGCACGCCTTTGACCTGGACACCTTTGCCGAGCGCGAGGGCAGGCGTCGCGTGGTGGTTCGCGCCGCCCAGCAGGATGAGAAGTTCACGACGCTCGACGGCGAGGAGCGTGTGCTCGACGCCGGCATGGGCCTTATCACCGACGGCGAGCGCCCCGTGGCGTTGGCCGGCGTTATGGGCGGCATGGATTCCGAGATCGAGGACGACACCGTCGACGTGATGGTCGAGAGTGCCTGCTTCAACGCCGGCCGCACCTCGCACACCAGCCGCGATCTGTCGCTGATCTCCGACGCCTCCATTCGATTTGAGCGCCAGGTCGACGAGACCGGCTGCGTGGATGTCGCCAACGTTACCTGCGCGCTGATCGAGGAGATCGCCGGCGGCGAGGTTGCTCCCGGCTATGTCGACGTTTTCCCCGCGCCAAAGACCATCGACAGCATTAAGCTGCGCCTGGCCCGCGTGCACGCCATCTGCGGCGCCGACATCGAGCCCGATTTTATCGAGCGTTCGCTCACCCGTCTGGGCTGCACCGTCGAGCGCGACGGCGAGGACTTTATGGTTACCCCGCCGAGCTTCCGTCCCGACCTGCCGCGCGAGATCGATCTGATCGAGGAGGTCCTGCGCCTATGGGGCATGGGTCGCGTCACGGCGACCATTCCGGCTGCCAAGAACCATATCGGCGGTCTGACGCGCGAGCAGAAGCTTACCCGCAAGGTCGGCGAGATCCTGCGCGCCTGCGGCCTCAACGAGACCACGACTTTTGGCTTTGCCGCCCCGGGCGACCTGGAGAAGATCGGCATGTCCACCGAAGGCCGCGGCTGCCCCGTGGTGCTCATGAACCCGTTGGTCGCCGAGCAGACCGAGATGCGCCGCTCGTTGCTGCCGGGCTTACTGCAGTCCGTTGCCTATAACGAGGCCCACGGCACGCCCAACGTGCACCTGTACGAGGTCGGTAGCCTGTTCCACGGCCGCGAGAACGCCAGCTTGCCCAAGGAGACCAAGTCCGTGGCGGGTGTGCTCTCTGGCCAGTGGAGCGAGCAGTCCTGGAACATGAAGTACCGCAAGCTGCGCTTCTTCTTTGGCAAGGGCATCGTTGAAGAGCTGCTCGCCCAGCTGCGCATCGAGAAGGTTCGCTTCCGTCCCGTCGAGGGCGAGGGCTACGCCTTCCTGCAGCCGGGTCGTGCGGCCGAGGTTCTGTCCGGCGGCACCGTGCTGGGCTGGGTCGGCGAGATTCACCCCGAGGCACGCGAGGCTATGGGCATTGACGAGGTCGTCGTTGCCTTTGAGCTCGACCTGGACAAGCTGATCAAGGGTGCCCGCAACCAGGAGAACTACCGCGAGTTCTCGCAGTACCCTGCCGTTGAGCACGACCTCGCTATCGTGGTCGACAACACTGTGACCTGCGAGGACCTTGAGCGCCGTATTACGAGTGCTGGCGGCAAGCTGCTCGAGGGCGTGCGTCTGTTCGACGTCTATCGCGATCCGGTCCGCATCGGAGCGGGCAAGAAGTCCATGGCCTTTGCGCTTACGTATCGCTCCGACGACCATACGCTCACCAGCGAAGAGGTCGAGAAGGCGCACCAGAAGATCGTCACCAAGGTGTGCAAGGGCGTGAACGGCGAGGTTCGCGGCTAGGACTTGCGCTGGGAGCGTAGGGCCTGATGGCGGTTGCTGTGGGCTCTGCGTGACCGCGGTGTTCGGAAAAGGCATCGCTGAGCCTGCATATATGACACACGCATTACATAACGGCGTGCTGCTTTGTCGGCAGCGCGCCGTTTTGCTATGATAGCCCGCGGCGTGTTACGAATCTGGCAATACGTAACACTGGCAAGGTGATTCAAGCGGCGTTGCAATTCTGTGCGCCGGCAACCGGGAGGCGTATATGCACATTCCAGACAACTACCTGTCCCCGCAGACCGATGCCGTCATGGCGGTGGCGATGGTGCCCGTTTGGGTCCATTGCATCAAAAAGGTGCGCGCCACGCTCGATCGCGAGCACATGGCGTTCCTGGGTATTTGCGCCGCGTTCTCCTTTTTGCTCATGATGTTTAATGTGCCGCTGCCCGGCGGCACCACTGGTCACGCCGTTGGCGGCGCGCTCATCGCGCTGCTGCTGGGCCCCGAGGCCGCGGCTATCGCTGTCTCGGTCGCGCTGGCGCTGCAGGCGCTGCTGTTTGGCGACGGCGGTGTTCTGTCGTTTGGCGCCAACTGCTTTAACATGGCCTTTGTGTTGCCGTTTGTCGCTGCTATCGTGTTTCGTGCGCTCAACAGCCGTCTGCACGACAAGAGCTGGGGCACCTCGATTTCTGCCATCGTGAGCGGTTGGGTCGGTCTGTGCCTGGCGGCCCTGTGCGCGGCAATCGAGTTTGGTATTCAGCCGATGCTCTTCACCAACGCTTCGGGCGCTCCGCTGTACTGCCCCTTCCCGCTGTCCGTGGCTATTCCGGCCATGTTGATCCCGCATATGCTGGTTGCCGGTGTGATCGAGGGCGTGGCGACGGCCGCCATCTACGGTTTCATTAAGAAGACGGCGCCGAGCATTATCGTCGGGCCCGAGGCCGTCGATGGCCAGCTTGCTGCCGAGGGCGCTGCTGCCAAGAAGACCTCGCTGGTCCCCACGCTCATTTTGGTCGCCGTGCTCGTGGTGGCCACGCCGCTGGGCTTGCTTGCCACCGGTGACGCCTGGGGTGAGTGGGACGCCGAGGGCGCCGCGACCGCCGTTCAGGAGGCTGGCGACGACAGCCTGCAGGCTTCGGTCGGCCTCGATACCCCGACCTTTGCCGACGCGCTGCCCACGGGTGATTACCTGCAGGCTTATTCCGAGGAGCAGGGTCTTGGCTTTGCCGGTCAGGCTGCCATGTATATCCTGTCCGGCGTGATTGGCGTGGCGGTGCTCACCATCGCATTCCGTCTGATCTCGCTGACGGTCAAGGAAAGCGGTGCTCATGGCAATAGCCGAGCTGCCTAGCTGGCTTGCGACCGAGCAGCGTTACGAGCCCGCGGGGGCTCGGCATCGTGTGATGCAAAAGAATGTCCTGCACCTGGCGAGCCTGCTTGAGCGGGTTCGCCTGGGTGGAGGTGCGCACGAGGGCGGGTCGATGGTCGACCGCGCCCTTTCTTGCGTTTCGGCTCCGGTGCGCCTGGTGGGGATGTTCGTCTGCGTCCTGTGCGTGTGCCTGACGCAGAGTCCGCTGTACCTGATGCTGATGGCGGCAATCGCGTTGGTGCTGGTCGCGGTGCGCCCCGCACGCGGGCTGCGTGCGACCTTTGTACCGGCGCTCGGCGCCACGGGGCTTGCCGTGGTTCTGGCACTGCCTGCCCTGCTGCTGGGCGCGTCTGCCACGGGCGCCATGCTCAAGATCGCGCTCAAGACGTTTATTAATGTGTCGCTGGTGCTGGGTGTTTCGTGGACGCTTACCTGGAGCCGCATGTCGGCGGCGCTCAAAATGCTGCACCTGCCCGACGAGGTTATCTTTACGTTTGATATGGCACTCAAGCATATCGAGGTGCTGGGACGCACGGCGCACGATCTGTGCGAATCGGTCATGCTGCGCAGCGTCGGTTCCGCGCCCGCGGGTTTTTCGCGTACCGACTCGCTGGCGGGTATCATGGGCATGACGTTTATCAAGGCGATGGAATGCAGCCGCGCGATGGACGAGGCCATGCTGTGCCGCGGCTTCGCCGGCGTGTATCCGGCGCCTGCACGGAGCGGCTTTGGCTGGCGCGATGCGGTTTACGCGGCCGGCGTTGCGTTGCTCGCCGTGTTGTGCGCGGTGCTGTAGCGCGGACGGTCGAACCGTCGATGTGAGTAGGGAAGGGCGACGTTTTGGCAAACGATACGAATAACGCGATGGGTGCGAGCGGTGCTGCCGGCACCGAGGTCACGCCGATCATCGAGTTTCGCGACGTGCTGTTTTCCTATGCGGGTCATACGGTGATCGACGGCATTTCATTGCAGGTGAACCGTGGGGAGCTCGTTGCTCTGCTCGGTCCCAACGGCTGCGGTAAGACGACGATCATGCGCCTTATCAACGGCCTTGAACTTGTGGACGCGGGTGCGTATCTGTTTGACGGGCATGCGGTCGATGCGGCATATCTCAAGGATTCCGCGACGGCCCAGCGGTTCCATCAGCGCGTGGGCTTTGTGTTCCAGAATGCCGATGCGCAGCTCTTTTGCGCCACGGTGGGCGAGGAGGTCGCGTTTGGCCCGGCTCAAATGGGGCTGCCGGCAGACGAGCTCGAGCGTCGCGTCCGCGACGCCATGGAGCTGTTCCAGGTTGCCGATCTGGTCGATGCCTCGCCCTATCAGCTTTCGGGCGGGCAAAAGAAGCGCGTGGCGCTGGCTGCCGTCGTGTCGATGAACCCGGATATCCTGGTGCTCGACGAGCCTACCAACGGACTTGACGAGGACTCTTGCGACATCGTGGTCAACTTTCTACTGGCCTATGTTGCTGCCGGTAAGACGGTCTTGATGAGCACGCACCATCAGGATTTGGTACGACGCCTGGGTGCCCGTGCAATCTTTATCGATCGATATCACCATGTGGTCGAGGCGCCGGTATCGTCGTATGGAACCGAGAGCGGCGTTGTGGAATAGTTGCTGCGTGGAGCGTGCGTAGCCGCCCGCGCGGCTTTGCCGTGATGGTATAGTTATCCAGGTTTTTATGGGGGTGGCTATGCCAAGCTGGAACATTCATATCGCTCAGACGGAGCGTTTGCTGGAGCGCACCGGTGCGCTTGCCAATAGCGTGCGCGACCGCAATGCCTTTTTGTTTGGCTG
Source organism: uncultured Collinsella sp. (assembly GCA_902490095.1). GTDB lineage: Bacteria > Actinomycetota > Coriobacteriia > Coriobacteriales > Coriobacteriaceae > Collinsella. The sequence continues at coordinate 5,594 of CABUCQ010000070.1, forward strand.
CGTGGTTCCGGATATCTTCGTGGGCTATATGGTCCCTGGCATCGCCGATCCCATCCCGTACCGCATTACGCACTTTGCAAAGCCCGAGCCTATCCCTAAGCCTCGTGAGCATGAGTTCTGGGATACCTATGTGGCACCGTTGCTTAAAAGTTCGCCCACCGGTGCGCCAGCTGCCGCGACCTCGATTGTCGAGGAGCGCGAGCGACTCAATCGGGTGCATTATCCCCAGCGTTACAAGGACGCCGAGCCGGTCGCCGGTCCCGGTGCTAGCGAGCTTTCGCTCGCGCCCGATGACGTGGCGCAGTCGCTGCTCGATCTGACGCTGGGCGTTTGGTCGCATCTGGTGGCCGATACCGTATGGAATACGCGTGTGAATCAGTACCTGGAGGCGCACGGCGGCAAGCCGTGCGAGGAATTCCGCATTAAAAAGCAAGGCGACTTTGACTGGTTTGGCAAGACACTCGGCATCGTTTCGATACCGCGCGCGACCGATCGCCTGTATACTGCGGCGACCCGTTTTGGTCAGTATCCCATCCATAAGGAGTATGTGCTCAAGACCATCGGCGTTATGCACGAGATTGTACGCGAAAACCCCGGCGAGTCCGATCATCCGCCGTATCGCCTGCTAACCGAGGAGTTTTTCGATACAACGTTTACCGAGGTCATCGAGCTAACCGAGGCGGGATTTGCGGCTCGCGTCGAATCGCCCGATATGCCTGCGCTTCCCCTGATTGCTAGCTGCTAGCTGGCCGGCTTGGCGGTGAATAGCTCAACCCAATTGACAAGTAGCTCTTGCCGCAGGGTGACTTCGGCGGCGCGCTCCTGTTTGGTCTTTGGGGTGTAGGAAAGTCCAGCCTTTTTATGGATGAGCTCGGCTATGTGGTCGAAGCTCTTCTTATCCTTAATCTGGCCAAAGGTAATTTGGATGACGTCGTAGCCCATGCTTGTGAGCGCGGTGGCGCGCTCGGCATCGGAGAGGCTCGCGGCTTCGCTGTCGTGGGCAGAGCGGCCTTGGCATTCCAGAATGACGCCCATGCTGTCGGTGGCGCTTTCGATGAGGATATCGGCGTAGCAGCAGGTTTTGTCATACAGCGAGCGCGCGGCGTCGCTGAGTGGGATGCGCACGTTGTTTGCGATGTTGATGCCCATGCCGCCCTCGTCGCGGGGGAGCGAGATAAGCATGGAGGTCTGTACTTCGAAGGGCGAGGCGGTCTGTCCTGTCATGCGTTCGGCGGCCCAGCGGAGCTGCTTAACACCGCGCAGGCCTGCGGCCTGCTTGGCGAACGCGGCGATATCCGCTGCGGTAAGAAGCGGCGTGCGCTTCCACAGGTTGGTATCCTTGCCGTTGACGTCGATAACCCGCTCCCAGCCGCAGTTGGGTGGAATGAGCTTAAGCGAAATAGCTTCATCAAGTTGCCGTTGCGCTCGTTTGCAGGGTGTATACACAGCAAACGAGCTGCACATCTCATAACACGCCATAAGCAGCTGGTTGCGTGAGACCTGCGTAGCAAGGTTGAGCAGTGTGAACTCGGGCGATGTGACATCAAACCCATGCTCGGTTTGCCTAAACGACCCGGGAGGCGGCTCTTGGGTCAGGAGGTGCGATTTAAACAGGCTTCGCGACCCGGATTGTGCCCGAGTGAATACAATCCTGTGAAGCGGTGCGTGAAGCAGGTCTTTTACAACTGCATGACTTCCGAGGCCGCAACATCTGCGATCCATATTGCCAAGGCTAATGGCAGGGTAAAGGCCTAATATCTGTGGCGGGATACGGTGATAGTAAAAAGCGGATTGACCGCATAGCGTCAGGTCCATGACGTCCTCCTGGTCGAAATATGCTTTTGGACCGTGCGATGCCAGTGTCAATTCGGAAGTATGCGGCAAAATCTAAACCTTGTGAGCAGACCTGGCTTTTGAGGCTAGTTTATCAGGCATTTTGTTGCGAAAAAACGGGGTGTGCTCGGAGGTATCAGAATTTGCCGCATACTTCCGAAAAGCAGGTCAATCCGGCTCTTGCTAAAACGATTTAGCAGCGTCGGTTAAGGTGTGGGTTTGCCACCGGGCGAACACTTTTAGCGCTTGGGACTTTATTCATTGGGTCTCGAAGGGTGGATTTCGCGCTTTTGGTAAAGAAATGAGTGTGTGTTTTGCCGTGCGCCGGCATTGGCACAGAAAAAGGGCCCGGAAGGCTTCGCCTTCCGGGCCCTTTGCGATGCAAGTGTGCTTGCAAGTACGACTTAGCGCACCTGAGCGACGTAAGCGACGTTGGTCGAGGAGACCTTGTCCTCGAGCTGGACGCTCATGCGGGGATCGCCAGCGGTGGCGACGGTCAGGTCGCCGGCCTCGACGTAGCCGAGCTCCTTAGCGGTCTCGATCGCCTTGACGATCGTGCCGTTGACGGTGCCCTGGGTAATCTCGGCCTGGTGCGGGATAACGCCCCAGTACATGATCATCTGCTGGACGGCCCACTCGTGGCGGGAGAACGCGCAGATCGGCATGTTGGGACGGAAGTGCGAGATCAGGCGAGCAGTACGGCCGGTGGTCGTCGGCACGGTGATGCACTTGGCGCCAACGGTGGTGGCCATGTTCACAGCGGACATACCCACAACGTTGTTGACAACGCGGGTGCCGTGAGCGTCAGCCGGAACCTCGAGCGGAGCGTGAGCCGGGAGGTACTTCTCGGTCTCGAGAGCAATGCTGGCCTGCATCTTGACGGCCTCGACCGGGTACTTACCGGCAGCGGACTCGCCGGACAGCATAACGGCGTCGGTGCCGTCGTAAATGGCGTTAGCAACGTCGGCAACCTCGGCGCGCGTCGGGCGCGGGTTCTGCTGCATGGAGTCGAGCATCTGCGTAGCGGTGATAACGGGCTTGTAGGCCGCGTTGCACTTGGCGATGATCTCCTTCTGGATGTGCGGAACGAGCTCGGGCTTGATCTCGATGCCCAGGTCGCCACGGGCGACCATGATGCCGTCGGAAGCCTCGAGGATCTCGTCGAAGTTCTCGACGCCCAGGGCGCACTCGATCTTCGGGAAGATCGTCACGTGCTCGCCGCCGTTCTCGCGGCAAAGCTCGCGGATGCCGCGGACGGACTCGCCGTCGCGGATGAAGGAAGCGGCGATGTAGTCGATGTTCTCGGTCAGGCCAAAGAGGATGTCCTGACGATCGCGCTCGGTGATGGCGGGCAGCGAGATGTTGACGTTGGGCATGTTGACGCCCTTGCGCTCGCCGATCAGGCCGTCGTTCTTAACGACGCAGGTCATGTCCTGGCCGTCGACGGACTCGACCTCGAGGGCAACCAGGCCGTCATCGATCAGGATGAGGGAGCCCTTCTCGACCTCGGAGGGCAGAGCCAGGTAGTCGAGGGAGATGTGCTCAGAGGTGCCGTGGAAATCCTCGGTTGTGGGCTGAGCGGTGACGACGATCTTGTCGCCGGTCTTGACGGCAACCTTCTTGCCGTCGACCAGAAGGCCGGTGCGGACCTCGGGGCCCTTGGTGTCGAGCAGGATGCCGACGGGCATACCGAGCTCCTTGGAAATACGGCGGACGCGCTCGATGCGACCGTGGTGCTCGTCGTAGGAGCCGTGCGAGAAGTTAAAACGGGCGACGTTCATGCCCGCCTTGATCATCTCGCGGATGGTCTCGTCGCTATCGCAGGCGGGACCCATGGTGCATACAATCTTGGTGCGCTTGTACATTCAGACCTCCATCTGACATCGTCTTGCGCTGATAGATAAACCATAAGAAATAAAACCGAGTTGATTATAACGAAATGGCGTCCGAATACCCCAAAAAATCGACCGTATGCCGAATTAGAAGTTCATTTTTTGCGGAAAAACGGTATATGCAAAAACTTTACCAACCGTTCTAACCGCTGCTATCTGGGCGATATTTCAATTTGATGATGCGCCGAAGAAAAAACGTTTTATCAGTATTGAGCATCACACGGTCTGCACCGTTGCTTATGGACCATATTTCCAAATGGATTGTTTTGGCTAGACGCGTTGCTTTGGGGTACCATAGCTCCACTATCAACTGCCGCTCAGCACGGCAGCCTTGATGAGCCCTTGCCCTTCTCCTGGGAATTATGATCGGGCATCAATCTGCTGAGTGGCCCGAATCCCAGGAGGGGACTCTATATGCAAAAGGAATACCTGTCCGCCGCGGCGGAGGTGCTCAGCGACCAAGGTGTCGATGAGAACCTCGGCCTGAGCGACGACGAGGCGTCGTCGCGCCTCGCTAAGACAGGCCCTAACAAGCTCGAGGAAGCCGAGAAGACGCCGCTGTGGAAGCGCTTCTTTGAGCAGATGGCCGACCCCATGGTCATCATGCTGATCGTTGCCGCCGTCATCAGCGCGCTCACGGGCATGGTCAAGGGCGAGGCGGACTTTGCCGATGTCGCCATCATCATGTTCGTCGTTATCGTCAACTCGGTGCTGGGCGTGGTCCAGGAGGCTAAAAGCGAGGAGGCTCTCGAGGCCCTGCAGGAGATGAGCGCGGCGCAGTCCAAGGTGCTGCGCGACGGCAAGCTCGTGCACCTGCCGAGCGCCGAGCTCGTGCCCGGTGACGTGATCATGCTCGAGGCGGGCGACTCCGTCCCGGCCGACTGCCGCGTGCTCGAGAGCGCCACGATGAAGATCGAAGAGGCCGCACTGACCGGCGAGTCCGTGCCGGTCGAGAAACACGCCAACGTGATCGAGCTTGCCGCGGGCACCGACGACGTGCCGCTCGGCGACCGCAAGAACATGTGCTATATGGGCTCCACCGTGGTGTACGGTCGCGGTCGCGCCG
>CABUCQ010000071.1 GCA_902490095.1 uncultured Collinsella sp.
GGACGCCCACATCGAGTCGAGGAGCGGCAGGAAATGACGGCGGCGACCGCCCCGGGAGCCGCCCGCGGCCGGGCACGCGAGGGAGCCTCGAGACGAAAGGAGCTCGAGGACGACCATGACCAAGAGCATTAGCAAGAGCCAGGTGAGGCTCATCGCATCGACCAACGCGATATTCGGCGCCGACGAGGCGTGAGCGATGCTGCGCATCAGCCGCGACGCCATGTACCGGCTCGCCCCCCCTGCACTTACCGTCAGCGCATGCTATAAGGCTGTTGGTGGCTCATTGAGCTACCTCCAAGTGCCGGGGGAGTCCCCCGGCTATTTTTTATCCATTCCATTAGGAATCCCCATTGGCCAAGGAGCTCAGCACCTTCGTCGACGAGAGCGGTGATCGCGGGGGCAAGGCTCGCTACCACCCGCTCACACTCGTCTTTCACGACCAGGCAGACAGCTTCGCCGAGGCGGTCACGGGCTATGAGGCCAAGCTTGCCAGGGCCGATCTCCCCAACATTCCGTTTCACTCCGAGCCTCTCATGAACGGACACAAGGACTTACTGCACGATTCGCGTGTTATAGTTAGATGGCTCTAACTGTTTGGGGGCGATAGCCATGCATGGACGCAAGGGCTTCTGGGACAAGAATGCCGTTCGGTACGACCGTTTCATGCGAAACGACCGGGCGGCGTATGAGAAGATGTATGAGCTGATCAGGCCGGTGGTAAAAGCAAAAACCGTGCTGGAAGTCGCCACCGGCACGGGGCTTATCGCAAAGAGCATCGTGAATGCGGCGGCGCACATCGAGGCTACGGACGCTTCTGCAAAGATGATCCTTGAAGCAAAGCGGGACAATCAATCCGCAAAGCTGCACTTTTCCGTACAAGATATGTTCCGCCTGCCCTATGCACAGAAGTCCTTCGAAGTGGTGATCACGTCCAACGCGCTTCACATAGTGCCGCATCCGGAAAAGGCCCTGCAAGAAATCAGGCGGGTGCTGAAGGACGACGGCGTGCTCATCGCGCCAACCTTCACCCACGCGGGGAACTCGGTTTCCGGCAAGGCAAAAGCCTTTTTCATGAGTATGGCGGGATTCCCCCTCCACAGCAGGTGGACAAGCGAGGAATACCTGTGCTTCCTACGTCAAAACGGCTGGGCGGTGCATAAAAGCGCGCTGCTGAAGGCCTCGTTCCCGTTGACTTATGCGGAATGCACGAAATCGGAGGGGCCAGATGTCGTTCTTTGAAAACGCCCGTCAGCGTGGAGAGGACTAGAAAGCTCAACCGAGCTGCAATTCAGGAGGGGCGTTGCGACGTTCTGCAAGGCAGTGTGGCGGATATGGCGTTTGAGGACGCCATGCGGGCATTTTTGCATCCATCCCGCACATGGCGATAGGCATGACAGCCATAGCGGCTGTGCTGGCGGCAATTACGACAGTTTTTATTCACTGAGGAAGGAACCTATGAAATGTAAAATCGAGAAAAACACCGTGCAGGAGACGCTGATCCTCCCGCTGTATTCCCGGAAGCTGTGTACGGAGCTGTACCCGAACCTTTACAGGGATGAAACAGCGGTTCGTCTGCTCGACCAGATCGACTACGACTTTTCAAAGGCAGAGAAAAACTCCCGCAGCCTGATACAGCGCTTTGGTGCGCTGGAGGTGGCAATGCGGCAGGGTGATCTTGCTTTCGAGGTACAGGATTACCTGAAAGGCCACCCCAATGCGGCGGTGGTCAATCTGGGCTGCGGACTGGACAACACCGGCAGAACCTGCGACAACGGTAGATGCAAGATTTACAATCTGGACTTCCCGGATGTGATTGCCTTGCGGCAGCAGCTACTGCCCGCCGGGGATCGAGAACAAAATATCCCCTGCGACCTGAAAGACACCACATGGTTTAGCAAAATCGATGCCTCCGGCGGGGCGGTGTTCTTTGCCTCCGGGGTGTTCTATTACTTTCTGACCCAGCAGGTCCGGGAACTGGTGCGGGAGATGGCGGACGCTTTCCCCGGCGGTGTGCTGGTCTTTGATGCTGCCAATCGGACAGCAGTAAAGATGATCGCAAAAACATGGCTTAAGACTGCAAAAATCAAGGATGTGGGGGCATATTTTGCGGTTTCGGATGCCGCCAAGGAAATCGGCACGTGGGACAGCCGTCTGCAGGTCACAAGTCGCGGCTATATGCTGGGTTATAACGATTTGAGAGACCCTTCTGTCAGCGGCTTTTTCCGGTTTCTCGCAAGGGTCGGTGACAACGGGATGAAAATGCAAATCGTGAAAATAAGATTTTGAGAGACAAAAATGCAAAAGACGAGCACTTCTTGCCGCTCAATTGGCAAGAAGCGCTCGTCTTTTCTTAACGCGTTGTATGGCGGAGAGAGCGCAAGTTACGCGAGCGCCCTTCTTGCCAGCTCGGCCGCGCCGAGGATTCCTTGGTCGCCGCCGCAGCCCGGGGCGCAGATGTAGCTCTCCATGTCCTTAAGCTCGGCGGTCTGGATGTAGCCACCCAGATATTCGAGGGTCTTCTTGCGGACGATGCCGTAGAGCTGCTCCTGGTGCATCACGCCGCCGCCGAGGACGATGCGGCGAGGCGAGTACATGAGCACGAGGTTCGCGCACATCTGCCCCAGATAATCCCCCTCGAGCGCCCACGCCTCATCGTTGTCCGCGAGCTCGGCCGCGGGCTTTCCCCAGCGCGCGGCAATGGCGGGGCCGGAGGCGAGGCCCTCGAGACAGCTCGCGTGGCTCGGGCAGACGCAGCGTCCCTCCTCGGTGGGACGGGTCCTTACCAGCATGTGGCCGGCCTCGGGGTGCAGCATGCCGTGAAGGAGCCTGCCCGCGCACATGACGCCCGCGCCCACGCCGGTGCCGATGGTCACGTAGACGGCGTCCTCGAGCCCCTTGCAGCAGCCGAAGACCACTTCGCCGAGGCAGGCAACGTTCACGTCCGTGTCGTAGGCCACCGGAATCCCGAGGGCGTCGGCGAACGCGGCGCGAAGACCATGGCCTCGCCACGCGAGCTTGGGCGTCTGGAGGATGGAGCCGTAGCGCTCGTCGTTGGGGTCGACGCAGGTCGGGCCGAAGGCGCCGATGCCCAACGCGTCCACATCGCGGGCGGTGAACCACTCGATCATCTGCGGGACGGTCTCGGCGGGCGTAAGCGTCGGGGTCTCCATACGGTCGAGGACCTCGCCGTCGCCGGACACCACGGCACAGACCATCTTGGTCCCGCCGGCCTCGAGGGCGCCGAGCCTCATTTGCTTTTCGCTCATGTGATCCTCCTTACAAAGGGACGCCCGCAGTCATGGTCAACTGCGGGCGCCCATAACGTTGGCTTGTTTCGAGGCGACCCTACCTGGGCACGCGGTCCTGCCTTGCGGCAAACGGGGCGAGCACGGCGTGCGGCTCGCTTTGGTACCAGTAGGCGACGGTGGAGATGTCGTCCTCGCGCTCGTAGAGCTTGATGTCATCGTTGCCGAGGTCCTGGAACGTCACGCGCAGGTCCTCCTTGAACGAGATCGGGTCGGGAAGGTGCCACCTGTAGAGGCCGTGCCTGGGCAGCGCGTCGTCGTTGGTCGCGAGCATCGGGTTCGGGTTCGGCTTGCCCGCGCTGAAGCGGTCGCGCGTGGCGTCGCGCGTCGAGCGGTACGGGTAGCCGGCGAACAGCGTGTTGAAGCACTGCGCCTCGGGCAGCGCGTGGGGCGGCCTGTCGAGGAAGGCCCAGGCACCGCCGAAGTAGTCCTCGGCTCCCGTCGAGGTGACCGTGGGGAACTCCTCGTCGCCGTCGAGGAAGAACTTCATCTCGCCCTCGCCCCACCAATAGCGCTCCAGGGCGCACAGGGCCATGTAGGTGCCGACGTAGTAGCCCTTACCGCGCACGCCGTCGAGCACGGTGTAGTCGACGCCCCTGCGGGTGCTGCGCTCGCGGTTAAAACGGGCGTGGAAGTACATGGCGTCGTCCGGCACGTCGGTGAGCGCGTAGTTGAACGTGTAGAAGATGTACTTAATGAACCCGGGGTGCTCGCTCGTAAGCGTGACCTTGGCGTGCTTCCTGAAAGGCATCTCGAAGTAGCAGTTCATGCCGCCCGTCGGGTTCACGCAGATGGGCATCGAGTTGACGATGGCGCGCTCACCGAAGCCGTTGCAGAAGAAGTCGCCGACAGGGCACTCGACCGAGGGGGTCTCCTCGTCGTCCCAGTAGAAGCGCAGCACGAGGTCGCGCATGACGAAGCTGCCGGCGGCGGTCTTGTCGGGGACGGTCATCCAGATGTGGCGGATGATGCCGGGGCCCTCGATGTCCGCGAGCGTGATGGTCTCGCCGGACTCAAGGGGCACGCAGCACGAGCCCTTGCGGCCGACGCCGAGGTGGCTGGCCGACATGGCGGCACGGCCCTTCTCGCCCATGATGTTCTCGGGGGTGATGGCGCGGCTTTCCTCACCGCCGTGCATCCACACGTCCTTAAGGAACTCTCTCATCGTCGACCTCCTCTATTCGTCGTCTTCGCACTCGGCGGAACTGGCACCGTTCACGTAGACGATCTGCTGGCGCGCCTCGTCGACGAGGGCGTCGAAGTCGAGTTTCTCGTCGGGGCGCGCGAGCGCGACCGTCATGGCGAGCGGGAGGTTGACACCCGCGATCACGTGGATCCGGTCGGAGGCGAAGCGGGAGAAGCGCTGGTTCACGCTGCCGCCGAGCGCGTCGGTGAGGACGACGACCTCGTCAGTGCCCGAAAGAGCCGCCTCGACCGCCGCGTCGAGCCCCTCGCCGTTGTCGTTCACGTAGGCGCACACGGCGTTGACGGCGTCGCTCTTACCCGTAAGGAACTCGAGGGTGTCCTTGAAGCCCTGGGCGAGAAGGGAATGGCTCGCCACAACTATCTTTCTCATTGATTCACCAATCTCTTGGGTCGAAGCTAAGCGAGGATGCCAGCGGCGGAGGCGACCATCGCGAGGACGATCACCACGAGGATGAGGACCGTCATGCTCGCGTTCTTCTTGGTAAGAAGGTAATACGCGCTTCCCGTGATGGCGGCGGGGATCATGGCAGGCAGGATCTTGTCGAGCAGCGGCTGAATCTCCATCGAGACGTCGCCGAAGCTGAAGCTAATCGGGCAGGTGACGCCGATGACCGAGGCGATGAGGCAGCCGACCACGGTGAGGCCGAGCACGGAGGCGGCGGCAGTGAGGTTGGGAAGCTTCTCGCTGAAGTCGGTGACGAGCTTCACGCCCTGCTTGTAGCCGAACTCGAGGGCGTGCATGCGGACCCAGAAGATGGCCAGGATGAGCGCGAACCAGATGCCGGCTCCCACGGGGTTGCCCTCGATGGCCATGTAGGCGGCGATGGAGCCCATGATGGTCGGGATCATGGTCATGAGCAGGGAGTCGCCGACGCCGGCGAGCGGTCCCATGGTGCCGATCTTCAGGTCTTGGACGGCGTCCGCCGCCGCTAGGCCGTCGCGTTCCTCCATGGCCACGCAGGCGCCAAGGATGATGGCGGCGAGCCAAGGCTGGGTATTGTAGTAGCGGAAGTGGTTGTTGAGCGCTTGCTTATAGTCCTCGTCGTTCGTGTAGATCTTCCTCAGGACCGGCGAGAGGGCGTAGGCGACTGAGGCGCCCTGCTGGGTCTGGTAGTTGAAGGTGCACACGCTCATGAGCCAGCGCCAGTTCGCGTTGCGCAGATCCTTCTTGGTGACCTTGTAGCCGGAGGGCTTGCCCTCGGCGACGGCGGTGATGTTCTCGTTTTCCATGGTTACTCATCCTCTCCGATGAAGGCGTCTGCGGAAGCGTGGGCGGCGAGCTCGGTGTCCCTCTCGGCACGCTGGTAGAACGCGATCGCGAGGGCAACGCCGACGATGGCGGCACCGATGATGGGCACGTTCAGGAAGGCCGAGAGGAAGAAGCCGACGAGCAGGTACTGGAAGTACTTGCCGGTGGGCATGTAGCGGAGCAGCATGGCGATACCGATGGCCGGGAGCATCTTGCCGGCGAGGGTGAGGCCGGAGAGGAACCACTGAGGCATGACCTCGAGGAGCCAGTTGACGGCGGGCTGGCCGAGCGTCACGGAGACAAAGACGGGCAGGGCGGCGCACAGGCCGAAGAGCGCGGGGCAGACCCACAGGATGGCGTTCATCTGATTGAACTTACCCTCGTTGCAGAACTTCTGGGACTTCTCGACGACGAAGCCGTTGAGGATCTTGACGATGACGTCGAGCTGGATGCCGAGCATGCCGACCGGCAGGCCGATGGCGAGGCCCGTGTCCGCGCCCAGGGTCACGCCGTAGGCGGTGGCGATGATGGCCATCGTGCCGTAGTCGGGAATCGACGAGCCGCCGAAGCCCGCGACGCCGAGCTGCATGAGCTGGATGGTGCCGCCGATGACGAGGCCGGTCTGCCAGTCGCCCATGACGACGCCGGTGATAAGGCCCCAGAAGACGGCATAGTTGACGAAGATCATCGGGATGCCGTAGTAGTCCACGTGCTTGATGAAGGCCAGCAGGGTCAAAAGGACGACCTGCAGGATAGTGAAGTTGACCATGATCCCTCCTTAGATGAGGTCGGCGACGGAGACGGGCTTGTCGGCGGGCACGAACTGTGCCGTCACCTTGACGCCGCGGGCGATGAGCGCCTTGTAGCTCTGGACGTTCTCGGCGGAGGCATAGGCGCGCTGGGTGAGCTGGACGCCGCCCTCCTTGACAAGAGAGCCGCCGACGATCAGCGACGGGAGCTCGATGCCCGACTCGACCAGGTGAAGGATCGTCTCGGGCTCCTTGGCGATGACAAAGACCTTCTCGCGGTTGTACTTGCCCGCCGCGAAGTTCTTGAGCGCGGTCTCCTCGGAGATAATCGAGACGGCCATGCCCGCGGGGCGCGCCATCCTCATGGTGGACTTCAGGACCTCGTCGCCGGCGACCTTGTCGTCGATGACCATGACTCGGGTCGCGCCCGACACCGGGGCCCACTGCGTCACGATGATGCCGTGAAGCAGGCGATTGTCGATTCGTGCCATAACAACACTCATGTTTGCTCCTATCAAATGAAGTTTTACGTTCGGTACTGCCTCGGCGCTATCCGGATTCGCGCCGGGCAAGGGGTTATCGGATTATTGAGGACGCGCGGTCAGCTTGCGGCGGCGCGGGGAAGGTCACTCGTCGAGCAGGAGGTCCGAGGAGCCGAGGCGCTCTTCTCGCGCCGGGGCGGCGCTCACGCTTATGTAGTCGAAGACATATGCGATCTCGCTTACGGGAACCTCTACGCGATAGCGCGTCGAGATGCTCGAGAAGCTCTGCCTGAAGGACTCGATGAAATCGGCGCGTTCCTCCTCGAAGCGGTCCTGGCCAACGTAGGTCTCAATGGGGTTTCTGGTAACAAGGCGCTCGACGAGACAGCAGAGGTGAACGTAGAGCCCAATGATGGCGTTACTGCCGATCTTCTCGCCTGTCCTGCGCTGAAGCTCGTGCACGGCGCTCTCGATCTCATGGAATAGCCGCTCCGGGTCGAGGATGGTGATGGAGCGGATGACGTTCTGCAGCGTCATGTTCGAGAGCAGCTTCTCGTGGAAAGAAGAGAGCTCGGAAGCGTCAAGCCACCTGCCGAACACGGCATCAACCTTAGAGGCGGACGCCGTCGACATGATGTCCTCGAGGGCGACGAAGGGGACGGAGGCGACCCCGGGGTCTCCCGTGCCGATGACGGCGCAGACGCGGTGCTCGGAGAAAACGGCGTCGTTCGACCCGTTCGCGACGAGCTGCTTGAAGGGCCTCGTGAGCAGGCGCGCGCCTATGGTGCGCGGGAGGCTCTGCGAGACGAGCTGGCGTATCCTCTCCGCGGCGTCGACCCCGGACTCGGAGCAGAAGACGATGGCGTCCTCACGGTTGACGCGCTCGATCACCTTGCAGTGCGTCACGCACGCGGCGGTCGCATCGCCAAGAACCTCGGCGATGGACTTGCCGCCGAGCAGCCCGACCCCGATCTCGAGCGCAAGACCGGTAGAGACGTTGTTCACCACGCCGATAGTGGAGTCGGTAACGTTCTCGAGGGCCTTATAGGCCTCCTCCAAGGAGCCCATGTCGACGAGGAACACGACCCCGGTGCAGTAGGAATGGCGGTCGACGAGGCGCTGGAGCGGACCGACGATGTCCTTCAGCTGCTGGTCGTAGGGCATGTCGACCGCCTCGTACACATGCATGCCGAGCATACGGTTCGCCGCGTCGGCGATGCTCGTCGCCGTTGAGTAGCCGTGGGACAAGATGACGCAGAGCGTTCGAAGGGCCTTCGCGTCGCGAGACTCCGATGCGACGCACAGCGTCAGAAGCGTCTTCGTGAAGTGATCGAGCGAGATTCCCAGCGCCCCTTCCACGTCTGCGGCGACCTGATCGGAGACGCTCGAGGCAAACGGTAATTCGGAGGTCACGGCACCGAGGAGATGGGAGATTTGCTCCGCACAGGCAGACTTTCGCTTAGCCAGGCCGATGCCCGGCCACAACTGCAGGCAAATCTCCTGGGCCAGTAGAAAAGCGACCTTCCTCGAAAGCTCGATGCCATAAGAAGAGCCTGCGTCGGCAAGGACCGCGCCCACGATGCGCTCGAAGGCGCGCGACCTCGAGGAGGTAACGCCGCGGCCGAAGATCAAGTGATCCTCAACGCCGCGCACAGCGGAGACAGCTTGCGAGACGAGCTCGGAGACAGAGAGCTCCCCGGCGCAGAATCGCTCATCGAGAGAGCACAGGGCATCGAGCGCCTGCTCGACCGGCCCTGTGCTCTCGGCGGCATCCAGGGACGCGTCGATCAGAACGCCATCGTCGGGCTGTTGATCGATCTGCGCGGAGGAGAGGAGCCCGCTGGGAAGAAGATACGGGCGAACGACGACGTAGTCGCCCTCGCGATTGAGGAACGCTTTGGCGCAGCAGTTCGTCACGCAGGCGCGCAAGCCGGCGATGTTATCGGAAAAGTCCGCGTTCACGAGGCAACGGTATGCGCCGCGGCTAATCTTCACATCAGAACCGATTCGGCACCCCTCGCTGCGCAGGAAGCTCAAGATGAGATCCTCGCGCTCCTCGGGGGTCCGCTCCTTGAGTGAGGGGACGCGGGCACAGATGGGCATTTTGCTGTAGGCCGAGGAAACCTTCAGGTCATCGGAGGAAAGCGTCGTCGAAAGAACGAGGCGAGCGCGCGGCGCATCCTGGGAGGCATCGAGCCCGAGGGCCGTCGCAAGGCAGTGCTCCATCGCAGAGGGAGAGAGTGCCTCGATGCCGTTGACAAAAACCACACCCCCGCGCGATTTCGCGATCGACTCGTCAAGAAGCCCGTTGAACGAGGCGGCGTCCGGGACCCCGGCGCAGTCGATGCGCACATAGGAGGAGTCGCGGGACAGCAAGCCCTGGTTCTTGCCGTACTCGTACACAAGGCGAGAAAGGAAAGACTTACCGACACCCACGCCGCCGCTCAAGAGGATGGGTAGGCCAAACGGAGGGTACTGAACCGCAGCCTTGCACTGCTCGACAACGGAGCTGAGGCTCAGGTCGAAGCCCACGGCACGCGCGAAGTCGCGGTGATCGGCGATTCCCGTCGCCTGGATGAGGTCGGCGAGCGAGGCGTACTCGCTTGCAGAGAGCTTTACCTGAAAACGCTTCTGGAACGCGCGGCGATGAAAATAACGGACAGGCCTGCCCGCCACCTTAACCACAAGGCCGGCGCGAACAAGGTCGTTGAGGTACTGGCTCGCCAGGCTCCTGGAGATGATGAGCGTCTCGGCGATGTCGGAGGTGGACAGACGGGCAAGGTCGTCGAGCGAGACGGCAGAGGTGAGGGCCTCGAGATGCTCGAGAATCCTGTCCCTCATGTCGACGGGTTTCTTTGCCAAGCTGTCCTGTGTGGTCTTGTCCATGACTTCTTACCTCCTCGTACAAGGAGTATAAGGGGAGAACAGAGAACGGAAGGGGGCGCGTGGGGGAATCAACAGCTCCGAGGAGAAGTCCACCACTTGAGGGACAGAAAACAACGGTCATTGAACATTCAGGGCCGACGCTCAACACTTCGGCTCGACACTTCGCTTTGGAAAGGGCCCTGCGCGATGGTGCAGCCCTCCATCTCGCAGCACAGGTCGCCGAAGGTCGCGAGGATGCGTTCCTTCTGTTCCGTGGGCGAGACGGCTCGGTGGGCAAGGTCCTCTCAAAAGGGGTCGTCCGACGCCGCAAGACCTCGATGACCGACTACCGCCTCGAGCAAGTGGCGGATTACCTCTGCACCATCGAACTTGCCTTGGTCAAGT
>CABUCQ010000072.1 GCA_902490095.1 uncultured Collinsella sp.
CCGGGGCTCCCGAGTTCCCGCTTACGAGAGCGACGTTCTCAGCAACTCGTTGAAGAGCTTCGGGTTGCCCTTGCCGCGGCTCGCCTTCATGCACTGGCCCACCAAAAAGCCGATGACCTTCTGGTTGCCGTCACGATACTGCTGTGCCTGATCGGCACAGTTAGCCAGCACCTCGTCCACAATCGGCTGCAACGCGCCGGCATCGCTCACCTGACGCATGCCGCGCTCGTCGACGATCTTGTTGGGGTCGTCGCCGGTCTGGGCCATGGCCTCAAAGACCTCATGAGCCTGGTTGGAGCTGATGGCATCAGTCGCCAGCAGCTTGGCAAGGGCTGCCACCTGAGCCGGTGCAATACCGGACTCTGTCAGCGAGACACCCGCGCCCTTAAGGTAGGCGATCATCTCGTTGACCAGCAGGTTTGCGACCGTCTGGGCCTCCTTGCCGGCCATACCGGCAGCGGCAGCCTCAAAGAAGTCGGCAAACTCGGGGTCGCCGGCAATCTGCTCGGCATCGGCCGCCTTAATGCCAAAGTCGGCCTCAAAGCGGGCGCGCTTGGCATCGGGCAGCTCGGGGATCTCGCCACGGCAGCGGTCGATGAACTCGTCGTCCAGATCGAACGGAGCCAGGTCGGGGTCGGGGAACAGACGATAATCGTCGTCCGTCTCCTTCACACGCATGACCACGGTGCGCTTGCGGCTGGGCTCCCAATGGCGGGTCTCCTGATAGATGATGCCGCCCTCCTCGAGCACCTCGGCCTGACGGCAGATCTCGTAGGCAAGGCCGTCGTGCAGGCTCTTGAACGAGTTAAGGTTCTTGAGCTCGGTCTTGGTGCCCAGCTTGGTCTCGCCGCGGCGGCGCAGCGACACGTTGCCGTCGCAGCGCATGGAGCCCTTCTCCATGGAGCAGTCCGAAATGCCCAGCGTCACAAAGATGCGGCGGAGCTTCTCCATAAACAGGCGCGCTTCCTCGGGCGTACGCAGGTCGGGCTCAGTCACTAGCTCAATCAAAGGCGTGCCGCAGCGGTTGTAGTCGACGAGCGACTCGGCCGCGGCGGTAATGAGACCCTCGGCGCCGCCCACGTGAACCATCTTGGCGGCGTCCTCCTCCATGTGGATGCGCAGGATGCGGATGGGCACCGTGTAGGAACCGTCCTCGCGACGCTCGGGCATCTGCAGGTTGGACGCGTCATAGCTGGCCAGGTGGCCGGCACGCTGATTGCCTTCGCGCATGGTCGACGTCATGGACGTGGACAGGCCCTCGGCGTTGGCCGAAGCGCTCGCCAGGCTCTGGGCCTCGGCCTCGCCAAATGCGCAGTCGGGGCGCTCGGCGGCACCGCGACCGGTCACGTCCAGGTCCAGGTGACCGTACATGGCAAAGGCGACCGGACCCTGCGTGGTCTGAAAGTTCTTGGCCATGTCGGGATAGAAGTAGTGCTTGCGGTAGAACATCGAGTGGCGCTGGATCTCGCAGTTGGTGGCGAGACCGGCCTTGACGATGCTCTCGATAGCGCGTTTGTTGGGCACCGGCAGGGCGCCGGGCAGGCCCAGGCACACCGGGCACACGTTGGCGTTGGGCTCGTCATCGTGGCTGAGCTTGCAGTTGCAGAACATCTTGGTGTCGAGTGCGGTGAGCTCGGTGTGGATCTCCAGGCCAATCACGGCCTCCCAATCCTGCAGGACCTCGGAAAGCTCCTTCATTACAGCTCGCCTCCCTTCCCGGCAAAATCGGGCGCGACGGAAAGCGCGGGCGCACCCGTGGCGGCATCGGCAAAGCCGCGCTCCAGGGCGCGGGCAAACGTGAGTAGCTGACGGTCCTTAAACGCCGGACCCACCAGCTGGGCAGAAACGGGCAGTTGAGTATCCTCGCCCAGACCCAGCGGCACCGAGATACCGCCGTTGCCGCAAATGTTGAGCGAGATGGTGTACAGATCGGAGAGGTACATCTGCGTGGGGTCGCTGATCTCGCCAAACTTAAAGGCCGTGCGCGGCGAGGCGGGCATGAGGATGGTGTCCACCTTGGCATACGCGGCGTCGTAGTCCTGCGTGATGAGCGTGCGGGCCTTTTGCGCTGCGTAGTAATACTTGTCGTACACGCCCGAGCTCAGCAGGTAGGCGCCGAGCATCTGACGGCGCTTGGCCTCGGCACCAAAGCCGTGGGCACGCGAGAGCGAGCTCTGGTCGGACAGGTTGGCGCAGCCCTCCTCCTGGTAGCCGTAGCGAATGCCGTCGAAGCGAGCCAGGTTGGAGAACGCCTCGGCCGGGCCGATGACGTAGTAGGCGGCGATGGCGGCGTCCAGGTGCGGCAGGTCGACCTCGACCAGCTCGGCGCCCTGGTTCTGCAGCTCCTGGGCGGCGCGCTGAACAGCGGCCTTGACCTCGGGCGTCAGGCCCTCGGCCTCCATAAACGCGGGGATGATGCCCACGCGCTTGCCCTCGATGCTGTCGTTGAGGTGCTCGGTAAAGTCGACGGCGCAATCCTGGCTGGTGCAGTCGTACGGATCGTGGCCCGCGCCGGTGAGCGCGTTCATGGCAAGCGCGACGTCCTCGACCGTGCGGCCGAAGGGACCGACCTGGTCGAGCGACGAGCCAAAGGCCACCACACCGTAGCGGCTCACGGCGCCATACGTGGGCTTAAAGCCCACCACGCCGCACAGCGACGCCGGCTGGCGAATGGAGCCGCCAGTGTCCGAGCCCAGCGAGAGCGCGACCTCGCCCGCGGCGACGGCGGCAGCGGAACCGCCCGAAGAGCCGCCGGGCACGCGCTCGGTATCCCAGGGGTTATTGGTGCGGTGGAAGGCCGAGCTCTCGGTAGAGCTACCGAAGGCAAACTCGTCCATGTTGGCCTTGCCCATGGGCAGACAGCCAGCGTCGAGCATGCGCTGGACGCAGGTGGCGGTGTAGACGCTCTGGTAGTCCTCGAGCATACGGGAAGCGCAGGTAGTGCGCGTGCCCACGAGGTTCATGTTGTCCTTGATGGCCAGCGGCACGCCCGCGAGCGGGGGCAGCGGCTTTCCGGCGGCACGGTCGGCATCCACACGCGCGGCGGCCTCGAGCGCGAGCTCGGGCGACACCTGCAGGAATGCCTGGACCCCGCCCTCGCGCGCCTCGATGGCGGCAAGGGAGGCCTGGGCCACCTCAGTGGCGGTAAAGTCGCCGGCGGCAACGCCCGCGGCGATCTGGGCAGCGGTAAGGGAATCGAAGCTCTGCGCCATTACTCGCTCTCCCCCTCTCCCAAAATGGACGGCACGCGGAAGTAGCGGTCGCGCGCGCTGCCGGCGTTTTCGAGCGCAACGTCGAGCGGCAGGTCGCGCTCGGGCTCGCGCAGGTCATCGCCCATCACGTTGGACAGGCTTCCGATAGGATGGAACGTGGGCTCCACGTCGGGCAAGTCATATTGCAGGACGGGCTCGAGCATCTGGACGGCGTCGTTCATGTAGGACGTCATCTGGGTGAGCTCGTCATCGGTCAGTGCGATCTTTGCGTACTCGGCGATGCCGCGCACGTCTTTCTCGCTGAGTGCCATAGGCGCTCCCTTCCGCATAACAGATAAACCGCTCTAGTATACAAGGCAACGCCGCTTGGAGCAGGCGCTTTACCTAAATGCAGCGAAAACGTAACGAGGGCGGCGGTTGGCAGGCTGCGGGCCGGCGGTTCTGCGACGAAACCGCGCCGCCCGCAGCGAAAAGCATCCCGCCCGAAACGAAAACCGTCCCGCCCGCAACGAAAAGCATCACAACATTCGACACTTTTCGCCAAAATCGCGATTTTCATCGAATGTTGTGATGGTTTGGAAGCCCCCGACCACCACAAAGATGCCTGTCCCCATTGTGGTGGTTCTGGACGATGTCTTATGCCGAGGCCTTGGCCTTGCGGCGCTTACGGACCGCGTGGATCACGATGTCCAGCAGCAACAGCACAATGGCCACGACCACGATAAGCACGGCAAACTCGCGCTTACCCCAGTGGCGACCAGCCAGCGACTTTTGCTTGTCGACGTCCTTCTTGCTGTACTTGGTGCGCACGCAGTGCACCAGAAGGCGATGGTCGTTCACGCCATAGGGCGTGCAGGTGACGAGCGTCACCTTGTCGGCACCGGGCTCGATGGTCAGCGACTCCATCTCCTCGGGCAGCACCACCTCGGAGTCCACCATCTTGTAGGCGAGCGTCTTGTTCATGGTGTGCAGCAGCACCAGGTCGCCGGGCTCCAGCGAGTGGATGTCGTCGAACATGCTCAGGTTGCGCATGCCCGAGTGCGCGGTGAGCACGCAGTGCGTCGAGGTGCCGCCCACCGGCAGGCTCGTGCCCTCCAGGTGGCCGACGCCCGCCATGAGGACCTCCTCGCTCGTGCCGTGGTAGATGGGCATGCTCACGTCGATGGAGGGGATCTCGACCCAGCTCATCATGGGGTCGCGGTCGAAGATGAGCTGCTGAGCGTAGGGCTCGATCTGGTCGGCGGGGAGCTCGGTGGCCTCGCCCGCCAGCTGCTCGTTAAAGGAGCGCGCCTGGAGCAGAATGCGCTCGCGCTCCTCGGCAGACAGCGCGTCCACGGTGCTGGACACCGTGCTGATCTGGTTGAACACGCCCGAGGCCTCGAGCCGGTCCAAGATCCACGGCCAGGTCATAAGGCCCACGCCAATAAGGATGATGACGATGGTGATGAGACGGTCGGCCCAGCGCGGCAACCGCTTGCGACGACGCTTGGGCTTTGGTTGAGGTTTGGGTTGAGGGCTTGAGCCGCCGTTGGCCGCGGCGTTATTGCTCTTCATATGTTTGGCGCCCTGCACCATCGCCGGTCACTCCTCTATAGCTCAGGTTGTCTAAACAAATAATAGCCGATTAGCGAGCTTCCGCGCCGGACAACGCAGCTAGACTGCACCGTCCGGGCCACGTAACCACACTCAACCAATCAAGCCATATGTTGCTTTCATCGTCTCAAGCAACTGCGCCATCGTTGCGCCCGCAACCCCGATCTGTTTCAGATTGACGTCGCCCACCTCACAATCTTTAACAAACGCAATCATATCGTCCTTCAGTTCTCCGCGCAGGTCGACACCTTCCGACTCGCCAAGCAGCTGAGCAAGCCTCAGCGCATCGCGTTTATGCTTTTTTACCTTCTTCGAATCAACGTTCTCCCCCGCTTCCCTTCTAGCTTTTAGGTCGAGATACGCCTTCGCTTTGAACGGGACAATGTATTCCGTACCCAGGACCGAAACGCCGCCTACGGTCCGAATTCCCTGAAGGAACAAGCTGTAGTAAGCATCGTCCAACAAAATTGCCGAAAGACTGCTTATGTTTTCATCAACGTGAATTGGCGCCACATCAATCCCCTCACGACCCTTTAGAAAGTCGGGGCACTTCGCGAAGAGTTCGATCATATGGGGGTAACCCGGCCTCTTAGGCTCTGTGAACCGATAAAAACATGAGCCTTTGCCTTCGCCCCAGCCGCAGCGGTAACCGCCATCACGCACCAAAGTCCATATGGCTTCTGCCGTCTGAGGCAACCGGTCATCGGCGACAATTACCACATCAAAATCGTGAGTCGCCCTAAACGGAAGTCCCGCCTCCGCGAGCAAAATGTCGCATGCCGTGCCGCCGATAAGGGCATACGATCCTGCAGCTTCTTGCATATGCTGCTGAAATTCTTGGAGGCCTTCTACAGCGCTTCTTGCCATGGATATTCCCTTTCAAACATTCGATCGACTTCGAGCTGAATTCGCTCATCGTCAATTGCCGCCAAAGATAGCGCAAGCGAAATGTTGTCGACACGGGAGGAGTCGGCAAACACGGGCGCATAGCGCCACACTTGGATCATCGCCGTCTCGTTATCCGGCAACTCCCCGTCTGCGACTTCGAGGTCGCTCAGTTGACGCCATGCACTTCTTAAGACGGCCTTTTGTTCCATGCCCGGCGCAGCGAGCATCGAACGCGCGGCGAGCGCCGTCTCCCCGGCGTCAACAAGACAGTCGATCTGCGGCGTCTTCCTTGCAAAAAAGACCTTCGAGACAGGCGAGGAGAGCTCTGCCATGTGCTCACTGAGCAAAAGATCAACAGCAACAGGGAACACGACGACACGTCGCTCGCGACGCTCGCGCCTCGCGAGCCCCCTGTCAACAAGCTCGGTTATAGCCTCACTCGCGCGGCTTGCCGAAATCCCAAGCGCACGACAAAGGTCATAGGGACGATATGGCTCCTGGGCTACTCCCCAGATTGCGGCAGCCTGTGCGTTGGGTGACATCTTGGTCGCGCGATTGCGAAACCGGGCACCGCCCCTCTCCGTGCAGGCTGTGCCCATAAATGGAAGAAAAGCCTGTCTACCTGGGCAGACAAAGGGAATCCCTTGTGCGACCAATGCTTTGCGCTGACGTGCATCGGCATCAGGAAACGAAACGACAACAGGAGTCTCCGCGCGCAAGGCTAGCTGACTATAGACTCTCTTAGCCTCGGGAAGCCCGACGCCAGTAGGCAAACTTGCAAGCAAAAACGAAAAACCGTTTGCGTCAACAGCGCGGACCTCAATCGCCCGCAGATGCAACGGCAAGTGCGCGGATCCAGGCCAATTTTTGGTCTTAGCGGAGAGGCCTAGTGCTTCTTGTAAGTAGATTAGCGCTTCGTTCATTTCCATCGTTTTCGTTTGATTCCATTTTATATTGGAATTATACATAATTTTCGGAATTAACGAGATTTCTTTCGTGCGTAAGCCCGCATTTGAGTTTTCAAATGTCCCGGATCGGCGGGGCGATTCGGGATACAATATCAATAGAAAACGACGCACCCCGCGTAAATGTTTGGGAGCGCGGGCGGTCTAGTTTTCTGGTTTTGTTAAATGCCCGGGCTCCGAACCCCGGGCATTCTTATTTGCGTTTGTTGCGGCGCAAATGCCTTCTGCCGTCCGCACCGCGCGTGCGCCTACGGACCTTAAACCGAACCTCATACGAGTCAAGAAACGCGATGACGGATGAGTCCGCATCGGACGGTGGAGGCTGCCTGTGTTGTCCAAAAAGAACGGGGCAAACTCCAGCGCGGAGTCTGCCCCGAAAAGAGAATGGCAAAGCAAGAACGTCGATGGACGAGAAAAGTGTCCGCAAGTCTCATGGCCATCACATCCCACCTGCCAAAGGGATGGGTGAGCGAGCGTTACTCCTGCTCGGACTCCTCAGCCTGCTTACGGCTGCGGATGAGGTGCGCCACGCCGATGACGAGCACCGCGCCACCAGCGATCCAAGTGAAGGTCACGCCGTTGAGACCGGTGAGCGGGAGGTTGGAGCCCTTCTTATCGGTAACGGTGAGGTGAACCATGCCGTTAGTGGCGTTGGCGGAAGTAACGAGACTTTGATCGTCTGCGTCATCCACTGTAAGCTCAGGGTTGACCACTTCAGTGTTGCTCTCAGTAAGGCTGCCGCGCTTAATGGTGAACGTGATGCCTTTGTCGCCGTGAGAGTTATCGTAGCCAGGTGCGGGCGTGACCTCTGTGAGGACATAAGTGCCCTCATCGAGACCGACAACGTTAATCTTGCCCTCTTCGTTCGTGGTGAGCTTGGCAGCCTCGGCGTTCGCCTGCTTTACTCCGTTAGCATCAATGTACTTATCCTCGACAGTGTCGCCGTTCTTTTCCTGAAGCTTAAACACAACCCCAGAGAGCTTCTTAGGAGTTTCCTCATTACCAACCTTGGTGACGTCAATGCCGTAGGTGTAATCGTAGGCAGGGTGCTCGACGGTGGTGCCGGTGGTGCCGGTGCCGACAGCATGCGGGTTGTTAGAGTAGGTCAGAGTGACGGTGTTCTTTTGACCTTTGCCGAGCATGCCGGCGCTAACCTTCGTGGGGTCAAGCCTTGCCTTATAGTTCACATAGACCTTTGATTTGCCGTCAACGTTAATGAGTGCGCCCTTGGTGTCATCTTCGTTTTTCGCATAGGCGTTTTTCAGATTTGAGAACGAAACCACAAGCTTGCCATCTGCATACTCTTTGCTGTAGCTATCAGGATGAACAACCTGATTGCCAATCTTGACCTCGACAACGGGATCATTGCCGTCAAGTTCGGGCACCATCGTAGAAGGCAGCTCATCTGTAAAGGTATAGCTGTACTCATTATAAGTATTGATGTTGCTGGCCACGGTACCTGCAAGCTGATACTCAACCAGCTGATCGGATGCAGAGTCCGCAACCCTATTGGGCGCCTCGAAGACATTTTTACTCTTATCAGTCACAAAGCTGCCATTATTGTCGTCCTTGACGGCCTTGGTCACGTTGGGGACGTCTTTTTTGGGTGTAACGTTTACGCCCTCACCGCCGACGATAGTAAAGATTGGCGAGGTGTAGGCATCGATATTACCGTTAGTCGTATCGGTATCTTTAGTCGAACCAACACTTGCAGTCACAAAGAGCCAGTAGCCAGACTCCAGGCCCGTAAAGTTACCAGTAGTGGATGACTGCCAACCAAGCGTCGAATCGGTAGCGCCCGCATCCTCCAAAGCCTCGGCGATCTTGTCCAGTGTACTACCAGTATCAACGTTGGCGTTGTTGCCAGCATTATTATTAATGAAAGCAATCCACTCCTGAACGCTCGCGTTCCCCGTAGGAGCTCCTGCAACACCTGAGAACTTGTCAGTGACAGCCTTTTTGACTTTTGGCGAAGCCCAATCGATGTCGGAAAGCGTCTTATCCCCAGTGGAATCCCAGACTCCCTCGCTCTTCTGGTCCTGCGTAACCTTAGCCTTGAAAATCTGGATACCCTTAAAGGTCGTATCCTTGTAGATCTCCTCATTAATCGTCACGTTGCCACTCGTCGTAGCCACCGGCGTACCCGCCGCAAACGCCATGGTCACCGGGGCCATCACGCCGCCGAAGCTCAACGCTGCTGTGAGGCCGGCGGTTACTGCCAGGCGTGCGATATTCTTGTTCATGCTCATCTTCTTTTCCTCTACTTTCCGTTTGATTCCAATTCGATCGGTCATCATCTGTCTGTGTCTTAGCATCTACTTCGCTACGTCTCGCCCCGCTCTCTGCGGGGCTGCCAGCTACTCTTTATGGCTGCCACCTCCCCGCTTGACCAGGAGCGCGACCACGATGAGCGCGGCTCCGGCGACCGCTGCGGCGGCCGCGGCGTACATTGCCATATCGCCAGTCGAGGGCATGAAGCCTCCGGTGGTAATGCTAGGGGGTGTGCCGGTGGGCGTGTTGATGAGCGACGCCTCCAGGCTGCCCGTCGACCCGTCAGCGCTGTCGGCGCGCAGGGGCGACTCGGCCGTGATGGTGAGCTTGGGTTTGGCGGCGGCCACCTGGTCGACGTCCAGGCCCTCGGCCTTAACCGTCACGGAGCGCGTTCCCTCAAAGGCGGTGTAGCCCTTGGGTGCCTTGAGCTCGCGGACCTCCAGCTTGCCCGAGTCCACGCCCGAGACGGTCACGCGGCCGTCCTCGCCCGTGGTGACGGTAGCCTTGCCCTCCGCATCCCACGTGCCGTCGGCCGCCAGCGTGCGACCGCGGTCGTCGGTGATGCTCAGGACCGCCCCGGCAAGCGGCTTGTCGCCGTCGCTGCCGCGCTTGGTGAGCGCGAGATCCCAGGTGTAGGCGCACGCATCGTCGCTCGGCGTGCGGGTGAAGCCGGCATCGCCGGACTGGTCGGCAAAGGGAGAGCGCGGGTAGCGCAGGTAGACCTCGTTGGGGTTGCCCTTCGCGATGCCGTGGTTGCACGCGCTGTTGAGCGGCGCGTTGTACACGGCGACCACGCGGGCGCCCGCGGTGAAGGCATCGGCCCCGCCGAGCGCGGCGACCAGGTCGCCGGTGCGCACGGTGAAGGCATTGCCCTCGACCGAGACCCTGCACTGGGCCGTGATGTCGGTCCAGCCCTTCGCGGGCTCGGTGCCGGCGCGCCCGTCCTTACCGGCCGAAACGGCGTCAAAGCCGCCGTCCGCGCCCGCCGCCACGTACACGCGCATGCTCGCGGCCACCTTCGACGCGTCGAGCCCCGCGCCCATGGTGTCGACGAACTGCACCGTATAGGTGTCGTAGGCCGTGAGCCCCGCCGGGACCGTGGCAGAGAGGCGCCAGTACAGGTCGTCGGCGACCGTGGCGTCG
>CABUCQ010000073.1 GCA_902490095.1 uncultured Collinsella sp.
GGACTTGCAGCGACGGACCTCAGGACACTCTTACACCACGTCTGCGCGCGCGACCGCGTGTAAGCCGTGAAAACGGCATTTGGGGCTGTTTTGGCTGTTACTAAAAGGGTAACAGTACTCATATTTGCCATTTTTTGCCCACGGGGCCTCGAAGGGGCTGTCAATCAGGTCCCAGGGGAGGCGGTTTGAGGGCCGCAGAGCAAAAACGGGGGCGCAGGTTGTCCTGCGCCCCCGTTCTCGGGCGTTATTCGTTCCCCGCGGCAGAATTTACGCCGCCTCGTCGAACTGCGAGTTGTACAGATCGGCGTAGAAGCCGCCCTGGGCGAGCAACTCGTCGTGCGTGCCCTTCTCGACGATATCGCCGTCGCGAATTACCAAGATCACGTCGGCGTTGCGGATCGTGGACAGGCGGTGCGCGATAACAAAGCTGGTACGGCCCTGCATCAGCGCATCCATGGCACGCTGAATAAGCTCCTCGGTACGAGTGTCAACGTTGGAGGTTGCCTCGTCCAGAATTAGCGCCGGGCGGTCGGCCAAAATGGCACGGGCAATGGTCACGAGCTGGCGCTGGCCCTGCGACAGGTTGGTGCCTTCCTCGTTGATCATAAAGTCGTAGCCGCCGGCGAGCGTATGGATAAAGTGATCGCAGCGTGCGGCGCGTGCAGCGGCTTCGACCTCGGCATCGCTTGCATCGGGGCGTCCGTAGCGGATGTTCTCGCGGATGGTGCCGTTAAACAGCCAGGTATCCTGCAGCACCATGGCAAACTCGCCGCGCAGCGCCGCGCGGTCCCAGTCGCGCACGTCGACACCCTCGACGCGCAGCGAACCGCCGTCCACATCGTAGAAGCGCTGCAGCAGCTTAATGAGCGTGGTCTTGCCGGCGCCGGTAGGACCGACGATGGCGATGGTCTGGCCGGGCTGCGCCTCGCAGCTAAAGTCGTGGATGATGGTCTTGTCGGGCGTATAGCCAAACTTGACGTGATCAAACTCCACATGGCCGGGGCGCTTTTCGGGAATCTGCGCGTCGGCTTTCTGCTCCTCCTCGGGCGCGGCCAGGAACTCAAAGACGCGCTCGGTGGCGGCTGCCATCGACTGCATCGTGTTGCTCACGTTGCCCAGTTGCTGCACGGGCTGCGTAAAGTTGCGAACGTACTGGATAAAGCTCTGGATGTCGCCGGGCGTGGCGTTGCCGGTCAGTGCGAGCTGTGCGCCCACCACGACAACGCCCACGTAGCCCATGTTACCCACCAGGCTCATAAGCGGCATCATCAGGCCCGACAGGAACTGCGAGCGCCAGCCACTAATAAAGAGGCGGTCGTTTTGACGGTCGAACTCTTCGATCGAGGCCTCGGCGCGGTCGAACACCTGAATGACGTTCTGGCCGGCAAAGTCCTCCTCGATAATGCCGTTGACGGCGCCCAGAACCTGCTGTTGCTCGCGGAAGTACGGCTGCGAGAAGTGAATCATCACGGTCAGGATAATCGCGGCGGCCGGCAGCGTGAGCACGGTGACGCCGGTAAGCGGCAGGCTGATCGAAAGCATCATGACGAGCACGCCGATAATCTGCGTCACCGACGTGATGAGCTGTGTCACGCTCTGGTTGAGCGACTGACCCAGCGTATCGACGTCGTTGGTGATGCGGCTGAGCACGTCTCCCTTGCTGTGGCCGTTGAAGTAACTCATCGGCACGACGGCAATCTTGGCGGCGATTTCCTTGCGCATGCGGTAGCAGATCTTTTGCGTGACGCCGGTCATGAGCCAGCCCTGGACCAGGCTGCAGACAGAGCTCGCCAGATACAGGCAGAGCAAAAAGCCGAGCGTCTTGGCGATCCAGTCAAAGTCAACGTCGCCGGTGCCGTTGACCTTGGCGACCAGGCCTTCGAACAGCTTGGTCGTAACCTGGCCGAGCACCTTGGGTCCCACAATGTTAAAGATGACCGAGCACACGGCAAAGGCGACGGCGGCAAACACGGCAATCTTGTGCTGGCCGATATAGCCGAGCAGCTGCCTCATGGTGCCCTTAAAGTCCTTGGCCTTTTCGCCGCGACGCATGCCGCCCATGCGGCCCATGGGACCACGCTGACGGGTGGGCTTGGGAATCTGAGTCTTGGTCTCGTCTGCCATTAGCGCTCGCCTCCTTCCATGACGGCTGCAATTTCTTCTTGGGTAAGCCCCAACTCCTCGGCGGAAAGCTGCGACTGTGCGATCTCCAGGTACGCCGGGCAGCTGCGCAGCAGCTCCTCGTGCGTACCGGTGCCCACCACGTGGCCGTCGTCGAGCACGATGATCTGGTCGGCGTGCATGATGGTTGCGATGCGCTGGGCCACGACCACGAGCGCGGCGTCGGTAACGTTTTTGGCCAGCTCCTCGCGTAGGCGCGCGTCGGTCTTGTAGTCGAGGGCACTAAACGAGTCATCGAACACCACGACCTCGGGCTTTTTGGCCAACGCGCGGGCGATGGCCAGACGCTGGCGCTGACCACCCGAAACATTGGAGCCGCCCTGGCTGATAGGGGAGTCGTACCCGTCCTCGCGCTCGGCGATAAAGTCCTCCGCCTGGGCGACGCGTGCTGCCTGGCGCATATCCTCGTCACTCACCATGTCGCCGGCAAACTTGAGGTTGCTCTCGACGGTGCCCGAGAACAGGCGCCCCTGCTGCGGGATGTAACCAATGCGGCGGCGCAGTTCGGAAAGGGTCATGTCGCGCACGTCGATGCCGTCGAGCGAAATGCTGCCGCCCGTGACGTCGTACAGGCGCGGAATCAACTGCACGAGTGTGGACTTGCCCGAGCCCGTGGAGCCAATGATGCCGAGCATCTGACCGGCATGTGTGGTGAAGTTCACGCCGCTGATGACGTCGGCGCGGGCATCGGGATACTGGAAGCTCACGTCGCGGAAGGTGAGCTCACCGCGCGGCGCGCTGGCCGCGGGCAGTTTGGGCGAGACGGGGTCGTTGATGCTGGTGGGGCAAGTGATGACCTCTTCCACGCGCTCGGCTGCGACCTCGGCACGGGGCAGGATGACCGAAACCATGGTGAGGATCATAAACGCCATGACGATCTGCATAGTGTAGGAGATAAACGCCATCATGTTGCCGACCTGCATCACGCCGTCCGAGACGCCCTGCGCGCCAAACCAGACGATAAGCACGGTGATGCAGTTCATGACGAGCATCATGAGCGGCATCATAAAGCTCATGGCGCGGTTGGTGTAGAGCTGCGTGGTCATCAGGTCGAGCGAAGCCTTGTCAAAACGCTCGAGCTCATGCTCCTCGCGGTTGAACGAGCGGATGGGCATAAGGCCGTCGAGCAGCTCGCGGGCGGTAAGGTTCACGCGGTCCACAAAGCTCTGCATCTTTTTGAACTTGGGCATGGTGAGGCCCATGAGCACGCCGACGACGGCCGAGACCGCGATGATGGCCACGGCGATGGTCCACTCCAGGCCGGTATGGTTAGCCAGGACGCGCATGACGGCGACGATGCCCATGACGGGGGCCATCAGACACATGCGGATAAACAGGGTTGCGGCCATCTGGATCTGCTGAATGTCGTTGGTACAGCGGGTGATGAGCGAGGCCTGGCTAAACTTGCCCACTTCGGCCGGCGAGAAGTGCATAACCTTGTTGAAGGTCTCGCGGCGCAGGTCGCGGGCGATGGAGCAGGCGGTGCGCGAAGCCACGGCACCGGTCAGGATGGTGGCGACGAGCGAGATTAGGCACAGACCAAACATCGTGGTCGCCATGCGGCCCAGGTAGGCGTTCTGCACGTCGGCGGGGTCGATGCCCTGCGCCTTGTACTCGTCTTGCACATAGCTCACGGCGCGTTGGGTCACGATGGAGCCCGACATGGAGCCCATTTTGTCCGCCATATCGTTGGCGCCCTCGACGAGCTTGCCCTGGTCGATTAGGCCGCCTTCAACGCCTAGACGCAGGCTCTTCATGGTGATCTTGCCACCGTCGGCATCAATCTGTTTTTGCATGTTCTGCGCCGCAGCGGCCTTCTGCTGCATCTCGGCGAGTTGCTCGGGCGTGGGCATGGCCTGAGCGGCGCCGCCATCGCTTGCTTCGGTAGATGCGCCGGTCATGTCGCCCATGGAGTTGGCATCGATGCCCTGGTTGAACGAAAGGACGACAGTCTCGGGGAGGCTCATGATGTCGGCAATCTTGCCGCCGTCGGCGCGCTCCTCCTCGGTGCCCTTGTACGTTCGAATGCCGTTATTGTCCGCCTTGCCAAACACGGCCTCCACAGCTTTGGCGTCCTTGGTGCTCATAAAGAGTTCGAGGTCGTCGAGCGATTCGGCGCGGATGGTGTCGGGCACGGGCGACGCGATGCCGCCTTGCTGCACACCCACGTCGACGATGTCGCTCATATAGGTAGGCAGCGCCAGATCGGCGTTGCAGCTGATTACGATAAGTACGATAGCTGCGAACAGTGCCAGGATATGTTTTTTAAAGAGCTTGAGAATCCTCACTCGGCATCTCTCCTTTCTTGATTGCGGTCGATAATTTCGTTGGCACGTCTTAGAAGGCGCACCATCTCCTGGGTATCTGTTTCGCCGAGCTGCTCGAGGAAGGCCGCGGTGCGGTCCTCGAATTCCCGGCGTTTGATTTCGATGACCTGGAATCCCTTGTCGGTCACCGTGACGTGTACGCGACGACGGTCGGTCTTTGAGTGCTCGCGCTCGACCCAGCCCTTGGCCTCGAGGGCGCGCAGGATATTGGCGATACGGGCGCTCGAGACCCAGGCACGATCGGCGAGTTCGCTCGGCGTGAGCGAGCCGCCGGCGCGCATGAGGGCGCGCATGACGGCCATCTCGCCACCCAGAGCCTGGTCGGCAAAGCGCGAAACGCGCTGGTGCATGCTGCCAAACTCGGTAAAGAGCTGACGCCCAAGCTCATGGAAATCGGTATCTTCCACCGAGAACCCCTAACACTAGAAACTATTTTCGGTGGAAGATGATACCCCTGCACGCGCGCCCTATACGGAAGATTTTTGGGACATGCCTAGAAAACTGCCTTTAGGCGATCTCCGTACACCGTCGGTGCCAGCAAAGTTAAGGGCAGATCTCTAGGCATGTCCCAAAAACTACCTGGTTGCTAGGCAATATAAAGAACGCATAAAGAATTAAAATCATTCAAGAATTGCAGCGTTTCAAAGAACTATCATGCACGCGGTTAGGCGAGGGGTTGTCACCACCATGACGACTGGGACTCATATAATCGCCACGTGCGATGCTCCAACTTCCCGCGAGGAGACACCTTATATAAAGGGGGATGGAGTCATGGCATTTGACTTCACGGGCAAGACCGCGATTGTCACGGGCGGCACTCAGGGCATTGGCCTCGAGATCGCCAAGGGCATCGTCGCGGGCGGCGGACATGTCGCGCTCATCGCAAGGAACGCTGCTAAGGGCGAGGCCGCTGTGGCCGAGCTTGGCGAGGGCAACAAGTTTTATCAGCTCGATGTCGCTGATGCGCCCAAGGCGCGCGAGACCGTCGAACAGATTTTCGCAGACCTGCCGCAAACCAATATCCTGATCAACTGCGCTGGCGTCATCAGCACCAAGAAGTTCGACGAGATCGACGACACCGAGTGGCGCCGTACCATCGACATCAACCTCAACGGCACCTTTACCATGATGAACGCCGTGTACCCGCACTTTAAGGCTGCCCATGCCGGCACTATCGTCAACGTGAGCTCTGTTGCTGGCAAGATCGGCGGCGGCCTGCTCGGCACCGCGGCTTACGCGAGCTCCAAGGCCGGTGTTAACGGTCTAACCAAGGCAGTCGCCAAGGAGGGCGGTAGGTTCGGCGTTCGCTGCAACGCTGTGTGCCCGTCGCTCACGTTGACCGATATGACCTCGATTCTCTCTGACGAGAACTCTCAGCGCATCATCAACGGTATTCCTCTGGGCCGTGCCGCCCAGGCCAGCGAGCCTGCGCAGATGGTGCTCTTCTTTGCCTCCGACCTCGCCAGCTTCGTGAACGGCGAGATCGGTGACTGCGACGGTGGCATCGTTCTGGACGGGTAATACCCCGCGACGTTAATTCGGCGACGGCTCCTGCGACTCGGGACCGTCGCCTTCTTTCTGGCACAGGAGCGTGCGACCGCGTGCCACACGCATCAAAAGGAGATATAAATGAGTGAATCGACTGTGGTGGAGGCGCCGGCGGCAAAGGAGCCGTTCTTTAAGATGTCCTCCATCCCGGGTGCCAATATTTTGGTGCCGCTTCTGCTGGGCTGCCTGCTCAACACGCTATTCCCCGATCTGTTCAAAACGCTCGGCAGCTTTACGCTTGGCATGACCCAGCAGGGTGCAGGCCCGCTCGTGGGCGCTTTTTTGCTTATCGTCGGTACGACGATTTCGTTTAAGAGTGCTCCTGCCGCCGCTGCCCGCGGTGCCATCATCATCGCCGTCAAGCAAATCGTGGTCGTTGCCGTGTCGCTGCTCATCCTTTATGTGTTCAACGACAACCTGTTTGGCATCTCTGCCATGGTGATGCTGGCGGCTTGCACCGGCGCCAACAACGCTATGTACGCTGGTCTGATGGGCACCATGGGCAATGAGGCCGAGCGTGGCGCTGTCGCAATCACCACGCTCGTTGTCGGCCCTCCGGTCACGATGATCGTGCTCGGCGCTGCCGGCCAGGCTCCGATCGGCTGGTCGCTCGTGGGTGCCATCCTGCCGATCGTCGTCGGCATTATTCTGGGCAACGTCTTCCCCAGCTTTAAGAAGATGATGGCACCGGCACTTTCCGCCGTCATCGTGCTCGTCTTCTTTGCCATGGGCTCGACCATGACCTTTGGCCAGCTCATTAATGGCGGTCTTCCCGGTATTCTGCTCGGCGTGATCTGCTCGGTGATCTTTGCAATTCCCGTCATCGCGGTCGACAAGCTCACGGGCGGCACGGGTGTCGCAGGTGCGGCCATTTCGAGCTGCGCCGGAGCCAATGTGGCTACGCCTGCTGCCATGGCAAGCGTCAACGGGGCCATGTACGGTGGCGCCGTGCTCGCGACGGCTACGGCACAGGTTGCTGCCTGCGCAATCGTGACGGCTATATTGACCCCGCTGGTCACCAGCTGGTGCTACAAACATTTTGAGGGCCAGCAGAGCAACAGCAAGGCAACGACCGACAAGGCTTCCGCAGCCGCCTAATGCCAAACGGCAATCAAAGCTAAATAACTAGCCACGCCATAGGGCGGCCCCGGGGGAAATCCCGTGGCCGCCCTTCAGTTTCTGAAGGGTCTCTGGGGTACTTTACCCTGATAAAGCTGACATAACAGCTAGAGTGAACGTCGTACAAAGGCAAGGAAAAATACCAAAGAAATCGGTGAACGGTAGTTGTTCGCGCTCGCATTTCCTGCGGGTTTGTAAAAAACGCCATTATGATATAAAAAAAGAAACATATAACAGCCCAGATGGAGAGGGTCGCTATGTTATCCTTCTCAAACGGGTGAAATCTTGGGTTTTGGGTTGTAGTTCCAAGGTGGATAAACGTTTTCCCTACACCAACGTGTGGTGAAGAACGGAAGAAGCCGGTAGTGCAAGCCGAACATTCAAGAATTCAATAAGCAGCGGTGTGAGAGAGCGCCGCATTACACGTAACTAGGAGCGTGGTTACACAATGCAGGAGGCATGGGAAGGCTTCAAGGAAGGCATCTGGACGGGAGAGGTTGACGTCCGAGACTTCATCCAGAAGAACTACACCCCCTACGAGGGCGACGAGTCGTTCCTCGCCGGCCCGACCGAGCGTACCAAGGAGCTGTGGGGCGAGGTTCTCGACCTGCTGCTTAAGGAGCGCGAGCAGGGCGGTGTCCTCGATATGGACACCAAGACCGTCACGGGTATCGTGAGCCACCCCGCTGGCTACATCGATAACGCCCACCGCGAGAAGGAGACCATCGTCGGCCTCCAGACCGACAAGCCGCTCAAGCGCGCGCTGCACGTCAACGGCGGTATCCGCATCGCTTGCCAGGCTGCCAGCCAGCACGGCTATAAGGTCGACGAGAACGTTGTCGAGCGCTACACCTTCGAGCGCAAGACCCACAACGCTGGCGTCTTCGATGTCTACACCCCCGAGATGCGTGCTTGCCGCTCGGCTCACATCATCACTGGTCTGCCCGATGGCTATGGCCGCGGCCGCATCATCGGCGACTACCGTCGTGTTGCCCTGTACGGCGTCGACTACCTGATCAAGGACAAGGAGGCCCAGAAGGCTTCCACTCCGACGGTCATGACCGCCGACAACATCCGCGATCGCGAGGAGCTGCAGGAGCAGATCCGCGCCCTCGGCGAGCTCAAGATGATGGCCGAGACCTATGGTTTCGATATTTCCAACCCTGCTACCAACACGCAGGAGGCCATCCAGTGGATGTACTTCGCCTACCTTGCTGCCGTCAAGGAGCAGAACGGCGCCGCTATGTCCATCGGCCGTACCTCTACGTTCATCGACATCTACGCTGAGCGCGACCTTGCCAACGGCACCTTCACCGAGGAGCAGATCCAGGAGTTCGTGGATCACTTCATCATGAAGCTCCGCATGGTCAAGTTTGCCCGTACCCCCGAGTACCAGGCCCTGTTCACCGGCGACCCGCAGTGGGTCACCGAGTCCATCGGCGGCATGGGTGTCGACGGCCGTACGCTCGTTACCAAGATGAGCTACCGCTACCTGCACACGCTCGAGAACATGGGCACCAGCCCCGAGCCCAACATGACCGTTCTGTGGTCGACCCGTCTGCCCGAGAACTTCAAGAAGTTCTGCGCCAAGACTTCTGTCGCCAGCTCCTCGATCCAGTACGAGAACGACGACCTCATGCGCGTTTACCACGGCGACGACTACGGCATCGCCTGCTGCGTGTCCTCCATGCGCATTGGCAAGGAGATGCAGTTCTTCGGTGCCCGCGCCAACCTGGCCAAGTGCCTGCTCTACGCACTTAACGGCGGTGTTGACGAGGTCTCCAAGAAGCAGGTCGGCCCCAAGTACCGCGCCGTCGAGGGCGACACGCTCGATTACGACGACGTTGTGGCCAAGTACAACGACATGATGAAGTGGCTTGCTGGCGTGTACGTCAACTCGCTGAACATCATTCACTACATGCACGACAAGTATTGCTACGAGCGCATCCAGATGGCTCTGCACGACAAGCACGTGCACCGCTGGTTCGCTACGGGCATCGCTGGCCTTTCCGTCGTGGCTGACTCCCTGTCCGCCATCAAGTACGCCAAGGTCCACCCCGTCCGTGACGAGAACGGCATCATCGTCGACTTCGAGACCGAGGGCGAGTTCCCCAAGTACGGTAACGACGATGACCGCGTCGACCAGATCGCTCACGACGTTGTGCATCAGTTCATGGAGTACATCCGCATGAACGACACCTACCGCAACTCCGTGCCCACGACCTCGGTTCTGACCATCACCTCCAACGTCGTGTACGGTAAGAAGACCGGCTCCACGCCCGATGGCCGCAAGGCTGGCCAGCCGTTCGCCCCGGGTGCTAACCCCATGCACAAGCGCGATAGCCACGGCGCCATCGCTTCGCTGTCTTCGGTTTCTAAGCTCCCGTTCCGTGATGCTCAGGACGGCATCTCCAACACCTTCTCCATTATCCCGAGTGCGCTCGGCAAGGAGGATCAGGTGTTCTTTGGCGATATCGACCTTGATCAGCTGGGCGAGTAACTATTGTTAGTGCTATACTAACAATAACGATTACTGATTAGCGCGCCGGTTTCGGCCGGCGCCTATTAATCGAAGGAGACACATTATGAAGGTTTCTGAAGTTTCCGAGACCCAGGCCGATAACCTGGTCCACATGCTCGACGCTTACGCCGAGAAGGGTGGCCACCACCTGAACATCAACGTCTTCAACCGTGAGACGCTGCTCGACGCTCAGGCTCACCCCGAGAAGTACCCGCAGCTGACCATCCGCGTTTCCGGCTATGCCGTGAACTTCCACACGCTCACCAAGGAGCAGCAGGACGAGGTCATTGCGCGTACCTTCCACGACAAGTTCTAAAGGGGTTTAACTCCCGCAGGATCGCCGGGCCGCTTTGGGTTACTTTCCAAA
>CABUCQ010000074.1 GCA_902490095.1 uncultured Collinsella sp.
CCGCCGAGACCACCGGTTTCGCCTTCTCGCTCGAGCCGGTCTGCTCCGCCGTCTTTTCGTTCTTCCTGGTCGGCGAGGTCCTGAGCCCCATCGCCTTCTTTGGCGCCGCCCTCATCCTCACCGGCGTCATGGTAGCAACCGTCGAGCTTCCGCGCCTCCGCGCACATGGACAGGCTCGCATGGCAGGAGCGCCCGAGCACGTCTCGTAGACCCCACTCTTCATACAGCCGCGGCATAAAGGCAACCGGTGCGCCTTTACAATAGATGCCAGCAGAGCATCTGACGTAAAGGAGCCCCATGGACGCCGCGACCCGCGACCGCAACATAGCAACTTGGTTGGGCGATGCGCCGCAGCCGGTACGTGACACTACGAACCAGCTGCTCGAGCGTATCGCCCTTTTGCGTGCCGAGCAGACCATCTACCCGGCACAAGACGACATCCTCAATGCCCTCGCCTACACGCCGGCCGACCAGGTCAAAGTTGTCATCTTGGGTCAGGACCCCTATCACGGACCCAACCAGGCAATGGGACTGTCGTTCTCGGTCCCCGCGACGCAAACCAAGTTGCCGCCGAGCCTGCGCAACATCTATAAGGAACTCAAAGCCGATCTGGGTTGTCCCATTCCCGCCACGGGAGATCTAACACCATGGGCACAACAGGGCGTCCTGCTCCTCAACACTACGCTCACCGTGCGCGAGCATGCCGCTAACTCGCACGCCAAGCTTGGCTGGAACACGCTCACCGACTACGTTATCGAGCGCTGCTGTCAGCTGCCCCAACCGGTTGTCTTTTTGGCATGGGGCCGCTTTGCCCAGCAGATGGTCGAAGATAAGCTCGTCGCAACTGGCACGGGCAAAGCAACCGACAAGTCCTGCCTGGCCTCCACGCACCCCTCGCCGCTTTCGGCCAACCGCGCCACGGCAGAACTCCCCGCCTTTATGGGATCGCGTCCCTTCTCGACAGCCAATCGGCTACTCGAACAGCACGGCTCGACCCCCGTCAACTGGACTTGCCTCGGCTAAAAATCGATACATCAAAAACGCGCCCGACGGCTTTCCGCCGGGCGCGTTTCCTATTCGGGCCATATAAATTGTGTGCGGCCAGCCTCGCCGCCATCGATCAACAGACTCTGCCCGGTCATAAACCGGTTGGTCACGCCCACAAAGTAGATCCACTCGGCGATCTCTTGGGCGGTGGCCCAGCGCTTAAGCGGCGTGAGCTCCATAATCTGGTTCCACAGGTGTTCGTCTTCCATCACGCAACGGTTGAGCGGCGTGATAACGCCACCCGGGTCCACACTGTTGGCGATAGCCTGCGGCGCCAGACGGTTTGCAAGGTTCTTGGTGTAGGCGATAACGCCGCCCTTGCTGGCGGCATAGTCGGGAAACTCCGATCCCGTATGCCCGCTCGCCGACCCCACATTGACCACGGATTTGATAGCCGATGCCGGCTTGGCAGCAAGCCCCTCCCCCGCAAAGGCGTAGCGCTCGGTCACGTTGATGGTGCCATACAGGTTGGCGGCGATGTCGTCGGCCGAATCCTGCGTACCGGCAACGTTCACGATCACCTGGGGCTCAAGGTCGCTTGGAAACGAGTCCGGCTCGCGGACATCAACGATCAGATGGCGGTAGCGCTCGTGTTCGATCGCCGGCGACAGCAGATCAAAGCCCACGACCTCGTGGCCCTCATCCAAAAAGCGCTGCACGCACGCGGCTCC
This sequence comes from uncultured Collinsella sp., assembly GCA_902490095.1. GTDB lineage: Bacteria > Actinomycetota > Coriobacteriia > Coriobacteriales > Coriobacteriaceae > Collinsella. The sequence continues at coordinate 1,719 of CABUCQ010000074.1, forward strand.
GATACCGCCCGAAGCGCCCGTGATCAAAACCCGCATACTTGCTCCTTAGGCGGTTGCGTGGCGCTCGAGGTACTCGGAGCCCACATTCTCGCGCTCCCAGCCGCGCACGACCTTGTAGCCCACGGGGCTCAAGAAGACCTCGCACAGCAGCTCGGCAACAGCACCGGTCAGCGAGCACATAAGGACCTGCACCCAGGTCCAACCAAAGAACGTGTGGCTCACCACAATGGCAAAGACCAAGTTGTCGATAAACTGGCCAATGCCCGTGGACACATAGGAGCGAAAGGCAAAGCTCGCAAAATTATTCTTTTTGAGCATGCGGCCGAGCGACTGGTTGAGCGTGGAGTTAACCACGGCAGAAACGAGCATTGCCAGCGAAGAGCCCAGCACCACGTACCAGGTGCCGCCGATGGTGGCGTTAAGGGCAGTGTTGACCTCGATCATGCCCGTGTCGTAGTAGGCACCCCACATGCCGGGCGTGAGCGAGCATGCCCAAAAGCACAGACTCACGGCCAGGTTGACCAGCAGCGCGAGGATAGAGATTTTGATGGATGCCTTGGCGCCAAAGCGCTTGCAGATCATGTCCTGGCACAAAAACGAAACCCAGCTCACCACAAAGCCGCAATCGAGTGCCAGATACGGCAGGCTGATAAGCTCTTTGTTGGCCAGCAGGTTCATCATGATGACGCTCACGAAAAACAGCGAAACCGTTGCCGCGGGAATGCTCCGCAACAGGACCTTGTAGTCCTCCATGACCTTCTTGATCATTATGTACTCCTTTGGTTTTAGGTTTAACGAGCAGGATATCGGACCCGAACTGCTCGGACGCCCCGGTCTTGAGACGACGGTGGGTATAATAGCCGCTCACACGGCATAAGGCAAGCAAACGGCGCGGCAGTCCCGCAGGGCCACCGCGCCGATGCGTTAAAAGGCCACGTTGCCAAACTCCGACAGGATCAGGTCGGGGTTGTGGTCGGTTGCCCAATCCACGTTCCACGGGCTCGTGAACAGCAGCAGCTTACCACCGCGCATATCCTCGACGCGCAACGTGTCGCGCGTGAGCGAAAGGGCCGGGATATCGATGGTGTCGGGGTCATTCTGGATCCAACGAATGTCCGTATAGGGCAGCGGCTGGCGACGAACCTCAACACGGTACTCGGCCTTGAGGCGGCGCTCGAGCACCTCAAACTGCAGCACGCCGACCACGCCCACGATGACGCTCTCCATGCCGGCGCCCAGCTCGCGGAAGATCTGGATGGCGCCCTCCTGGGCAAGCTCCTCCATACCCTTGACGAACTGCTTGCGCTTGAGCGTATCGACCTGCGTAATGCGAGCGAACATCTCGGGGGCAAACGTCGGGATCTGCGGATACTGCACGTGGCGCTTGCCAGAGCACACAGTGTCGCCGATGCTAAAGATACCCGGATCGAACAGGCCCACGATATCGCCCGCGTACGCCTCGTCAACAATCGCGCGGTCATCGGCCATCATCGACGTGCCCGTGGCAAGCTTAAGCTTGCGGTTGCCCTGCACGTGGAAGGCATCCATGCCGCGCTCGAACTTACCCGAGCAAATGCGCACAAAGGCGATGCGGTCACGGTGGTTCTTATCCATGTTGGCCTGGATCTTAAACACAAAGCCGCTAAAGTCGTCGCGGCAGGGATCGACCGGCTCGCTGGTGAGCGTATCGGTATAGGCGCGCGGCGTCGGGGCCAGACGCAGAAACTCCTTCAGGAAGGGCTCCACGCCAAAGTTGGTGAGCGCCGAGCCAAAGAACGCCGGGCTCAGCTTGCCGCAGGCCACAGCATCCAAGTCGAGCTCGTCGCCAGCGCCATCGAGCAGCTCGATGTCGTCCATCAGGTTCTTATGGTTCTCCTCGCCGATGAGCTCATCCATGGCAGGGTCGCCCAGCTCGGCCTCGACCTCGGCGACCTTCTTGGTGGCGTTGGCGTGGCCGTCGCCCTCAAAGGCGATAACGCGACGGGTCTGACGATCGAACACACCGCGGAAATTGCGGCCGCTGCCGATCGGCCAGTTCATGGGATACGTGTTGATGCCCAGAACATTCTCGATCTCTTCCATGAGCTCAAACGGATCGCGAGCCTCGTGGTCGAGCTTGTTCACAAAGGTGAAGATGGGAATGTGACGCAGCGTGCAGACCTTAAAGAGCTTCTTGGTCTGGGCCTCGACGCCCTTGGCGCCGTCGATGACCATGACCGCGGCGTCGGCAGCCATGAGGGTACGGTAGGTGTCCTCCGAGAAGTCCTGGTGGCCGGGGGTATCGAGGATGTTGACGCAGGCGCCGTTGTAGGTGAACTGCAGCACCGAGGAGGTAACGGAAATGCCGCGCTCCTTCTCGATGTCCATCCAGTCCGAGACGGCGTGCTTGGCCGAGCTCTTGCCCTTGACCGAACCGGCGGTCTGGATGCTGCCGGTATAGAGCAGCAGTTTCTCGGTAAGCGTGGTCTTACCGGCGTCCGGGTGGCTGATGATCGCGAATGTGCGGCGCGACGAGATTTCATCCGACAGGCTTGCCATGCGGATCCTTTCTTGCGTTCTATATGCATTACGTCCATGTAACCCGTCTATTGTAGCCGCGAAATGCTGCAACAGAGCACCTATCAGGACAAATTCATCCGTTGGCACTTGGATACCGGTCGGCGGCGGCACTCCGCAGCAGTTCGTCTCGACCTGTAACATCTAGACGGGTTTTGAACCTCAACCTGTTACAGATCGAGACAAACGAACGGATCCGCCGGCAAAATCTCGAACTGTAACATCTAGCCGCCCAAAACCGCTCCAGATGTTACAAATCGAGACAAAAGGACCGGCGGACAAACAGCATCTTAATCTGTAACAACTAGCTGGGATATTCGGGGCTTGTTGTTACAGATTTAGACAAACGGTGGCCAATCATTCCGATTTTCCTCTTGCGTAACTGTGCATAGTGTATATATACTGTGCTTACCGGTTATATACACGTGTAGCCCATCAGCTAAGGAGCCGCTGTGGACATTATCCTATCCAATTCGAGCGACAAGCCTATCTACGAGCAGATATCCTCGCAGGTCAAGGCTCAAATCCTTTCGGGCGTGCTCGCCGCGGGGGCCAAACTCCCCAGCATCCGCGCACTCGCAAGCGACCTCGGCGTGAGCGTCATCACCACCAAGCGCGCCTACGCCGACCTAGAGCAGCTCGGCTTTATCTGCACCGTGCAAGGCAAAGGCTGCTTTGTCGCCAAGGGCAACCAAGAGCTCTTGCGCGAAAACCAGCTCTGCCATGTCGAAGAGCTGCTTGCACAGGCAGCGACACAGGCAGAAGCCCTGGGCGTCACGCGCGATAAGTTGCACGAGATGCTCGACCTGGTAGCCCCCGAAACCATGCAGTAGCCATCTGCAAGAAAGGCTATACCATGCAAAACTTGCTAGAACTCAAAGGTGTCTCACGCCGCGTAAGTGATCGCTTTTCGCTGCGCGATGTCACACTCACCGTAGAACCCGGTCAGATTGTCGGCTTTGTGGGCGCAAACGGCGCCGGTAAAACAACGACCATCCGCGCCGCACTCGGACTCATAAAGCTCGATGCCGGCGAGGTGTACCTGTTTGGGCAGCGCTGCAATGCCAATGCGTCCGATGAACAACAACGCCGCATGCGCTCCCGCATCGGTCTCGTACTGGACACGTGCCCCTTCCCTTCCACGCTCAAAGTGGCCGAGGTCGAGGCACTCGTAAGCCCGGCATACCCCACGTGGAGTCATGAAACGTTTGCTGGCCACATCAACCGGTTTGGCCTGGACCCCAAGGCAAAGGTCAAAGACCTCTCCCGCGGCATGGGTATGAAGCTGCAGCTCGCGTGTACGCTCAGCCACAAGGCCGAGCTGCTCATCCTGGATGAAGCCACGGCAGGTCTCGATCCCATGGCACGTGAGGAGCTGCTCGACGAGCTGCTCGCCTTTGTTGCCGACGGACAGCACGGCGTATTGTTCTCGAGCCACATTACATCCGATCTTGAACGCGCCGCCGACCGTGTCGCCTGCATCGATAGTGGCTCGATTGTGTTCGACCTGCCGCGCGAGGACATTACCGATCGCGCCGGCATTGCTCACTGTTCCCAGGCGCAAGCTGCCGAGCTTATGGCTTACGTCGAAGGCGCCCGCGCCACCCGTCACGCCTACAGCGTTGACGTACTCGTCCCCAATCGCCGCGAAACGCTCGAGGCCTTTCCCGAGATTCCCTGTGATCGGATTTCCATCGATGACTATCTGCGCCTCACGCTGAAAGGGGCATCCAAATGAAACGCGCCTTTATGTCCGAGACCGCCATCATGCGCTCGTTTCTCCCGAGCATCGCCGGCGTCGGCCTGTTCATATTCGTCGTGCTGACCCTTGCCAACGCGACGGATGGTGACTCCGGCATGAGCGCCGGCACCTGTGCAGTCAGCGCCATGTCGCCCATCATAATCATGAACTCGCTGGCTGGCTACGATAACCAAAACGGTTGGGAGCGCTATCGAGCAACGTTGCCGTTCTCGCGCAAAGACATCGTCTGCGCACGCTACCTGTGCATTATTGCCTCCTCGGCCGTCATGGCATGCGCGGCTACGCTCCTGAACATCCTCGCCCTTCCGTTCTTCGACCACATGGGCATCCCTTCGACAGGCCAGACGATCTTTGAAATCGCAACCGCCTCGGCGACGTCGATGCTCATCTCCCTCATGATGGTGTTTTTGGCACAGCCGATATTTTTCCGATTTGGACACATGGAGGCACTGCGCCTATCCGTCGGCCTGTTTGCCCTACTTGGCTGCGGCACTATGGCAATACTGAGCTCCTCCAACCCCATTAGCATCTGGCTTATGTCATTTGCCGGAGCAAATCCCGACCCCGCCGTCATCGGATGTCTGTGCGCCGGCATTGCCGTCCTGGCGTTCGTGCTATTTGCAATCAGCTGCACCGTCAGCACCAAGATCTATCGAGCACGCGATTTGTAGCCGCAAGCGGTATCATCGGACGAGCGCCGTAGACCCGGCGTAGTCGTTCTTGAGGAGGCGCCACACCCGTGTCGTGGGTTGTTGCAGCGTTTGCATCGGCATTCTTTGCCGGCATCACATCAATTTTGGCCAAATGTGGCATCAAACACACCGATTCCGATGTTGCGACCGCCATCCGCACCTGCGTGGTGCTCGTCTTTGCTTGGATAATGGCGGGCATTTCCGGATCCATCGGAACCATTGGCAGCATCGCCGCCAAGTCTTGGCTGTTCCTCGTTCTCTCGGGACTTGCAACCGGCGCTTCGTGGATCTGCTACTTTAAGGCGCTCAGCATTGGAGACGTCAATAAGATCGTGCCGGTCGACAAGATGAGCACCGTACTCGCCGCGCTGATCGCTATTGTTCTCTTTGGCGAGACGAGCAATCTGGCCGTAAAGCTTATTGGGACGGCCGTAATCACCCTCGGCACGTTCCTGATGATTGAGAAGAGGCAGTCAGCTGGCGTGGACCAGAAGCAAGACCGGACCTGGCTCGTCTACGCCATCGGCGCCGCCGTTTTCGCGGCGCTCACGTCCATCCTTGCCAAGGTTGGCATCGAAGGCGTCGAGTCTAACCTGGCAACGGCGATCCGTACCTGCGTGGTACTCGCCATGGCGTGGGGGATTGTGACGGCCAAGGGAAAGCTGGAGCAGGTCGCACGCGTTGACCGATATGAACTCACATTTCTCGCAGCATCGGGCATTGCGACCGGTGCATCGTGGCTGCTCTACTACTACGCGATTGCCGCCGGGCAGGTAAGCGTCGTGGTGCAGGTCGACAAGCTCTCGATCCTTGTTTCGGTACTGTTCGCGCGCCTGGCCTTCAACGAAAAGCTGTCACATCGAAACGCCGTCGGCCTCGCCCTCATCGTGCTGGGCACCGCCGCACTCGCAATTTGGAAGTAAGACGCAGGGAACGAGAGCCTCGGCGCACCCGTGGTCACAATCGACTGTCCGCCAATACATGACAAATGACATATCCCCTGCCCGCGCTCAACGTCTTACAATAGAGATGTCACGGGCCTTGGCCCAATTTCGATCATCCAAGGGGATGCCTTTTTGGTCATTGTTCTTTAGGGAACGGTCAATCGCATAGAACCATGGAAACGGCCGTCCAACGGCCGTGGTTTGTTGCGCCGTTCCGCCTCCGTCATCTGCCAATTTGCACCTGATAGGAAAGAACAATGCAATCCCAGGAATCTCAATCCTTCCCGAAAGCCACCAGCTTCGACGCGACACTCGTACGCTCTAAAATTATGGGGCCGAATCCCCTCAAGCTCTGCGAAGAGCTGCTTCGCGGCGCACGTATCCCCCGCGGCGCCCGCGTCTGCGACCTTGGGTCGGGCACCGGTATCACCAGCGCCCTGCTTGCCCGCGAATACGGGTTTGACACCTACGCCGTCGATCTGTGGAGCGACCCCGAGGAGAACCGCGCGTTCTTCGATTCACTCGGTATTCCCCGCAACACCATTCATCCTGTTAAAGCGGATGCCTCTCAGGGGCTGCCATTTGAGCATGACTTTTTTGATGCGGTCGTGAGCATCGACTCGTACAACTACTATGGGCGTGACCCGCATTATCTGGGCGGGCGCTTGCTCCCCTACGTAAAGCAAGGTGGAATGCTCTACCTGAGCATCCCTGGCATGGTCCGCGACTGCCACGACAATCTGCCCGATTGCCCGCTCAAATCTTGGACGCCTGAGCAGCTCGACTATATGCACGACATAGCCTGGTGGCGCGCCATGATCGAGCCGACCGCCGGCGTCGAGACCGTCTCGATGCAGCCCATGCTCTGCACCAACGAGGCATGGGAAGACTGGCTCGCCTGCGATAACGAGTACGCAGCGGGCGACCGCGCCGCCGTTGAAGCGGGCGCGCTTGAATACCTCAACACCATCGCAATCGTGTTGAGGAAGCTCTAAACAACAACCGCGCGAGACCGTAAACACACGGCCTCGCGCGGCTTGTTTCTTACCATGAGCTTTTAGAGAGCAGGCACGCAGCCGTTACATCCTCACGCCGGGCTTGGAATGCTTGTACTGACCGTGGGCAGCCGTGCGTTTACCGCGTGAGATGGCAAACTTGGGACAGCAGTGCAGGCAACGGAGACAGGCGGCGCACTCCGGCTTTGCCCAGACGGGAAGCCCGTCACGCATCTCAATTGCCGCCATGGGGCAGCGCTTGGCGCAGAGGCCGCAATCGATGCAGCGATCGGCATCGACGGCAAACTTGCTCGTCCGTTGCATGCGCGGCAGCCCAAACGCGTGATATGCGCACGATGCAAACAGGGGCACGCGATGGCGCATCATGTTGCCCGTACGCCGCGCCCGTACCGCTTCGACCACGGCATCAATCTGCGCCTCGGCAGCCTTGTTGATGCTCTCGACCTTTTGAGGATCTGACAGGTCGAAAACAGGCGTCCAGGTATCGGGCATCTTGACGCTCATCGCCGCGTCCAGCTCGAGCCCACGCTCGCGCAGCAAATCGCGGGCAAACTTCGCCGATTGGCCGGTCGTCGAACCGTACGTCGAGACATAGAACGTATAAGGTCGCCCGCCGTCCTTTGCGCCAGCGGCAATCGACAGGTCGGCAGTCTTTAAAAACTCTATCATTGGCGTCGGCAAGCCCCAGGCATACACCGGGGCAACAAATCCAAGCTGACAGGGCCCTCCCGCCAAGGCAAGACGAAGGGACTCGGCATCAAAGCGCTCAATCGACATGACCTTATCGCCCGTTGCCGCTGCAACACGGCGCGCCACATGCTCGCTGTTTCCCGTCGCGCTAAAGTACAGAATCATTTCTTATCCTCCGAGCATTGTGCCGCGATAAAGCCGCGCTACTTGCGCAGTGACTTGGGCAACGGAATGCCGGCGGCGATGACGGCGGCGATGATCATGCAGACGATGCCCTTGAGCGGGAAGCACATGAGCAGCAGGCCCACGACCATGACGGGCTGGCGCATGACGGCGCCCATCGTCGAGGCCGTGCAGACGGCAACGCAAAAGACCGGATCGGCGCCGGTGAGGATGGCAAGGCCGTAGCCCAGGCTTACGCCCGAGAAGATAACCGGGAAGAAGTGACCGCCGCGCCAACCAAGGTTGATGAGGGCGGGCGTCAGCATGGCCTTAACAAGACCGGTCGCGATAAGCACGCCAGCGGGAATGGTCAGATAGGTTTCCATGAGCACGTCGGCCTGGGTCTCGCCGGCAAACATGGTATAGGGCAGGAC
>CABUCQ010000075.1 GCA_902490095.1 uncultured Collinsella sp.
AATCCTTCCTACGATGTGCTGTGTGCCGGCACGGTAGCCGGATCGTAGGAAGGATGAATAATGGCAAAAGAGGGAAAGAAGCCGATCGGTAAGATTGTCCTAGGCGTCATCGTGGTGCTGGTTATTGTCGGTGCCGTGGGCTCTATGGGCGGCAACTCAACCGATTCGCCTGCGAGCGATTCGGCAAAACCTGCCGGGACGACACAGCAGGCTGAGGAGCAAAAAGAACCGCAAGAACCGTATACCATTGCTGACGAGGCTGAAGACACTTCCAATCAGTTTGCCTATAAGATCACGGGGACGCTGACCAATAACACGGACAAGGAAAAGAGCTACATTCAGATTGAGTATGTTCTGTATGATGCTGATGGCAACCAGGTTGGAACGGCTCTTGCAAACACCAATCATCTGAAGGCGGGCGGCTCTTGGAAGTTCGAGGCGCTGGGTACGGTGTCTCCCGACCAGGTTGCTAGCTGGGAGCGTTCGGACGTAAGCGGTTTCTAGCATGTTGTATGCACTGGGGGAGGTGAAGTCGTATGCCCGATAAAAAGCTGACTGACGAGTTGCTCAATGAGCTTCTCGATGCGCCGAACATCGATGGCTATATCAAAGAACACGACTTTGCCGCCCCGTCGCTTTCGAACTACCTGAAGCAGCTACTGCAGGAAAAGGGCTTGGAGCGCTCGCGCGTGGTTCGTATGGCCGATCTCAATGAGACCTTTGGGTATCAGATCTTTACCGGTGCGCGGCATCCGAGCCGCAATAAGGTGCTGCAGATTGCCTTTGCGATGGCGCTGACGCTCAAAGAGACCAACCGTGCGCTGACGGCTGCCGGGGTAAGCGTCCTTAACTGCAAGGACCGCCGCGATGCGATTATCATCTTTTGTATCGATCGCGGGTGCAGCCTCCAAAAGGTCAACGAGGAGCTGTATCGCTTTGGCGAGGAGACGGTGAGTTAGCGGTTGATATCTGAGCTGGCGGAGCTGCCGAACAACGACGCAAACGAACGGGGCGCGGATGCCATGGGGTGTCTGCGCCCTGCGCTATGATGGAGGCTATGGATACTCAGACCCCAACATATTCCGATGACGAGCTGACCGCAGCGCTTGTCGAGCACCTGGCGTCGCTCGATCGCGACGACAGCTATCGCGTGGAGCGTGTACTTAAGCGCTCGTCCGTTGAAACAACCGAGCTCGTGTACTTTGAAGGAACCGGCGGTGGTTCGCTCGGCCCCTTTGTCCGTAAACGCATCGATGCTTCGGCTCAAATCGGCGGGGCATACGGGCGTTTGTTTGCCGCTCAGCGGGCAGGCAGGCGTTTTGAGCACCTGCCCAGAATCGTCGATTGTCGTCGTGTGGGCGACGAGCTCAACGTGGTTATGGAATACATCGAAGGGGAGACGCTCAGGGCGCTGGTGTACCGTCTGGGAGCCACCCCCGATTATGCGCGTGAATTGTATCCTGCCCTATGCGATGCCGTGGGCGGGCTCCACGCCGGTTTTGCAATGGCGGGGGAGACGTCGGCGCCGGTGATCCATCGCGACCTCAAGCCGTCGAATATCATCGTGACAGGTGCCAACTATACGCCTGATGACGGCCTGACGTTTTCATCGCTGGTGATTATCGACTTGGGGATCGCGCGCGTATGGCGCGATGGCGCCGATACCGATACCGTCAAGTTTGGGACACGGCCCTATGCGCCGCCCGAGCAGTATGGGTTTGGGCAGACGAGTGTGCGAAGCGACGTCTACGCACTCGGCGCCCTGTTGTTCTTCTGCTTGACGGGAGTCGATCCAAAACCGGGGCTCGACATGCGCGAACAATGCGAGATGCGCGACATCCCTGCTTCTCTGACCGATGTCATTTGCATGGCGATGGCGCTCGATCCGGCCAAGCGTTTTGCGAGTGCGGAGGCATTGGGACGGGCGACGCGCGCGGCATACGACCTGAGTTGCCCTGTGCGACCTCCTGCGCCTGTGCCTGTTTGTACTCCGGCCTCGGAGACGGTGTTAACGCCCCAAGGGCTCCAGGGCTCCGCAGAGCTTCCTAAGCCTGCCACCTCCGCTGTATTCGGTCTGCTTTCTCGCATTCCGGAACCTCTGGGACGCATTTGGAATACGCTTGTCTGCCTCTCGCTGCTTGTATTCTTTGCCGGAAGCTACTTTGCCGTTTTTCATCCCACGGGAGCAAATCAAAGCTACCCGATGTGGTTTCTCATAATCGAGTATTTTTTCTTTGTCGATGTCCTTATGGTGCTTATGCATTTTGCGCTGCTCGATAAGCGCCGTCTTCGTCGACGATTCGCACTGCTCGACAGCTATCGCGGCAAGAAGCTCGCGAAACTCTGGCTCAAGGCATTGGGTGTGCTGCTCCTATGCATGATCGTCATAGTTGCGGTCGCCAATGCGACTGGTGTCGTCGACACCTCCGCCACCTAAAAGAAAAGGGCCCCGTTTGGGGCCCTTTGCAGTTGAGCTTAGATGCGGTTCATCTGAGCGGCGACCTTGTTGTACCAATCCTGCCACGTGGGCGGGCAGTACTTTTTGGCCGCTGCCGGGGTAAGGGTGGAGCCGTAGTTGGCGCCCAGATAGGCAACGTGAGCGGAGATGCCCTCGCTCCAGCTGCCAAAGCTGCGCCAGCCGCCGCCACGTGCACTCCAGCCCCAGGCGTTGTAAGAATTGGCGCAATAAGTGCCCTTGGTGCTCTCGATGCAGGCGATGGCGGGGGACCAACGGGGGTCGACACCGGTATTCCAAGCGGCGACGGCAAAGTTATAGCCCTGGCCTGCCATGGGGGAGCCGGCAAGATAATTGTCGATGCGGCTCGTCCACTCGTTGATGAACGTATCGTAATCGGAGTTACCGGTATTGGCGTTGTTCACCGTGGTGTCGATGGTGGTGTTGGTGTTGGTGGCCTGACTGCTGGAATTGCTGCCGCTTACGCCCTCGCCCGAGAGCTTCTCGGCAGCAGCGGCCTTATCGGCCTCAAGCTTGGCGAGCTCGGCGGCATTTTCCTGCTCGGCTTTAGCCTGCGCCTCGCTGCGGAGCTGCTGTGCCTGCGCCAGCGCATCCTCGGCGTTTTTCTGCTCTGCCTCAAGCTGCGACTTGGCCTGCTGGAGTTCGGCCTTGTTCTGCTCGAGTTCGGTTTGCATGTTGTTGAGCTCTTCGATCTCGTCGACGCTCGAGCTCGTGATCTGGTTGGTGTATTTGCAGGTGGTAATGAACTCGCCCAAGCTCTGCGCGTTGACCAGGAAGCTCACGATGGGATTGGTACCCTTCTGGTACTTGTACAGATCGCGCATGGCGGAGCTTGCCTTGGCCTGCTGCTCGGGAAGCTTGGCCTCGATTTCCTCGATGCTCGCCTCGTTGGAGTCGATCTGCTTTTGCAGGTCGTCGAGTTTGGTGCGGGCATTGTTGTAGGCGCTCGTGGCGGCTTCAATTTTTTGCTGCGCGGCGGAAAGCTGATCCTGCGTTGCCTGCGAGGCGGCATACGCCGCAACGGGGGAGAGCATCGGCGTGGCAGTCAGTGCGACAGCGAGTGCGGCGCTCGTGATGATACGAGCCGGCTTCGACGCGATGAGCGCTGCGACGCGATGATTCGAATGCTGCATCCAATCCCTCTGCAATCAATCGTAGGTTATGGTTCGAACGGTATTCTACTACTGCTTTCGACCTCAACTTGAACCTTAAAGGTTCCAAAGGGTCAAGTTGAACTTGAGGCTTTGGCTTTGACCTGCAGTTATAGTGAATTGTTGAGAAACCATAGAGTTCAACTTTAACGTTACGGGGGCCTGTTTGAGAGGAGTTTAGGGCTGTAAAAGCTATCTCAACGTGGGGTTTTACAGCTACAGCGCGCCCTCCTGACGAGCCTGCTCAATCTCTTCGAGGGCTTCGGCAGGGGTGAACGAACAGGTGCCGTCGCCGAGTTTGACTACCTGGATATCGTCGCCGATATGGACCTCTCCGCCCTTTAGTACCACGCCAAAAATGCCCTCGTGCGGAAAGATGCAGTCGCCGGCGAGATAGTAGATGGCGCAACGGGTGTGGCAGACCTTGCCGATTTGGCTGATTTCGACGAGCACCTCGCTGCCAAGCTTGAGCTGCGTGCCCAAAGGGAGCGAGAGTAGATTGATGCCCTGGGTGGTGAAGTTTTCTCCAAAGTCACCCTCGCGCACATCGAGTCCGCGAGCCTGCGCCGTCTGGATAGACTCTGCAGCTAAAAAGGAAACCTGGCGGTGCCAATGCCCGGCGTGCGCATCGGAGACGAGGCCAAATTGCTCTATAACGGTGTCGTGCCCGTCGGCGACGGGTGACTTACGCGTGCCTTTGTACTTCGACGTGTTGATTGAGACGATACGGGCAGGCCCGTTGTAAGCATCGTTTGCGGTGCGTAGGGGAGCTGCCGTTTGTGTGCGTTCCGCCAGCTCGCGCTTCGCGGCATTGAGGATGGGATTATCGGTCGGATGGTCTTGGGGCACGTGTGCGCCTTTCGTTCGAGGATGTCAATATGCTGAATCCTACAACAATGGTAGGTTCATTGCCCATTGTCATACAACGGTGAGCGCCGTCCTCGTGCTGGACGATTACGTCGATTGCCATAGATACGGTGGAGCTTTGGGCGCCGGCGGCTTGGCACGCTAGAATAAATCAGTTGCGCAAAGACCGCCCGTTGTGTGGGCAGTTCATGATAGGAAGTTTCCATGGCATTGCAGTTTACAGAGCGCGAGTTCATTCCCGTGCTGCTCGGTGGCGACATCAACGCCTATTCGGTGGCGCGCGCCTTCTACGAGGAGTACCAGGTCAAGAGTCTGGTCTTTGGCAAGTACCAGACGGGTCCCGCGTACCGCAGCCAGATTATCGACTACACGCCCAGCGTGGATATCGATACCATGCCCGTGATGCTCAAAACCGTCAACGGCATTGCCCAAGCGCATGCCGATAAGACGATTGTCCTTGTGGGCTGTGGCGACAACTATGTCGCTCTCGTGGCTCAAGCCAAGGATGCCCATGAGTTGGCGGATAACATCGTCGCGCCTTACGCTCCCTATAGCATGCTTGAGCAGTGCCAGAAGAAGGAGATCTTCTACGAGCTGTGCGAGAAGCATGGCGTGCCCTATCCGCATACCTTTACCTTCACCATGGCGATGCTGAACGCCCAGGGTGAGGCGCCTGCCGAAGTGCTCGACCAGATCGATTTTCCCTACCCGATGATTCTGAAGCCTTCTGACGGCATCATGTGGTGGCAGCACGAGTTCGAGGGCCAGAAGAAGGCCTATGAGATTGCCGACCGCGCCGAGCTGGAACAGGTCATTCGCGATTCGTATGCCAGCGGCTACACTGACGACCTGATCTTGCAGGATCGCGTGCCCGGCAACGACGAGTACATGCGCGTGCTCACCAGCTATTCCGACCGCAACGGCAAGGTGCGCATGATGTGCCTGGGCCATGTGCTGCTCGAGGAGCATCAGCCTCACGGCGTCGGCAACCACGCCTGTATCATCACCGAGCCCAATGACGAGCTCATGGGCGGCGTGCGCAAGCTACTCGAGGACCTTCACTTTGTGGGCTATTCCAACTTTGACGTTAAGTACGACGAGCGCGACGGCTCGTTTAAGTTCTTCGATTTCAACACGCGCCAGGGCCGCAGCAACTACTATGTCACTAACAGTGGCTTTAACGTTGCCAAGTATGTGGTGGACGAGTATGTGTTCAACCGCCCGTTTGAGCCGGAGTTTGTGACGGCGCAGGACGAGGCGCTGTGGATGGTCGTCCCCATGGGCGTCGTCGACAAGTACGTCAAGGATCCCGAGCTGCGCGCTAAGGTGCATCGCCTGGACAAGGAGGGCAAGGGCGCCGACCCTTCGTTTATGAAGGGCGACTTTGTCTTTAACCGCTGGCTGCGCATGTGGCACACCAAGCTGCGCCACTTTAAGCTGTTCAAGACGTATTACAAGTAGATGAGCGCGGCGCCCGTCCGGTTTGCATCGGGCGGGCGCGGGTATGATACGCGCAATTGCGCAAGCGTCACCAAGGAGGCGGCGATGGAAAAGCTGGGAGTTATCGGTGGCATGGGCGCCGAGGCCACGTCGTATTACTACGACCAGGTGGTGCGTCATACGGCTGCTGCCTGCGATCAGGAACATATCGACATGGTGGTGCTCTCCAAGTCGACCATGCCCGACCGCACGCTGGCCATTAAGACCGGCGAGCATGCCAAGCTGCTGGCGACCATGAAAGAGTGTGCCCAGGCACTCGAGTCGCTGGGCTGCGCGCACATTGCCATTCCCTGCAACACGTCGCACTACTTCTACGACCAGATCCAGTCGTTTACGAAGGTGCCGATTATCCACATGCCGCGTGAGTCGGTGCGCTATGCCCTTGCGGGTGCGGTGATGGGGGAGTGCGAGTTCGACCCCAACCTGAGTATGCCGGCCGAGCCGGTGCACAAGATTGGCATCATGGGCACCGATGGCACCGTGGGCGCGGGCGTCTACGGCCGCGAATGTAAGGCTGCGGGTGTTGAGGTCGTCTATCCCAGCGAGAAACGTCAGAACGATGTGATGTCGCTTATCTACGATGATGTGAAGGCCGGACGTGAGCCCGATATGGATAAGTTCGACCGCGTGATGTGGGAGTTTGCCCGTAGCGGCTGCGACCGCGTCATTCTGGCCTGCACCGAGCTCTCGGTGCTGCAAAAGTACCGAGAGATGCCCGAGATCACCCTCGACGCCATGGATGTCCTGGTGCGCGAATCCATCATCCGCAGCGGCGCCCCCTACCGCCTCTAGCTTCCGACCCGCCAAAAAGGGACAGGTTAATTTCGGTAGGTTTTATCTGGTGAAACAGTAAAGGCCTCGGCTCGTTTGGTGCGAGCCGAGACCTTTTGCGTTGGGCGGTTGCTGTCGGTGATGAACTAGAACAGGAAGCCGATGGCGATGAGGGCGATGCTGACGATGAGCACGGCGATGTCTAGGCCCTTGATGGGGTAGCGCTTGTACGAGCTGGCGCGCGTACGCAGATAGAAGCCGCGCTGTTCTGCCGCCAAGGCTGTGGCATCGGTCTTGCCCACGCTCGAGATGAGCAGTGGCACGCACAGTGGCAGCATGAGCTTGAGCTTCTTGATGGGGTTCTTGGTGTCGTACTCGACGCCGCGTGCGGTCTGCGCCTCCATGATGGCGTTCATCTCCTGACCAAACACCGGCACAAAGCGCAGCGCCGTGGTAAAGGTGAAGGCATAGCGATACGGCACGTGCAGCACCTCGACGCAGGCGTTGGCAAGGTCGTTGAGCTTGGTCACCATGAGCATGAGGATGAGTGGCAACGCCACGCCCAGCAGGCGCAGACAGGCCTTTGATCCGGTGGCGAGCCCCGTGTCGGTAACGAAGCCCCATACCACATTGCCGTCGCGCATAAATGCCAACTGGAGCAACAACATGATGAGCGCGAGCGGAATCAGCAACTTGAGCAGCGAGAACAGGCGATCAACGACGCCGGCGTAGGCGCCCAGCGCAAAGGTGAGTGCCAAAAAGCCCAACAGCGCAACATAGGTGTCGGACAAAAAGATGCCGATAATGATGGCGGCGGCAAGGCCCAGTTTGACGACCGGGTTCAGGCGATGCAGCAGCGTATCGCCCGGCATATAGTCGATGACGTTAACCACGGCGGACCATCTCCTCGGTAATGCGGACGATATCGGTGACCTCGCTCACCTGCGCAAAAGCGGAGGAGACGGAGGATGCCAGGCGGCGCGAGAGCTCAATGATCTGGGGCGGCTCCACGTAGGCACGCTGCATGAGCTCAATATTCGAGAACAGCTCGTGTGTGCGTCCGCGGTCGAGGATATGGCCGTCGGCCATCACAACGATGCGCTCGGCAAAGTCGGAAACGACTTCCATATCGTGACAGACCATGATCACGGCACAGCCGCGTTCGGCCATGGTGCGCACCGTTTCCATGACGGTCATGCACTCTCGGTAGTCAAAGCCGCTCGTGGGCTCGTCGAGCACGACGATTTTGGGTTCAACAACTACGACGGAGGCGAGCGCCACCATTTGTCGCTGGCCGCGCGAAAGCGAGAAAGGCGCCTCGTCGGCGGGCAGGCCAAAGCGGTCGATGACGAGCTGGGCACGGCGCAGGGCTTCGGCGCGGTCGATACCGGCGAGCTCCAAGCCAAAGGCAACCTCGTCGAGCACGGTATCCTTGCAGATCTGGCGGTCGGGGTTTTGGAAGAGGGTCGCGACCTCGCGGGCAATGCGGCTCGTGGGAACGGTTGCAGTATCCAGTCCCGTGACGCGCACGCTGCCCGAGGCGGGCTTAAGCAGGCCCGTGAGCAGCTTGGTGAGCGTGGTCTTGCCGGCACCGTTCTGGCCGACGATGCCCACGAGCTCGCCAGGATAGAGCGTCAGGCTAAGGTCGTGTACGGCGGCGCCGCCGTTGGGATAGGCAAACTCAACATGGTCGAAGGTGAGTACGGGTTCGGCATCCTTGGCATGAGGACGCAACGACGGTGCATGCGGGGAACCGGCGGGCGCCTGGGCTTCGATGGCAGCGTGTGCGGGGTCGACGATACCCGAAATCAGACACTCGGCTTCGTCGACATCCAAGCAAGGGGTGCCGCTTGCCAGACCATCGGCCTCGAGACTATTGAAGATGCGTGTGACACGGGGACAGTCGACGCCAATGGTGCGAAGCTCATCGGTGTGTGCGAAGACCTCGTGCGGCTCGCCCTGCAGTGCGATTTCGCCATGGTTGAGCACGAGCACGCGGTTGCAGTACTCCGAGAGCAGGGCGACCTTTTGCTCAACGACGACGATGGTGATTCCAAGTATGCGGTTTGCCTCACGCAGCGTCTCGAAGACCAGCGTGGAGCTGGCGGGGTCGAGTGCCGCGGTGGGCTCGTCGAGAACCAAGACGCGCGGACGCATGGCGAGGATGGCGGCGATGGCTACCTTTTGCTTCTGTCCGCCCGAGAGGGTGGCGATCTCGCGGTCGCGCAGGTCGCTGATGCCGACGGTCTCGAGCGTTTCGCTCACGCGCTGCTCGATCTGGTCGTGGGGAACGCCAAAGTTCTCGAGGCCAAAGAGCATCTCGTCCTCGACGACCGAAGCGACCATCTGCGTGTCGATATCCTGCAGCACACTGCCGACGATTTGCGACACGTCGGTGAGCGAGGCTTCGCAGGTGTCGTGGCCGTCAACCATGACGGCCCCAAAGAACGTGCCGGTGTAGTGGTGGGGCACGGCACTCGACAGGCAGGCGGCAAGCGTGGACTTGCCGGCGCCCGAGGGCCCGATGATGCCGATGAAATCTCCCTTGTTCACGCTGAGCGAGATGTGGCTGAGCGCCTGCTCGGTCTGCGTGCCATAGGAGAACGAGACATCGTCGACGTTGATGATCGTTTCCATGGATACCTTTCATAGCTATTGGGGACGTTCTTAAATGACCAGTTGTTTAAGACCGTCCCCAAAAAAGCTCGTTGTTTGGGACGGTCTTTGGTGGTGAAGCACGGAGACGGCTTTACGAGGGGCCCCAGGTTGGCGCGAAAGAGGAGCGAAGCGTACTTGGGTGCGCGAGCGACGAATGAACGCCAAGATGGGGTGGCTCATAAAGCCGAGCGGGTTAGTTGAGCTTGAGGGCCTTCTGGATGGGCAGGTAGAGGGCGCCGACCAGGATGGCGTTAAAGACGGCGGTCATGGCGACGACAGGTAGCATAGCGGCAGCGAGCTCGCCCACCACGCCGAGCATAGCCATCTTGATGACCATGAAGATAACGCCCGAGACAAAGGTGGTCACGAAGGTGGCGACAATAGCGACAGCGGGCTTAACCTGGCCCTTCTTGCCGGCGGCGTTGACGATGGCGGCCATGAGCATGGCGGCGATGCCCTCGGCGGCAAAATCGAT
>CABUCQ010000076.1 GCA_902490095.1 uncultured Collinsella sp.
AGCATTATGCAAGCGAAAGGCGGTCGTCTCCCATGCAGCAGAACGACGAGACACGTTTCGAGGACTTTGTCGGACTGATCAGCGGGCTCTACAAGGAGATCCAGCGCATTAAGACATCCGAGGGCGCAAGGCTGGGCCTCAAGGGCTCCGACGTTATGTGCCTGTACTATCTTGAGCGCAGCAAGGACGGCCTGACTGGCGCCGACCTCGCTCGCATGGCAGGCGTGACCCGCGCCGCCGTCTCGCGCACGCTCGCGCATCTGGAGGAGGGCGGCTACGTCGAGGTCGATGATTCGGGCGATGCCGCCGTTAAGTATCGTGCTCCGGTGCGCCTGACCGCTCTGGGCGGCGAGAGTATGAGCGAGGCGGACCGCATCATTCGCGAGGTGCTCGATACCACCGGTAAGGCTATGGGTGTGGAGCAGCGCGAGCAGATGTATGCGTCGCTACGCACGATTCTCAACACCCTGCGCGAGATCTAAGGCCGCCAAGGCATTTGCTTCCAATTAACAACTGCATAGTCCCGTTTGAGCGCGTATGCCGTGCCGGGGCTTGCTGTCAAAATTCCCTGCGAGAGGTCCGCGCAAGAAAGGATTCGCTATGTCCATTCGTATTATTACCGATTCCGCGAGCGATATGTCGCCGGCTGAGCACCCCGCTCTGCGTGTTCTGCCGCTGTCCGTCACCTTTGGCACCGATGTGTACATGGATGGCGTCGACATCGATCACCAGCGCTTTTACGAGATGCTCGTGGAGCGCGATGAGCTGCCTAAGACCGGCCAGGTCAACCCGTACGCGTTTTCGCAGGCTATTGCCGAGGCGCGTGAGGCCGGCGATGAGGCAGTGATTATTACCGTGGGCGCTAAGCTTTCGGGTACTAACCAAAGTGCCCGCACCGCACTTGCCGAGGCGCCGGGCGGCGATGTGTATGTGGTGGATAGCAATAACGTTACCCTGGGCGAGCGCGTGCTGGTTGAGTACGCGCTGCGTTTGGTGGACGAGGGCCAGGGCGCGGCTCAGATCGCGGCGGCTGTCGAGGCCGTGCGCGACCGTGTAGTCGTCATCGGCCTGCTCGAGACGCTTGAGTACCTCGTTCGCGGCGGTCGCCTGTCTGCTGCGGCTGGTGCTGTGGGCACGTTGCTCAATGTGAAGCCCGTTGTGGCAGCGGAGGACGGTCTGATCGTGCAGCTGGGCAAGGCTCGTGGCTCCAAGAACGGCCGGAACCTGCTCAACCAGAAGGTCGAAAAGGCAGGCGGCATCGACTTTTCCATGCCGCTGGCGCTCGGCTATACGGGCCTTTCGGATGCGGTGCTCAAGAAGTATATCGAGGACAGTGCGGCACTGTGGGCTGGTCACACCGAGGGCGAACTGCCCGTTCACACCATTGGTGCCACCATCGGCACCCACGTAGGCCCTGGCGCCGTAGCCGTAGCCTTCTTCCAGCCCGCCAACTAACCGACCTGCCATAAACCACCACAAAGGTGCCTGTCCCCTTTGCGGTGGTTTATGCTTTTCAGGGTGGAAGGGAGCGAGCAATGACGTCTGAGGGCTTTTTTGAACGGGTGTACGAGGTGGTCGAGCAGATTCCCGAGGGGATGGTCGCCACGTATGGTCAGGTAGCGCTGCTTGCCGGTCGTCCGCGGAGCGCGCGGTACGTGGGCTACGCGCTGCACAGCAATCCGCGCCCCGGCGAGATTCCCTGCCATCGCGTGGTGTTTTCCGACGGCCGTATCTGTGAGGGCTTTGCCTTTGGTGGCCCCGATGCTCAGCGCGAGCTCTTAATGGGGGAGGGCGTGACGTTTGCCGATCCCATGCATGTTGATCTGGCCGCCTGTCGTTGGCCTGCCGGGCTGTAGTGGCGGGCTTCGTCAAAATCACCACAAAGGTGCCTGTCCCCTTTGTGGTGGTTTTAGTTTACCGGAGCTAACTTATGGAGAAGGTGTGGCGGCGCATATTGACGCTACAAAGTAAACCACGGTGAACTATATTGTATTCAGCAACGGAGCAGGCAATAGGCGATGAAAAAGTCTGCCCTGTTGAGTTTGATTCGCATCCCTCCCCTCTGTGCGATTCAACGGTGTACTTCGGGAACAGGCCCGCTGGCAACTATCTGCCAGCGGGCCTGTTCCTGTTTGTCGGGAGAGTGTGATGGACGGAGCCGAAGCGGTCCGCTCCAAAAAGGGCGGACGCCGTAGCGCCCGCCCTATAGCAATCGAAAGCTCAAGCCAGCAGATCGGTCTAGTACACCATGCCCATGGCGTCCTGAACCTCTGCCAGGGTCTGCTCGGCGATCTCGTTGGCGCGACGGTTGCCCTCGTGCAGCACGTCCTTCACATAGTCCAGATCGTTCTCATAGCGCTGGCGACGCTCGCGGATAGGTGCGAAGTACTCGTTGACGGCCTCGGTCACGTACTTCTTGAGCTGGCCGGAGCCGCCCATGCCAATCTCCTCGGCAATCTCGACTTCGGAACGGCCGGTGCAGATGGCGGCTGTCGAAAGCAGGCCAGACACGCCGGGACGGTTCTCGGGATCGAACGTGATCATGCGCTCGGAGTCGGTCTGGCTCTTTTTGATGCGCTTTGCCGTCTCCTCGGCGGTCATCGAAATATTGATGGCGTTGCCGTAGCTCTTGCTCATCTTGCGACCGTCCAAGCCCGGCAGCAGCGGGGTCTCGGACAGCAGCGCGTCGACCTCGGGGAACACCTTGCCGTAGCGGTTGTTAAAGCGGCGAGCGATGGTGCGGGTAAGCTCGATGTGCGGCAGCTGGTCGCGACCGACAGGCACCACGTTGCCCTTGCAGAACAGGATGTCGCAGGCCTGATGTACCGGGTAGGTGAGCAAAAGGCCGGTGAGCTCGTGGCCCGAGGCCTCCATCTCGGCCTTTACCGTGGGGTTGCGCGCCAGTTCGGCCTCGGACACCAGCGACAGGAACGGCAGCATGAGCTGGTTGGCGGCGGGCACGGCGGAGTGCGCGTAGATCATGGTCTTGTCGGGGTCGATGCCGCAGGCAAGGTAGTCCATGACCATGTTGTACACGTTGTCCTGGATGTGCTCGGTCGTGTCGCGGTCAGTGATGACCTGGTAGTCGGCGATGAGCACGTTGGTCTTGGCGCCCATGTTCTGCAGCTCAACACGGCCCTTGAGGGTGCCGAAGTAGTGGCCCAGGTGCAGACGGCCGGTGGGGCGGTCGCCGGTGAGCATGGTGAACTTCTCGGGCGTTTTGGCCAGGCCCTCGCGAATGGCGTTGCTCTTTTGCAGCGCGACTTCGTAGCTGTTCTCGTTTGGCATGATTGCTCCTAACGTATGTTCATGGGTCAAGATGATAACGCGTTTATTGGAGGGGCGGTGCGTAAGTAGGCGAGGGGCGGGAGAGGGACGCGCGTGGTGCGGCATGTGCGATGGGTGCGGCGCGGCCGCGCTTGGCTAACGGTGCCTTGGCACATCCTCGGCAGCTTGCCCTAGAGCTTGTGGTGGCGCTCTTCTTTGCGCTCCTCGGCCGCCTGCTCTTCCTGCTTAAAGGCGGGGTCGTCGGGGGTCACCAGCTCGTCCTCGTGCGTGCGCTTGTTGTAGTGGTGGCGCAGCACGGGCTCAAACAGGTGCAGGTGCTTGGCGAAGGCCGCCGAGCCAATGGCGAGCACGGTAAAGATGAGCACGCGCATGGGCACTTCGACCTGGTTGATCGCGGCGGCGCCGGCCGAAAGCATAATGCACCAGGCATAGATGAGTAGCACGGCCTGCTTTTGGTTGTAGCCTTCTTGGATCAGGCGGTGGTGGATGTGACCCTTGTCGGCCTGCCCGATGCTAATGTGGGCGCGCTTGCGGCGCACGATGGCGCTAAACGTGTCGATGATGGGCACGCCGGCAACGATGAGCGGGATGATAAGCGAGGTGAGCGCGGCGGTGCGGCTCACGTTGAGTAGCGAGATGGAGCCCAGCGCAAAGCCCAGCAGCAGCGACCCCGAGTCGCCCAAGAAGATGCTTGCGGGGTTGAAGTTGTAGCGCAAAAAGGCCAGACAGGCGCCAAAGAGCGCAATGGAGAGCGCGGCGGCGTCGATGCGGCCCGAGAGAACGGCCATCGAAAACATGGTGAACGACGCGATACCGCAGATGCCCGTGGCTAAGCCGTCGAGGCCGTCGATGAGGTTAATGATGTTGGTGAATGCCACCAGATAGATCACGGTGATGGGGTAGGTGAGCCATCCGAGCATGATTTCGCCAGGGGCAAACGGGTTGACGATGACGCCGATTTTTAGGCCGCCGATACAGGCGATAAGCGCGGCGAGGACCTGTCCGGCCAGCTTTTGCTTGGGCTTGAGCTGGAAGACGTCGTCGATAGCGCCGGTCGCAAAGATGACGGTAAAGGAGAGCGCCAGCATGGGGTAGCTGATGTGCAGACGGGGGTGGGGCACCAAAACGGGCGGCCAACCCAGGTACCAGGTGCCTAGGATTTGCACAGTGCAGGCGACGACCAGGCCCAAAAACACCGCCGTTCCGCCCAAACGCGGGATGGGCTTGGTGTTGATGCGGCGCTTAGAAGGATAGTCGACGGCATCGAGCTTAATTGCCAAGCGCTTGACCAGGGGCACCGCGAGGAAGGTCGTGATAAAGGCCGCCGCTGCCACGCATAGGTACGGTATGTAGCTCGGGGATGAAGCCATGAATCTAAAAACCGCCAAGCGTCGAAGGAAAAGGTCAGAAGAACGCCATGCGCAAAGGGCATAGCCGAACCATAATACTCGACCAAGGGGGGTACATGGAATTGCACGCAGCGATAATCACGCGCTTACCAGATATTGGGATGTTGTCGATGGCTTGTCGGGATGCCGGCGGGGATCCATATGGACTGTAATGGTGATTTTCGGCAAAAGAAAACCACCCCCCCGTTACGAAAATGAACCCACCTAAAACAGGTGGGTGCCCTCATCGACTGTTCCAGCGTCCTTAACAACGAAGGATACCTGTACTAGGTACGACTGTGTGGGCTCCCTAAATAAACGCGACGGTTCACCCAGTTGCTCCGCGGGGGGCGGAATACCTACATCATAAAGCGGCACTTTATCGATTCCAGTCTTGACATTACAAAAATCGTGTCGGACGATTACGGCGCCTTAGGGACGGAGCCGTCTACGCGGTCTGGCCCTTTACGTTTGAGCTGCTGAATCGTTGTTTTGGAGCATGTTTTTATGCCGACGTCGTTGACCGAACTTTTTTCGCCCGCCTGCCATTTGTGTCCGCGCCGTTGCGGTGCGGCGCGCGATGAGGGCGCGCGCGGCGTATGCGGTGCTAACGACACGCTCAGGGTGGCCCGCGCGGCGCTTCATATGTGGGAGGAGCCGCCTATCTCGGGTGAGGCCGGTTCGGGCACGATCTTCTTTAGCGGTTGCTCGCTTAAATGTATCTACTGCCAGAACCACGAGATTTCGACCGGCAATTTTGGCCTTGAGATTTCGCCTGAGCGCCTGGTCGAGATTATGCTGGAACTGCAGGACCAGGGTGCCAACAACATCAATTTGGTGACGGCGACGCACTATGCGCACCTGTTGCCTGCCGTGATTGCCGCGGCACGGGCGCGCGGACTGGTTATCCCGATCGTCTACAACACGAGTGGTTACGAGCGCGCGAGTGCCGTGGCGGCGCTGGGCGACCTGGTCGATGTGTGGCTTACCGACTTTAAATATGCCAATGCCGGGCTTGCGCAGTCGCTCTCTCATATAAAGGACTACCCACGTGTGGCCGTGTCAGGCCTGGCTCAGATGGCGCGCGAGATCGAGCGCCGCGGGGGAGAGATGGTGGATGAGGGCGGGCTCATGAAGCGCGGCATGATCGTGCGTCACCTGGTGCTTCCGGGGCATGCAGACGATTCGTGTCGCGTGCTGGACCTGGTGTGGCAGACGGTGGGCGATGTGCCGATCTCGGTCATGAACCAGTACACGCCCAATGCACTTATGCGCGAGCAGGGCGGCGACCTGGCGCGTGCCGTGACGCGCGAGGAGTACGAGCAGGTGCTCGACCATGCCGACGACCTGGGTTTTACGACGATGTTCTGGCAAGAGGGCGGCGCGGTAGACGAGAGCTTCACCCCGGCCTTCGACACCACCGGTGTTCTTACCAGCGCAAAGTAGTGCGTTCGTCGATGATTTTTCTGGGACGGGGATAAAAAATCATCGAGAGGATCGCCTGTTCGAAAAGTTGCCAAAATAGCCGCGCCCCAAAAAGACTGGTTATTGGGCGTTGACAGTTGGCGAGCCGTAGGTAAAATATCGACTTGTCCTGGGGACGTAGCTCAGTTGGGAGAGCGCTGCCGTCGCATGGCAGAGGCCGAGGGTTCGACTCCCTTCGTCTCCACCCTTGGATTTGATAAGCCGCTGACATTGTGTCGGCGGCTTTTTTTAAAAGAAAGGGCTATACCATGGCCGAGCTTGAGTCCCAACCATTGTCCGACGAGGAGCGCGCTGAGTTGGAAGAGCTCCGCGCCGAGAAGGCCCGCCGCGAGGCTCGTGAAGAGGCCCGTCGCGAGCGTGAGGAGCTGGCTGTCCTGCGTGCCGAGCGTGCGAAGGCCGAGGAGATCGCCGCGAACGCCGCATCCGCATCGGCGCCCGCGCCCGCACCCAAGCCCGCTGCTGCGAAGCCTGCACCTGCCGCGCCCAAACCTCAGCCTAAAAAGGCCGCTCGTCCCAAGTCCGTCGAGCCTAAGCCGAGTCGTGACGAGATGACCTTTGCCCAGCGCATGGTTACCTCCAAGGAGCCTACGGGCGAGAACGAGATCCCTGGCATGGCGCCGGCTCAAAAAATCATCATTGTCCTTGCCCTCATCGCGTTTGTCATCTTTATGGGCTACACGATCCTGACCAGCATGGGCCTGCTCTAACCGATTTGCATCGGGCGTCATGTCCGCATGCTCTGCTCTCGTCCAACCCTCAAATTCTGCACCACACATCCGAAAGGTCGCCCCATGGCTTTGACCGACATCTCTCATCCCACCGACATCGCAATGCTCACCGATCTGTACGAGCTCACTATGGCCCAGGGCCTGTGGGAGAGCGGCAAGGCCAATGAGCAGGGTTGTTTTACCGCGTTTTACCGCGACCATCCCTTTGGCAGCGCCTATGCCGTCATGTGCGGCACCGCCGAACTGCCCGAGCTGGTCGAGAATCTACGCTTTACGCCCGAGGACATCGACTACCTCGCCTCGCTCCAGGCCCCTGCCGGCGGCGCGATGTTCAAGCCTGGATTCCTCGACTACCTGCGTGATTTTCGTGCGCATGTAAACATCGACGCCGTTCCCGAAGGCGAGCTCGTCTTTCCGCGCGAGCCCATGGTGCGCGTCACCGGCCCCGCGCTGGAGTGCCAGCTGCTCGAGACGGCGCTGCTCAACATCGTCGGGTTCCAGACGCTTGTCGCCACCAAGACGGCGCGCGTGGTGCTCGCCGCCGACGGTCGCCCTGTGGCGGAGTTTGGCCTGCGCCGAGCCCAGGGTCCCGATGGCGGCCTGGCCGTCGCGCGCGCGAGCTACGTTGCCGGCTGCTCCTCTACGTCCAATGTACTCGCCGGCCGCCGTTACGGTATTCCCGTCTTTGGCACGCATGCGCACAGCTGGGTGATGAGCTTCGATTCCGAGCTCGAGGCCTTCCGCGCCTTTGCCAAGTCGAGCCCCAAGAATTGTACGCTGCTCATCGACACCTATGACGTGCGCGAGGGCTGTGAACATGCCATTACGGTTGCCAAGGAGATGGAAGCGATGGGCGAGCGCCTGTCGGCCATTCGCATCGACTCCGGCGACCTCGCCAAGCTCTCCAAGTATGTTCGCGGCCGTTTTGATGCCGAGGGCCTGCCCTATGTGGGTATCTCGGTGTCCAACGACCTGGACGAGTACACGATTCAGTCGCTGCTCGACCAGGGCGCGCCCATCGATAGCTTTGGCGTGGGTACCAAGCTCGCGACCTGCTATGACCAGCCGGCGCTGGGTGGCGTGTACAAGCTTTCCGCCCGCCGTGCGAGCGAGACAGATCCATGGACGCCGGTGGTCAAGCTCTCCGAGCAGCCCTACAAGCGCACGATCCCGGGTGTGCAACGCGTGCGCCGTTATTTCGACGGCTTTGGCGGCCCGGTCTGCGACATGATCTACGACGAGGACCATCTGGCGGGGGAGGGCGCCGCGCGCGGCAATACCCTCGTGGCCGTGAATGATGCCGCCCTGGTGACCGACGTGTCCGAACTTGAGTATCGCGAGCTGCTGGTGCCGATCGTGCGCGATGGCAGTGCGGTGGCTCCGCGTGAGAGCATCCAGGACGCGCGCGAGCGCTGTGCTTGGGCGCTCGATCATCTGGACGCAGCTTTCAAGCGCTTCCTGTACCCGCAGACCTATGTGGTGGGCATGGAGCAGGGCCTGGCTCAGGTGCGCGACGAGCTCGTGCGCAAGAACATGGCCGCGGCTTCTGCCTTTCCTTGGGCTCACTAATTCCTTGGGCGGTAGGGGCGAGTCACGCTCCCTTGGCCGCCAACTCGGCCGTTCGCTGAACAGTTGATTGGTTTGACGTATGACGACTTCTTATAAAACGATGGTGGTAAAGATCGGTTCGTCCACGGTGGTGGGTGCCGATGGCAAGGTCAACCGCGCCTTTATCGGCGGACTTGCCGATCAGGCCGCAGCGCTGCGCAAGCTCGGCTGGCGTCTGGTCGTGGTGAGCTCGGGCGCTATCGCCTGTGGCTATCCCGTGTTGGGCTTCGACCGCAAGCCGGTCGGCGACCTTCCGAGCCTGCAGGCTTGCGCCTCGGCTGGTCAGTGCATCATCTCGTCGGCCTACGACGAGGAGTTCCATGCGCGCGACCTGCTCACCTCGCTCGTGCTGCTCACGCGCCACGATACGGCCCGCCGCACGTCCTACCTGCACGCGCGCGACGCCCTGCTGCGCCTCGTGGAGCTTGGCGTGGTGCCGGTCGTCAACGAGAACGATACCGTTACCGTCGATGAGATCAAGTTCGGCGACAACGACACACTGGCGGCGCTTGTGAGCTGCCTGGTTTCTGCCGATCTGTGCGTGACGCTCTCGGACATCGATGGCCTCTATACTGCCAATCCGCATGAGGACCCCACGGCCGAGTTTGTTCCTGTCGTGCATAAGATCGATGCCAAGATTATTGCCTCGGCGGGCGATTCTTCCACATCGGTGGGCACGGGCGGCATGATTACCAAGATTCGCGCGAGCCGCATCCTGATGACGGCGGGCATTCAGAGCGTGATTTGCTCGGGCGAGGAGCCCGATGCGCTCGTGCGCCTAGCCCGCGGCGAGAGCGTGGGCACGCTGTTCGATCCGCCGGCGGAGCGTCTGGACATCGCACCCCGCAAGTTGTGGATCGCGCTGGGTGACAAGGCACATGGCTCGGTAACGGTTGACGACGGTGCCGCGAAGGCGCTGGTCAGCCGTGGTTCTTCCTTGCTTGCGGTGGGTATTCGCGAGGTTGATGGCCAGTTTGCCGAGGGCGATGTGCTCGATGTGTGCGATCCGAGAGGTATGGTCGTCGCCCGCGGTATCGCCGAGGCCGATTCGGACGTGCTGGAACTTGCCGCCGGCCGCCGCCAGGACCAGATCGCCAGCAACCGCCTGCTGGCAGACCTGGCCGAGAAGCCGGCGATACACAGGGATAACTTGATCGTATTTGCATAAAGAAAGACAGCGCTGCGGATCGTTTCCCGCAGCGCTGTCTTTCTCGTGCCGGCACTTGGGTGTTCCTATAGTTTTGTCAACCGTCGGGGCTACTCCCGGTAGGGCA
>CABUCQ010000077.1 GCA_902490095.1 uncultured Collinsella sp.
ACGATAAGCTGCTCGACATCGCCGAGAAGAAGACCACCATGCTCGAGGCCTTCGCGATTGCCGATGGCGTTCTTTCCCAGGGCACCCAGGGCATCACCGACCTCATCACCGTCCCCGGTATCATCAACCTGGACTTCGCCGATGTTAAGACCATCATGAAGCAGGCCGGTACCGCCATGATGGGTATCGGTACCTCTTCTGGGGATACTCGTGCCGTCGACGCTGCCCAGCAGGCCATCTCCAGCCCGCTGCTCGAGAGCTCCATCGATGGTGCCACGCGCGTGCTGCTCTCCATCGCTGGTTCCAAGGACCTGGGCATCCAGGAGATCAGCGACGCCGCCGACGTTGTCGCCAACGCCGTCGACCCCGAGGCGAACATCATCTTCGGTACCGTTGTCGACGAGTCCCTGGGCGATCAGGTGCGTATCACCGTCATCGCTACGGGCTTCTCCGATTCCAACGTCAACCGTCAGGACGAGCTCTTTGCTGCTCAGCAGTCTCAGAGCAAGGCCGCTGCCTCCGCTGAGCCGCAGCGCACCGCTCCGGCTGCCAGCCCGGCTCAGGCCGCTCCGACCCGCAACGTCGGTGGTACCGAGCTGCCCAACTTTGGCAACGACCAGTTCGAGCTTCCCGACTTCCTGAAGCGCGGTAGCTTCTAGTTCGTTTTTCTTAACGACCTGCACGGGGTGTGTCCATTTGGATGCACCCCGTTTTGTTTCTCGTTTGTAAACGAAAGCCTCCAATCTCCTTACGTTCCCTTTACGTTTGGTCCCTACCGCTGCGGGTATCCTTTTAAGGAAGTATGACAGCCGTATAAACGCGGACTGCGCGGCGACGCCGCGGTACTTGTGTTATTAGGAGGCTTTAGTATGGCAGCACGTGCGGACAACGTTTCGCGTGTCGACCATGATGGAGTTACGTTGGTGGAGGGCGCGACATCCGATGTCCGCTTTGCCTTTACCGAGCGCATCGGTGGCGTTTCTGAAGATGCGTACTCCTCGCTCAACTTGGGCTCGCATGTAGGCGATGACCCCTTTGCTGTTCAAGAAAATCGTCGTCGAGCGCTCGAAGCTATGGGCGCCACTGAGTGCGAGCATAATCTGCTCGTGCCCAATCAGGTACATGGTGACCATATCGTTACGGTGACTTCGAACGGGGCCGACGATCTTGAGGACGTTCGCGAGCAGATTGCCGAGGGCTGCGATGCCATCGTCTGTACGGCCCATGACGTGCCCGTGCTGCTCTGCTTTGCCGACTGCGTTCCCGTGGTGCTGGTGGCCCCCGGCGGATTTGCCGTGGTGCACTCCGGTTGGAAGGGCACGATTGCACGTATTTCTGCCAAGGCGTGCCGGGCGCTTTGCGATGCTGCCGGCTGCGATGCGAGCGACGTTTCCGCCTATATCGGGCCCCATATCCTGGGTGACGAGTACGAGGTTTCCCAGGAGCTCATGGATCGCTTTGCCGCCGAGTTCTCTTGCATCGATGCGAGTACCTCTCGCATGCTCGATCTTTCCGCTGCCATTTGCGAGGCGCTGGTAGATGTCGGTGTCGACGCGGATAATATCGTGGATACCAAGCTTTCGACCGTGCGTCAGAACGACCGCTTTTATTCCTACCGTAATGAGAACGGCACCTGTGGGCGCCATGCTGCGATCGGCGTGATGCTATGAGAAAGATCTTATCGGTCCTGAGCGCCGCTGTGCTTACGCTTACGCTGTGCGCCTGTTCTTCGGGATCTTCTGCCTCTTCCATTACCGTGGCTGGCTCCACGACCTGTCTTCCTATCGCCGAGATTGCGGCGGAGGGCTTTAAGGAGGAGACCGGCATCGACGTGCTCGTTTCCGGTTTGGGTTCTTCCGCTGGCATCGAGGCCGTCAGCGCCGGCACGGCCGATATCGCCAGCTCCTCCCGTGGACTCAATGCCGATGAACAGGATCTGGGCCTGACTCCTATCGTCATTGCCCACGACGGTATCGCGGTCATCGTGAACGACGATAACCCGGTCGATAACCTCTCGACCGAGCAGCTCCGCGATATTTACGCCGGTAAGATCACCAACTGGAAGGAAGTCGGCGGAGAGGACCTGAAGATCCAGGTCATCAACCGAGACGAGGCGTCCGGCACGCGCGAGGCCTTCCGCACCATCGTGATGGACGGCACCCCGTTCGATCGCCGGTCCGCCGTTCTTTCGGGCACGGGCCAGGTGCGCGACGTGGTATCTCGTTCGCGCGGTGCCATCGGCTACATTTCGCTGGGCTTCGTCGATAGCCTCAACGCCAAGACCTCGGTTAAGGCCGTCTCGGTCAATCATGTTGAGGCGTCCGAGAAGACGGTCGCGAGTGGCGGCTATCCCATCTCGCGCGACCTTTACTTCTTTGTGAAGGGTGCGCCTTCGCAGCAGGCGCAGGATTACATCGACTACGTGACGTCCGAGAAGATGGACAAGCAGATTCGCGAGGCGGG
The DNA here is from genome assembly GCA_902490095.1 of uncultured Collinsella sp. Classification (GTDB taxonomy): domain Bacteria; phylum Actinomycetota; class Coriobacteriia; order Coriobacteriales; family Coriobacteriaceae; genus Collinsella. The sequence goes on from CABUCQ010000077.1 coordinate 2,464, forward strand.
CTTTATTCCCGTCACCAACGACGAGAAGGGGAGTGAGTAGCATGGAAGCACAGGAAAACTCCCAGACTGAGCAGAATGCTCAGGCGCCCAAGAAGCGCGAGCTGGCGCTCGTTTCGCGCAGCACCTATATCAAGGAGAAGGCGCTACAGTGGATCTTCTTTGCCTGCGCGTTCTTGGCGGTTGTTACCGTCATCCTGATTTTTGTCTTTACCACGTACTCGGCGCTGCCCGTCTTTACCGACATCGGTCTGGCGGACTTCTTTAGCTTTACGTGGGCGCCCTCTGAGGGCCACTACGGCATCGTGTCGCTGCTTGCCGGCTCGGGTCTGGTGACCGTCGGTGCGCTCGCCATGGGTGTGCCCCTAGGCGTGGGCACGGCCGTGTATCTGGTCGAGATCGCCGGCAAGCGCGTGCGCAAGCTCATCAGCCCTGCCGTTGACCTGTTGGCCGGCATCCCTTCTATCATCTATGGCTTCTTTGGCATGATCATCATTCGTCCGTTTATCGCGCAACTGACCGGTGGTCTTGGTTTTGGTGCGCTGACGGCGTGGTTCGTGCTTGCCATCATGATCGTCCCTACCATCACCACGCTCACCATCGATGCCCTCAATTCCATTCCCATGGGTATTCGCGAGGCATCGTATGCCATGGGTGCTACTAAGTGGCAGACCATCTATAAGGTCGTGCTACCTGCCGCCAAGCTGGGTATCGTGGATGCGATCGTGCTGGGTATGGGCCGTGCCATCGGCGAGACCATGGCCGTGCTCATGGTCGTGGGTAACGCCCCGGTCATCCCGGATAGCATCTCGAGTCCCATCTCGACGCTCACGAGCCAGATCGCGCTCGACATGAGCTATTCCTCGGGTCTGCACCGCTCGGCGCTGTTTGGCATGGGCGTGGTCCTGTTTATCATCTCCGCCACGCTGGTGGGCATCGTCCGTCTGATTTCCAAGAAGAAGAGGGGGTAGGCTATGTCCGATTCCGTTGAAACGACGGTCGATACGACCTCTTCGCGCGAGCGCATCAAGCGTGCCCTTTCCCACGGCAAGAAGGGCCGCATCAACAAGGACCTGTCCAACAAGATCATGCTTGGCGTGTTCCGTGCCGCGGCATACATCACCACGCTGGTGTTGGTCGCTATCATCGCTTACGTGGTCATTAACGGCCTGCCGCATATCTCGCTCGACTTTATCTTCGGTTGGCCCCAGGGAGTCAACGCCGAGGGCGGAATTTGGCCCACGATCGTCTCGACCGTCTATGTGACGGCGCTCGCTATGCTTATCTGCACGCCGATCGCTGTGCTGGCAGCCGTCTATCTGGCCGAGTACGCCAAGCAGGGCAAGGTCGTCGAGCTCATTCGCTACGCTGCTGACGCTTTGGCTTCGGTGCCCTCCATCGTTATGGGCCTGTTTGGCTACGCCTTGTTTGTCGAGGCCATGGGCCTGGGCCTTTCGATGGTCTCTGCCGCTCTGGCACTCGCGCTCTTGATGCTTCCCATCGTCATGCGCACCACCGAAGAGGCCATTCGTGCCGTCCCGCGCTATATCCGTTGGGGCGCGTACGGCCTGGGCGCCACCAAGTGGCAGGTTGTCTCCAAGATTGTGCTTCCTTCTGCCTTTGGCCGTATTGCCACGGGCATCGTCCTCGCCATCGGCCGTGCCATTGGCGAGACCGCGGTGGTGCTCTACACCATGGGGCAGGCCATCAATCTACCTATTTCGCCGCTCGATTCCGGCCGCCCCATGACGGTTCACCTGTACCTGCTTGCCAACGACGGCATCAACATGAACGCAGCCTACGGCACCGCGCTCTTGCTGATGGTGATCATCCTGGCCTTCAACCTGTTTGCGCGCTTCCTGTCGCGCAAGCGTCACTAGTTAAGGAGTCCCATGTCCGTTTATCAGTCCGCTCCCACGCTGGAGCAAGCGGCCATTACGGCCAAGGATTTCAACTTTTGGTACGGTGACTTTCATGCGCTGACGGGGCTTGACCTCAACATCGCCAAAAACGCCATCACCTCCTTCATTGGCCCTTCGGGCTGCGGCAAGTCGACGTTTTTGCGCTGCATCAACCGCATGAATGACCTGATTGAGGGCACGCGCGTCGAGGGCACCATGACGCTCGACGGCAACGATATCTATGCCGAGGGTGTCGACCCGGTCGATCTCCGTCGTCGCGTGGGCATGATCTTTCAGCAGCCCAACCCGTTTCCCAAATCCATCTACGAGAATGTCGCCTTTGGCCCTCGTCTGCAGGGCGTGACTAGCAAAAGCGACCTCGATGACATCGTGGAAGAATCGCTCAAGCGCGCCAACCTCTGGAAAGAGGTATCCAATCAGCTCAACAAGGATGGTTTGGCGCTCTCGGGCGGTCAGCAGCAGCGTCTGTGCATCGCGCGCGTGCTTGCGGTGCAACCCGATGTCCTCCTGATGGACGAGCCCTGCTCCGCCATCGACCCCACTTCCGTCTCTAAGGTCGAGGATCTGATGGCCGAGCTGGCGCCCGAGATGACGATTATCATCGTCACGCATTCAATGCAGCAGGCAGCTCGTATCAGTGACTACACCGCGTTCTTCTTGCAGGAAGTTGCCGGCGAGCCCGCTACGCTCATCGAGTATGGTCAAACCGACGCGATCTTCACCAGCCCGGTGGACTCGCGGACGGAAGACTATATCACCGGCCGCTTTGGCTGATCGGTGCGACTAGTCCCAAGCCGATCGGACCTGGTCCGGTGCGTATTCACTGTGCGGGCGGCATGACCGCACCCAACTGATTGGAGTGAACCATGCGCAAACTGTTTTCCCGTCAGCTCATCGAGGCCCGTCACGAGATGCTGAGCATCTACGAGGCCGTCGATCTGGCCCTCCACGATGCCGTGAAGGCCTATGTGACCGACGACCGCAAGCTCGCCACCAAGACCAAGAAGCGCACGCTTTCGATTGACGCGCGCTGCGCCAACCTGGAGGCCGTCTGCTACAACCTGATCGCCACGCAGTCACCGGTCGCCTCCGACTTCCGCCTGCTTCAGACGATCATCTACGTCGACTTTAACCTGCAGCGCATGACCGATAAGGTTCGCCAGATTTGCCGCGCCACGCGTCATATGATCAAGGCCGACATCTCGCTGCCCAAGGAGCTTGTCGGCACGGTCGAGGCCGAGGCTGAGGCCGTCTACCAGGTGCTGGGCTCTTCGCTTTCTGCGCTCGTCACCAACGACATGTCCATCATCTGCAACTTGGCCGTCGAGGACGAGCCAGTGCACGCCGCCTACGAGAAGTTCTTCCGCACCTTTAACCGCATGGACACGGGCGATTTTATGGACGACGACAGCAACTATGACGACCTGCGCCGCGCCATCATGGTATCGCGCTATCTCGATCGCATCGCCTCGATTTCCATCGATGCCGCCTGCCGTCTGACCTTCCTGTTGACCGGACAGCGTATGACTGCCGGTGATATCGCCTGCACTGATGAGGATGAGCTCGAGAGCATGCGCGTGCCTTCGGGCGAGGGTGTTATCATGAGGCCCGCCGTCGATGCACGCTACGTTGCCAAGGTGCCCGTTAACGAGGTCAGCGAGGGTCTTCGCTACCTGCTCGATCATCTTGAGGATGAGGACGATGGCGAGGACGACGAGGAGTAAGTAACCCCGTTCGTCGAAAGATTGTAAATACCTAAGTGAGCGCGGCCTTGCACATGCGGGGCCGCGCTCTTGCGTTAGCATGGGACTACTTGTTTGGCTGTCAGCGGAGGCGATTGGCAATGGATAACTATTTGGACTTGATGCGCGCTCGCCGCGAGCAGATTCTGGAACGTTTTTATGCGGCGCTCGATCGCGCGGGCCGTCCCCACGACGCCGCGCGCCTCATTGCCGTGTCCAAGACCGTTGGTGTCGATGAGACCGTTGCCGCCATCCAGGCGGGGTATCGCCATTTTGCCGAGAATCGCCCGCAGGAGCTGGTTCGCAAGCTCACAGGTTTGGCGGAGCATCCGGAGCTGCCCGAGGTGCGCTTCGATATGATCGGCAACCTGCAGACCAATAAGATCAATGCGGTGCTGGGCTCAGCCGAGCTGATTCACTCGGTGGGTTCGCTGCATCTGGCGCAGGCGATCTCGAGCCGTGCTGCCCGCAAGATTGAGGCAGGCGAACTCGCCGGCCCCCAGCGTGTGCTCATTGAGGTCAATGTGAGTGGTGAGGAGTCGAAGGGAGGCTTTTCGCCCGATGAGATTCGCGCCGCCGCGGGTGAGCTTGCGGAACTTGAGGGAATTTGCGTACAGGGGCTTATGACTATGGCGCCCCGGGGGAATAAGGATGTGGCACGCCGCACCTTTGCGGGGCTTCGTGAGCTGAGGGATGAGCTGGAGGCGGCGCATCCCGATTTGAACCTGCCTGAGCTTTCCTGCGGCATGAGCGAAGACTTTGAGCCTGCCCTTGAGGAGGGCTCTACGCTCGTTCGCCTGGGCAGGGTAGTATTTAGCCCGGAGTTTGCAGTAAAATAAGGCTCTGAAGTGCGCACTGATTATCGGGGCGCCTGCACTAAACCGCGAGAGGACACAACCATGGGCTTCCTTGACGAGATTAAAAATAAGATGCACCTGGGCGGCCAGCAGGGTTACGACCAGGGTTATGGCCAGGACGACGACTACGGCTACGATGATGGCTATGACGATGGCTATCAGGGCAACGGCTACAGCGGTGCTTCGGGCGAGGGCTTCTACACCCAAGACGAGCCGAGCAACGGCCTGCTTGGTCAGACGCGCCGTGGTGAAGCTGAGTCGGTTGCCGTGTATACACGCTCCGGGCAGCTGGTCGGCGATGACTCCCGCCATGCCACGACGTATAACCCGCCTTCGCGCTCGCAGGACAGTGTTGCGAGCGGTTATCGTCCTGGTGCCTATGACACGCCGTCGAGCTACGCCGAGAACACCCGCGCCCGTGCCGCCGCTGCGCCTGCGCCTGCACCGAGCGATGCCTCGGCCTATGCGAGCAATATCATCAACGCCACACCGCAGCTGCCGGCCTATGTCCTGCGCCCCGAGAGCTATGACGACGTGGAGACCGTGGTGCGCCGCGTTCGCACCAAGCAGCCTGTCGCACTGATTTTTGTGGGCGTACGCACCGAAGTTGCCAAGCGCGTCTTGGACTTCTCTTACGGCTTTGCCTGCGGTCTGGGTGCCACGGTCAAGGAGGTGGGCGACCGCGTGTTCATGGTGCTGCCCGCCGGTTGCGAGGTCAAAGATTCCGATCTCAAGAAGCTTCGTGCCGACGGCTACCTTAAGTAAAGACAAGACGAGGAGATTCCCATCAACATCTACACTATCGTCCAGCTGGTCAATACGCTGTTCAACTTCTATTCCACGCTCATTGTCGTCTACTGCTTTATGACGTGGATTCCCATGAAGCAGGGTGGTTTGCTTCAGGATATTGCCGCGGTGCTTGATAGCGTGTGCGGTCCGTGGCTCAACCTGTTCCGTCGTTTCATCCCGCCGATGGGCGGTATCGATTTTTCGCCGGTCGTTGCGATTATTGCGTTGCAGTTGGTGCAGAGGCTGGTTCTGCAGCTTCTTATAGGTATACTCGTGTAGAACTGTCTTAGTAACTTACGTCGGGCGTGTAGCGCCGAGGCGATGAAAAAGGAGACTTGTTATGGCTATTACCCCTGCAGACATCCAGGCTCAGACTTTCTCTGAGGCCAAGCGTGGCTACGATCCTGCTGAGGTCGACGTCTTCTTGGAGACGCTGTCCTCTGAGGTTGACGCTATGCTCGCTAAGATCGTCGACCTTAAGGGTCGTCTGACTGCTACCGAGCAGCAGCTTGCCGATGCGCAGGCTCAGCTTGCCCAGGCTCAGGATGCCCCCGCCCAGGCCGTTCCTGCCGCCCCCGTGGCTGCTCCCGCCCCTGACTTCTCCGCTCAGGAGCGCCAGATTTCCGCTGCCCTGATCGCTGCCCAGCAGACCGCTGAGACCATTGTCAACGATGCCAATGAGAACGCTGAGCGTATTCGCAACGAGGCTGACGCCAAGGCCCGCGAGGTTATCCGCCAGGCTCTGACTGAGAAGCAGGCCGAGCTCGAGGAGATCGATCGTCTCAAGGCTTCTCGTGAGGAGTTCAAGGCCGAGTATCTCAAGCTCATCCAGCACTTCATGGACGATGCCCAGAACTCCTTCCCGGCCGACCTCATGGCCTCCACGCCGGTCGGTTCTGCCGCTTCTCCTGCGGTGACTGTTCCCGCCGAGCCGCTGCCCGTCGCTGACCCGGTTGTCCCCGTGGCCGATCCCTTCGCCCCGATCGACAACTTCGCTGCCGACGACCTGGACTAACATTCGGCCTACAATTTAGTGCCTAGAAAGGACCCGCAGCTTGCGGGTCCTTTTTTATGACTGTACCGGGGCGCGCAACATAAAAAACCGAGCCCTGCACATAGTGGCGCAGAACTCGGCGAACCGGTGAGCGGTCAAGGATAGGTTTTAGGGCATGTCCCAAAATCTACTTGAGGAGGAAGTCGGAGAGGGGAATGGTACGGGCCTCGCGATGCTCGGAATCGGCGATGTGGTCGGCAGGATATCCGCAGACGAGCATGTGATAGGGATAGACGCCCTCGGGCAGGTTGAACTGCTCCTGTGCCACCTCGGGCTTAAAATGGCATACCCAACACGTTCCCAGGCCCTGCTCGGTGGCCTCCATCATCATCTGATCGCACACGATGGACGTGTCGATTTCACTGGAATTCATCTGGTCATACGGGCGCACCCAAGCGTCTTCGGTAACGCTACAAATAAGGAAGATGAGCGGAGCGCCAAAGATAGATCCATCACGAGCAAACCGAGGCTGACAAGCAGCAGCCTTCTCCAGAAGCTCAGGCGTATCCAGCACCATCACACGAGAAGGATGATTATTACAAGCAGAAGGAGCAATCCGCCCAGCCTCAACAATGGCATCCACCACAGCCTGCTCCACAGCCCGATCTTCAAACTCACGACAAGAATACCGACCCCGAGCCAGATCCAAATAAGACATACAAGCCCTCCAACAATTAAAAATCAAACAAACCCAAAGTAACCCAAACAGTACCCAAAGCAGCAATCAGCCAAACGCTCATCAAGGGCCAAAGTGTCCGAACGGATACCAAAGGTCCCTTCAGCCAAACCCCCCCATTGCGCTAAACCTATCAGCCAAAGTTCCAATGGTGGTACATAAGGGAGCGGGCCCGACCACAGATAACCTTTTGAACGACTCTGCTTGCAGCCGGAGTGAAAAAGGTTATCAG
>CABUCQ010000078.1 GCA_902490095.1 uncultured Collinsella sp.
TACACTGACCAACGACCATACAGACAACGAAGTCCAACAAAACGTCACCACCCCCAACCCGCAACAACTAATTGAACACAAACACATGGCGAACTGGATGATGAACGTGCACGCGCGCTGGCTGGCGAAGGTCCATGAGAGAATGAAGGTCGAGCTGCTGTCGCATGTCAGGATTCATGCCGATGAGACCACGGTTCAGGTCCTGAAAGAGCCGAACCGCGAGGCGAAGAAGAAATCGAGGATGTGGCTGTTCTGCTCGGCGCGCTGCAACGTGCCCGTGTATGTATTCGAATACCACGAGACCCGCAGGAAGGGCGTTGCCCAGGAGTTTCTTGCGGGCTGGTCCGGCACGCTTACCACCGACGGCTACAAACCCTACTTCAATCTCGGCAACCCCAACATCGCCAACACGGCGTGCCTCGTCCACGTGCGCCGCTACTTCGCCCAAATCGTGAAGATCGCCGGCGGCGGCGCCAAGGCGGCGTCTGCGGCCAGCGTTGCGCTCGAGGCAAGGCGCAGGATCGACGCCATGTTTCAAGGTCGACTCCAAGTTCGACGACATGGAGCCGGGTGCCAGGAAGGCCGCCCGCGACGCGGAGCTCCGCCCGCTCATGGAGGACTTCGGGGGATGGGCGCGGGCCAGCTTCCCCTAGCCTCGCCGAAGCTGGCGCTGCACCGTGCGCTGCAGTACGCCGTGGAGTTCTGGCCCTACGTCATGAACGTGCTCGAAGACGGGCACCTGGAGCTCTCGAACAACGTCGCCGAGCAGGCCCAGCGAATCTTCGTCGTAGGGCGCAAGAACTGGCTCTTCAGCGATGCGCCACGCGGCGCGCGGGCGTCTGCGGCGATATACAGCGTCACCACCACGGCCAAGGCCAACGGGCTCAATCCCAGGCTTTACGTCGAGTGGCTGCTGACCGAGATGCCCAACGCCGGCGAGCTCACCGATGAGGTTGTGGACTCGTTCCTGCCATGGTCGGATAGGGTACCTGAGTCCTGCAAGCTCGACCCAGCCGCTGCCGAGAAGGCCAAAGAGATGCCTGACGACTTCATAATTAACATCGACCCCGATGCGTTCGACGACGAGATGGCGAACAACGCCGAGGAGGGCCTGTAGCGACATAGCGGCCTAAGGCATACCGCAACGCAAAGATGGAAACGTCCAGGACTTTTCCATCCGTATGCCGGAATGGCCCTGGACGTTTCCTGCTACGCGGTCATTTTGACGCTTACGCTCTAATGCCTCCACCGCTTGTCGCGGGCGGGGTAGACGATCCAGGCGGATGCGTAGCTTGCGATAAGGCAGACAATGACGCAGACGATGCTTGTCTGGAACCCGAATGAGTCATTGATAACGCCCCAGATTACGCTTGCGAAGCCAATGCCGATGTCATTGGCGAGCAGGAACAGGGCGTTTGCGGCGCCCCAGCGCTCTGGCGGGGTGTTCTTTACCGCTACGCTTTGATTAAGTGGCAGGCTTATGCCAGTGGCGAGACCATAGAAGATTCCGGACGCCAGGAAGACAGGTTCCCCGTACGGTGCGGCAAGTAGCATAAGGCAGCAGAGGATGCCGCACGCGACGGCTCCGGTCATTGTTTTGATTGCAGGTACGGTGTCCATGAAATGCTTTGAAATCATGCGAATGATAATCATGCTTACCGCGCTGATGGTGTAGAAGAGACCGGCGTGGGTATAGCCGAGAGTAGTACCGTACAGACCGGCAAAGAAGACGCCAAAGCCAAAAGTGGGGCACATGATCATCTGTGGGATGGCGCCAGGCAATGCGCGCGGCTCGAAGATGTTGAATGAGTCACGCAGGGTTCTCTTGGACACCTGGTCGCCTTCAGGATACTTTTCACTGTTAATTGTTTCGGATGTAGTTACTGTGGTGGAGCTGGGTGCCTGCCCGTCTTTTGAGTCGAGTTCGAGCCGGGTTTCCATTTTGATTCGGTATGCGCTGGAGCTTGGCAGAGTTTGCCATTTACTTTCATAGCGTGCGTTGAGGGCGATTACAAGCCCTGCAAACCCAACCAGGGCAAGGCCGACATAGAGGTTCGTTGAGGGATCGGTTCCTACTAGGTAAAGTGCGAAGGCTGGGCCGATGCTCATGGCGATAGCCTGTCCGAGGCCGTGGTATCCAATGCCTTCGCCGAGCCGTTCTTGCGGTAAGACGCTTGCTGCGGCGGTCGAGGCTGCTGTTGTTGCTGCGCCAAAGCCCACGCCTTGCAGCAAACGGCTGATTGTGAAGAGGGGATGCCCTGAACGACAGCGGACAGTGCTGTTCCTGCTATGAGGATAGCGATGCCGGCGATGATAACGAGTGAGCACTTGCCGTTGTCGATAACAGGGCCGACGAACAGTCGTGCTAACGCGGCGGCAATGGAGAAGACGAGTGCAAGTACGCCGGCAAGGCTCGCACCGTAACCTTGGCCTGCCAGGAAGACGCTGGTTCCACTGTTGAGTCCTTGGCCCATGACGAAGCAACAGAAGGTCAGCGCGATGATAAGCACGAAAATAAGCGACCACAGCTTCGGATGGTCGTCCTTACCGATATTTGGCATGAGAACCCTCCTATGATTCCAATACCCGTATTCTACGTCTGCAAAAAGTGAGATGTAAGCGCCAAAATGACCGCGTCTTAACAACCCGCTGGGCTTGAGGCAGAATCATCGCATCGACTTATCCTGGAAACTGCCTGACGAAGGCGACAGGATGCTTGTCAGCAAGGCGGCAAATCTTAACGAGAGCCAAATCCAAGAGCTTGCAAATCTTCAGCGAGGCGTTGCAGCAATATATCAGAACGAATGGACCGAACCTGTCCTCTGTCACATCGAACCGCATGAACGCGGCCTAGAGTACTCGCCAACACAGAGCAAGCACAGCGCGAAGGACAAGGTTTCTTCTGAAGAGCTTCGCTATCTCAACTCTTGTGTGCTTAATCCGTTCAAGCTCGATGAGCCAAGGGAATACAACTTCTGCGACTGTGTGCACAAGATGGACATACCTGACTCCATGAAGGCACGCTTGATTGAGATGGCAGGGACTCCTCTGTTCTCGAGGAAGCCACTGTTTGAATGGTGTGCTTATAGGTATTTCAATATTGGACGCATCCTCGACGACGCCAGGGATTTATCTGCCGACAGCCTCAAAGAGAGGCTTTGCTCCCATCTGCTTTCAAGCTGGAAATTCGAAGATGACTCCTCACCCGAAAGCTGGGGACCAATCCAATACCTGTTCATTCAGTCGATGTTTAACGCTCATCTCAACGAGCTGAGAAAGAGGGGTACCGGCATCGAGACAACGGAAAAGGCCTCAGCACTCGCCGAAGTATCAGCGGTCTTATCTCAAACAAGGCCGGTGATCTAAATGGCGTTTGAAAATATAGAGTAATTAATGCCGGATACGACCGAAACGAGATTGGCCTTCGAGGAGGCGCAACGCACCGTTGCTGATTGTGCAGATGCCGCATGGCGGGATATTTCTTCCGGCGATGTCCTAACCGCGAGCATTTCAACAGTTCAAGAAGCCGCAGATGACGCCTGGAAAGCATGCGAGCCAACACTCAACGCTGCAGGCGAAACTGTCCGCGATGGCGCAAGGAACGGAGCTTATCTTGGCGGCAGGTTCGTACTTGGAGTTGCCGACGTTGGAGAAAACGCATATGTCGGTGTTCAATCGAATATTGAACTACTGGCCGAAGACGAAGAAGCAGCGGTGAAAACCGCGCAAACACACGCTGTTGACGATGCAGCCAACGCCTGGGGCGACTTCATGGAAGCCGATGAGCAGATACGGGAAATCGGAGACTATGTCGAAACTGGAGGCGAAATCGCCACTGAAGTTGCGCTTGGTGCCGTAGCCGTCACCGCTTCTGCCCCTGCAGCACTCGCTGCTGGGGCTGTACTCGTTCTTGACGAAATGGGAAAGAGCTTGGAAGCCGGCGCTGAAGACGGTGAGATATCTCAGGAGGATATCGTCGGAGAAGTCGTTGCGGGAACTGTTACGGCAGCAACGCTTCTTGCCGGACGAGGTCTAAATAACTTTCTTGCCTCAAAGGCAGCAGAATCGGGCGCAAGCTCACGAATTCTGGATGATGCCGGAAAGGCAATTTACGAAGGCGACCGACTGCTTCCCAATAACGAGTTTGCGATCGACGGCGTGAAGTGTGCAACCGACGATCTCGGGCAGCTTTACCGCGTTGGCGACGACCTCGTTCCGAACATGAGCTATGAGATCAATGGGTATAAATACGTTACCGATGCAATGGGTAGGGTCGAATCGGCCGAAGGCTTCTTACAACTAAAGACCCACGAAGGTCGTTTGACCATCAAGGACACTATCCAGTCAATCGGAAAAGGGTTTGAAGAGCTTTTTGATCAAAGAGGCCATCTGATTGCCGACCGATTCAATGGATCAAATGGCCTTGAGAATATTGTCGCCATGGGCGGCGAGGTTAACCAAAAGCCTATGCAGCAATCGAGCAAAAATGCGCCGATGCTTTGGCTGATGGCGCTGAAGTGTTTTTCAAGGTTGAGCCACTTTATGAGGGCGGGTCATTCAGGCCTAGCTCGTTTGCTATCACGGACATTATTGACGGCGAAGAGACGGTTACGTTTCTTCTTAACACTGCAAAGGAAATGTAATGAGTGAAAAGAAGATGCTACAAGGGATAGCTTCAATTCTTGAGGAAACCCTCCCCGAAGACTGGAGCAAGGTCGTGTTTTACGCCGAGTACGCCGAGGGTGCGTTCTCTATTGAGTATTACGTTGCTGGCAGCGGAAAAGACGACTTCGTTAAATGCTTTGACCAAAAAGGCGTTTCGAGGGCATCCTTGATGAAAAACTTTATGGCTATCAACAAGTTCATTGAACCTGAAAGGGCCGCGCTTAAGCCCGAAAAGAGATGGGGATCGATGACGCTTATTCTCCATTCCAACGGCAAGTTCAAAGTTGATTACGACTACTCCGACATGACAGAAAACGCTTACGCCCGAAAGAAGGCCTGGAAAAAGAAATATCTCGCCTAGCAACGAACGGTCTGGGAAATCACCGCAAAGCCACCCGTGCATACTCTTCGAGCGCACGCGTCGTCGGCAACGTTTCGACCAGCGCGTTTTTGGGAGCCATGCAAACCCCTGTTCAACATTCCTCGGGAGTAATTGCTCTCTATGACGAATGGGATTCCCCATCGGGGAATCCCATTTTTTGTTGCCGACGACGTCCGGTATAATTTTTCCGTTTACGACGTCGTTCGGAAAGGGATGCCGACCTCTATGCGCCAGGGATTCGACAACGAAAAATACATCGAGCTGCAAGCCGCCAACATCAGAAAGCGCATCGCGCAATTCGGCGGCAAACTCTATCTGGAATTCGGAGGCAAGCTCTTCGACGACTACCACGCCTCGCGCGTGCTGCCCGGCTTTGAGCCGGACACCAAGTTCCGCATGTTGGAAAGTCTGGTGGACGATGTGGAAATCGTCATCGCCATCAACGCCAACCATATCGAAAAAGGCAAGACCCGCGGCGATCTCGGCATCCCGTATGACGAAGACGTACTGCGACTCATCGACGTGTTCCGTTCCCGCGGCTTCCTCGTCGGCTCCGTAGTGCTCACCCAATACGCCAATCAGCCCGCCGCCGACGCCTACCGCCACCGCCTCGAGCAACTCGGCGTCACCTGCCGCCTGCACTACCCGATCGCCGGATACCCGCACGACATCGAACGCATCGTGTCCGATGACGGCTACGGCAGGAACGAGTACATCGAGACCAGCCGACCGCTCGTCGTGGTCACCGCGCCCGGCCCGGGCTCCGGCAAACTCGCCACGTGCCTGTCTCAGCTGTACCACGAGCACCAGCGCGGCATCGACGCCGGCTATGCCAAATACGAGACGTTCCCCATCTGGAATCTTCCGCTCAACCATCCGGTCAACATCGCGTACGAGGCTGCCACCGTCGACCTCGACGATGCCAATATCATCGACCCCTTCCATCTGGAGGCGTACGGCGAGACCACCGTCAACTACAACCGCGACGTCGAAGCATTCCCCGTGCTCAAGGCCATGATGGAGCGCATCATGGGCGAAAGCCCCTATCAGAGCCCCACCGATATGGGCGTCAACATGGCCGGATACGCCATTGTGGACGACGATGCCTGCCGCGATGCCGCGCGTCTGGAAATCGTGCGCCGCTACTTCGCCGCCGCCGTGCACTTGAAGCGCACCGGCACTGGCGAGGAACAGGTGGAGCGGCTGCGCTCCATCATGAACCGGGCCGGCGTGACCCCCGATCTTTCTCCCGCCCGCGCCGTGGCCCTTGAGAAGGAAGCCGCCACCGGTGCCCCGGCTGGTGCCATGGTGCTGCCCGATGGCCATGTGGTCACCGGCAAAACCGGCGACCTGTTGGGCGCGGCCAGCGCGCTGCTGATGCACGCGCTCAAGGCCGTCACCGGTGTTGACGAAACCATTCCGGTAATCGACGATGCCGCCATCGAACCCATCTGTCGGCTGAAAACCGAACATCTCAACAGCGTGAACCGACGCTTGCACTCGGATGAGACGCTGATTGCATTGTCAATCACCAGCGCCACCAGTCCTGTGGCCGCTCGCGTCATCGACGGGCTCAAACAGTTGCAGGGCTGCGACGCCTTCTTCTCCGTTATCATCTCATCCACGGACGAGGCGCTGTATCGCAAACTCGGCATCAACGTGTGCTGCGAACCGAAGTACGAACGGGTGAGTCTGTATCACCGGTAAGCGCCACCGATAAGCGCGGTATGCCGCGAATCGTCAAGCCGGTAATCATGCAGCATGCGGCCTGACGATTCGCTGCTGTCGCATTGTCTCTCCCCTCGGCCATGCTGGGCTTGTTTTCCGTTTGTTGGAGAGAACGGGGAATGCCATCGGCACTACGGAGAGAGAAGGATTATCCGTGAAGCGGTTCGTGGGTTTAGACGGTATTAAAGGACTGGCGCTGATAGCCATTGTGCTGTACCACTGCATGCAGCAACGGCTGCCAGGCGGATTCTACGGAGTCGACGTGTTCTTCACCGTCTCTGGATTCCTGATTGCCGTCAGTTTGATTCGTTCTCTGGCGGAAACCGGATCGCTGAATCTCGTGCGATATATTCCCAAGCGTGCAGTACGTCTCTATCCGGCGCTGTTTCTGCTGATTCCGGTCATCGTCTCCGTCGGCTGGCTGTTCGATCACGACATTCTGGTTTCCATCCGCGACCAGGTCATCACCGTGCTGCTGGGCTGCTACAACTGGTACGCCATTGCCGGAGGCCAAAGCTATTTCGACCAAATGAACCCGCAGGTGTTTCGCCATCTGTGGTTCATTGGCGTGCTCATGCAGTTCTACGTCATCGTGCCGTTCATCGTCTGGCTGATGTGGAAGCTCCGCCAGACGAAACTGCCCTCACTCATCCCACTGGGACTCGCGGCGTTCAGCAGTATCGCCATGTGGGTGATGTATGTGCCCAAGGGCGACCCCACCCGCGTCTACTTCGGCACCGATACCCACAGCATGGGCCTGATGCTGGGTGTGGCTCTCGCCTGGTGGGTCACCGCTCCTCAGTTGGGCCACGCTCGTCAGAGGGCTGTGCCGATGCCCCGCACCATTAGCTCGAGCGCTTCGGCCGCCGCACATCGGGCTCCGTTACCTCGGATTCCCGTGGAGCATCGCATCTGGAATGCGGCGGCACCGGTATTGGCGTTCCTCAGCCTGATTGCCTTGGTCACCATGGCGGTTATCGGCAAACAGGATGCATTCGCCTTCCGCGGTGGCATCATATTGTCCAGCTTGTTGTCCGTGCTGCTGATTGCCGGTACCATCTCCGACGATTCCTGGATGCAAAGCCTCATGGTGTTCAAGCCATTGGCCTCCCTCGGCAAGTATTCGTACGGCATCTACCTGTGGCACTGGCCGTTGTGGATTCTTTCCAGCGCCCTTGCCCCGAAGATCTTCAAGGCAGTGGGGCCTTGGCCTCTCATCATGACCGCGTTGCTCACCGCCATTGCGGTGATGATTTCCTGGCTGATGGTGGAGAAACCGGCGGCAACGCACTCGGTGATATCCGTCGTGGTGCCCCTTCGCACGAACAAGAAGAATCATGCGGCCCGGGTTATTGCCGTTGACGTTATCCTGGTGCTGTCGTTGGTCGGCTGCGCGCAGGGCATTGCTCATGCACCTGCGAAAACCACCATGCAGATCCAGCTGGAGCAACAGGCCGCACAACTGGAACGTATGCAGAAAACCGAACACGTGCTGCTGCGTCATGCCGTGCCGGCACCGCCCAAGCCCAAGCATGAGATGCCCACCGGCGATCAGATTACCGCCATAGGCGATTCGGTGATGCTGGCCTCATCACAGGGCCTTTCGGAAGTCTTTCCCGGCATTCAGACCGACGCGAGCGTTTCCCGCTCCATCATGGTCGCCCCCGAACTCATCGGCAACGCTCTGTCCGCCGGCAGTCTGCGGCAGTGGGTGTTGATCGGCCTTGGCACCAATTCGGCAATCACCCCTGATCAGTTGGACCAGATTCGTAATATGATCGGCCCCGACCGCGTGCTGGTACTGGTCAATGCCCACGGAGACCGTACGTGGATTCCACCTACCAACCAGGTGCTTGCCGACTATGCGGCCGCACATCCAGACAATGTGGTGCTGGTGGATTGGGATGCCACAGCCAACGCGAACGCGCAGGTGCTCGGCTCCGACGGCATCCACCCGAGCATGGATAGCGATATCTATGCAAAGGCGGTCAAACAGGCCATCGAACAATGGATCGCAAGCGGCAGGTGAACGGCAGGCAACGCTGAGTTGTCCAACCAGTCGTGAAGAACGGCTATGCTGAAGACTGCATCAACGAGACCACACGTTGGGAGACATGGTGAGCGCAATCCTTGAAGGGAAGCCCGATAAGAATCTTATTCTCGTTACGGGAAGGATTCATCCGAAGTTGGCTGAGGATGTCGCCGAGCAGCTCGGCATCGACGTCCTTGAAACCACCGCATACGATTTCGCCAACGGCGAGATGTACGTGCGCTACACTGAATCGGTGCGTGGCGCCGATGTGTTCGTGCTGCAAAGCCACTACAAGCCCATCAACAAGGCGATCATGGAGCAGCTCATCATGATCGACGCATTGAAGCGCGCCTCGGCCCGTTCCATTACTGCGGTCTGCCCGTTGCTCGGCTACTCCCGTCAGGACAAGAAGCACCGCGGCCGCGAGCCCATCTCCTGCCGTCTGGTGTTCGACCTGCTGAAGACCGCCGGTGCCGACCGCATCATGTCGGTCGATCTGCATGCCGCGCAGTCCCAAGGCTTCTTCGACGGCCCGGTCGATCATCTGGTGGCCATGCCAGTGCTGGTCGACTACATCCGTGATCGTTTCCAGGGCCATCTCGACAACGTCGCCGTCGTCTCCCCCGACGCCGGCCGCATTCGCGTGGCCGAGCAGTGGGCGCAGCGTCTCGGCGGCGGTCCGCTCGCTTTCGTGCACAAGACGCGCGACATCACCCGCCCGAACCAGGCGGTC
>CABUCQ010000079.1 GCA_902490095.1 uncultured Collinsella sp.
AACCAGGCGCCCTCTTCTTGGTTGAACTTCGCATTAAAAAGAGGGCCGGTTTACTACGACAAAATGGCTCCGGCTGACCACGGCGAGTATTCTTCGAAATTGCCAACGCTTCTACCTGCGGTTTTAATATCACCAAAATGACTGTGGTTGAGATCGTTCAATTCGTCGTAGTAAACCGGGGTACTTTTGTTTGGCTACAAATAGTATCGGTATAGGCGTTTTTGAATATCGCGATAATTTGGGTGGTAAAACGATTTTCTAGGACAACCGTTCGCCGATGGTAAACGGATGTTGTTTATACACCCTGTGTACAACAGATATACTTACAATTTGTGCGTAAAGCCCATGGCCCGCAGGCCGTGATTCTAATGAACTGGACCGTACTATGAGATTGATACACAACAGCCGCCTACCGCAGTTTCGCACTCCGTTTGGCGCTGTGACCACAGGAACTACCGTTGCACTCTCGGTTATTTTGGAGGATGCCGATCCCAACCAGGCAACACTCACCCTGCGTACCTGGGTCGATGAAGTCGGCGAGACCCTGATCCCGATGGAGCACGAGGGCGATGGCATTTTCACCGGCGAGCTCAAATGCGCTGAACCGTGTCTTGTGTGGTACAGCTTCATATGCAATATCGAAGGTCAGCCCGAGGTTCGCCTGGGCGCGCCGCAGGGCCGCACCGGCGGCGAAGGCGTAACCTACGACTACGCCGAGGTGCCGTCCTTCCAGATTACCGTCTATAAGCACCGCGAGAACCGCCCCACTTGGTACGAACGCGGCATGGTCTACCAAATCTTCCCCGACCGATACGCCCGTGACGAGCATTGGCGCGAGCGCACAATGGCCCAACTCGAAAAACCGCGCAAGGGCATTCAGCGCCGGATGGTCGAGGACTGGAACGAGCCGCCCGTGTACGAGCGCGCCGAGAATGGCTCCATCAAGACCTGGGACTTCTACGGCGGCTCGCTCAAGGGCATCCAGGAAGACCTGCCCCGCATCGCCGAGCTGGGCTTTACGGCCATCTACCTCAACCCCATCTTTGAAGCCGCGAGCAACCACCGCTACGACACGGCCGACTACACCAAGATCGATCCAATCCTGGGCACTGAGCAGGACTTTACCGAGCTGTGCCAGGCAGCCGAGAAGCTGGGCATCTCCATCATCCTGGACGGCGTCTTCAACCACACGGGCGACGACTCGATTTATTTCAACCGCTACGGCAACTACCCGGGCGTGGGTGCCTGGCAGAGCGAGGATTCACCGTG
Organism: uncultured Collinsella sp.; assembly: GCA_902490095.1. Taxonomy (GTDB): domain Bacteria; phylum Actinomycetota; class Coriobacteriia; order Coriobacteriales; family Coriobacteriaceae; genus Collinsella. The sequence goes on from CABUCQ010000079.1 coordinate 1,270, forward strand.
GCGTGATGCGTTTACCTTCCACGAGGACGGCTCGTACGACTGCTGGTGGGGCGTGGGCAACATGCCGGCCATCAACGAGAAGTCCGAGCTGGTGCGCGAGAGGCTTCTGGGAAAGGACGGCGTGATCCGCAAATGGCTGCGCGCCGGTGCCCATGGTTGGCGCCTGGACGTCGCTGACGAGCTTTCCGACGACTTCCTGGCCGAGATCAAGAAGGCCGTACTTGCCGAAAAGCCCGATGCACTGTTGCTCGGCGAAGTCTGGGAAGACGCCTCCAACAAGATTAGCTACGGCCATCTGCGCCGCTACCTGCAGGGTTCTGAGCTGGACTCTGCTATGGATTACCCCTTCCGTGACATGGTCATCGGCTTTTTGATGGGCTACAAGAACGCCTACGAGGCCGCCGAGGATATCGAGACCCTGCGCGAAAACTACCCGAGCGAGGCATTGTCCTGCGCGCTCAATCTGCTTTCGAGCCACGACCGTCCGCGCATCATCTCGGTGCTCGGCGGCGGCCCCGACGAGTCGCAGCTGCCCGAGCGCGAGCGCAGCAAATGGCGCCTGGACGAGAACTCGATGGGCCTGGCCAAGAGCCGTTTTTGGCTTGCAACGCTCATGCAGATGACCTTCCCCGGCGTACCTTCGATCTACTACGGCGACGAGTACGGCCTGGAGGGCCTGACCGATCCGGGCAACCGCCGCACCCTGCCGACCAAGGACCAGCTGCACGACTTCGACACGCTGGCTATTGTCAAGAACGCCTCCGCCGTACGCCGCGCACTGCCATTTATGATCGACGGCGAGATCAAGGCCTTCGCGCTCAACGACGAGGTGCTGGCATACAACCGCACGGGCAAGGATGGAGAGTCCGCGACGGTTATCATCAACCGCAGCCTGCGCAATTCGCACCGCGTGACGATTCCGGCGCTCGGCGAATGCGCGAGTGACGTGATCAGCGGCCACGAGTGCGAGATCCACAACGGTACGGTCACGCTCGATCTGTATCCGCTGGGCTCGTCGATCATCTATCACCATGCCGAGCAGCGCCTGCAGGAGCCGCTCGATCACGGCGCGGGCGTCGTGTGCCATATCACCTCGGTGCCCACCGACGACGGCAAGCCCGGCACGATCGGCGCACCCACGCGTCGCTTTATCGACCATCTGGCCGCTATGGGCATGCGCTACTGGCAGGTTCTGCCTGTCAACCCGACGGACTTCTTCCGCTCCCCTTACGCTGGGCCTTCGGCCTTTGCAGGCAATATTGACCTGCTGCCCGAAAGCCAAGAGGAGCTGGCGGCCGACTTTGAGACTTGGGAGGCCCGTGGCGGCGAGGATGCAGACCCGCTCTACACGGCGTTTAAGCATCGCAACGCCGACTGGCTCGAGAAGTACTGCGTCTACATGGCCGTTAAGAAGTACTTTGAGGGCGAGTCGCGCCACGATTGGCCGGCGGATGTCGCGCGCTACAACGAGCATCTGATTGACGACAAGCGTTTCCACGACGAGGCAGAGCTGCAGGCGTACATGCAGTACCGCTTTGACCTGGCCTGGTGCGAGCTCATGAACTACGCGCACAAGAAAGGCATCGAGGTCATCGGCGATATTCCCATGTACGTTTCGGACGATTCGGCCGATGCGTGGAGCGAGCCCGAGAACTTCTGGCTGTCCGATACCGGCAAAGCGATTGAGATCTCTGGCGCGCCGCCCGACAATTTTGCGCCCGAGGGCCAGGTGTGGGGCAACCCCACCTTCCGTTGGGATCACATGAAGGAGAACGGCTACAGCTGGTGGATGGACCGTCTGCGTCGCGCGTTCTCGCTCTACGACCGCGTGCGCCTGGACCACTTCCTGGGATTCCACAGCTACTTTAGCATTCCCGCAGGTAAGACCTGCGCTGACGGCCGCTGGCTGGCGGGTCCGGGCAAGGATCTGTTCCAGACTGCCTATGACGAGCTGGGGCCGCTCAACTTTATCGCCGAGGACTTGGGCTACCTGACGCCCGGCGTTCGCGCCATGGCTTCGACCTGCGGCTTCCCCGGTATGGACGTGCTGGAGTTTAGCGATTACGACGTCCGTAACGGCGTGTATCCCACGCCGGGCAAGATTCTGTACACCTCGACGCACGACACGTCGACGCTCGCCGGTTGGTGCACGCGCTCCTTTGCGGGCGGCGACGAGCCGAGCGGTGTTGAGGTAGCGGCCAAGCTGATGGGAGACGCGCTCGCAAGCAATGCTCCGCTTGTGATGATGCCACTGCAGGATGTACTGGGGCTTGGCGACGATGCGCGTATGAACGTGCCGGGTGTCGCCACGGGCAACTGGACCTGGCAGGCAGACGAGGCTGACATTGAGGCCGCCGAGGACAAAACTGCACAGCTCCTGCGCAACACCCATAGATTCTGGGGCGAAGCGTGATAAAACCCCCGATATAGGGTACAGTTACAGCTGTTTGAATTTATGCGGGCAGAGCGATCTGCCCGCTTTGTGCTGAAAAGGAAGTATTATGGCGCGCTACGATTACAAGTGCTCGAGCTGCGGCAACGTGTTTGAGGTTGAGCATCCCATGTCCGAGACCCCCGAGGTCGTGTGCCCGAGTTGCGGCGCTCCGGCGGCCAAGACGTTCTCGGCCAGCGGCATCAAGTTTGAGGGCAACGGCTTCTACAACACCGACCAACGAAGCGGTGGTTCCAGCACCAGCGCCACCAACGGCTGCTGCGCCAACTGCCCACATAACCACTAGAGACAAGCGGTCCTGCCGCCCAGGTTTCCTTATGAGTTGCGGTGAAATGGTTCCTGAATCAGCCCATCCAACGGCCAAACAGGAACCATTTCACCGCAACTTTTCTTTAGATCGGATTTCGGGCTGATGCTAAGTTTGTAACATTTCAAAACTCTGCCGGATTACGGGGCTGAATTGACAACCTCTATCCATTTCGGTGATTTGCAAATTTCAACAAGCAATCTACCTGCGGTTTTATTTAGGCCATTTTTGCTGTGGTCGGGCATCACCGATCTAGCCCCGTAATCCGCCCTACTTTTGATAGCAGCAAGTATGAGTCGGGCTATTTTTCCCACTCTTTACCGCTTTTGCGATCTCCGCTCGCACGACCTTCTGAGTTGCGGTGAAATAAGGACTGTTTGGCGGCTAGAAGCCGCTATTCGATCCCTATTTCACCGCAACTTGGTAGCTACTTGTGGACCAGGCGGGCGCAGAAGTGGCCGTCGTAGGAGTCGGCGTTTACCGGCACGCTTTGGAAGAGGCCTCGATCGTTCTGGCGTACGGATACGAGCTTCTTGGCCTGATCGAACTCGGGGAGTTGCAGAATCTGTGCCTCGGAAAGCGGTGCCACGCTAAAGCCGGCACCCTCGGGAGAAGCAAGGAACGCGTCCACCACCTGCGTGTTCTCCTCGTCGAAGACGGAGCACGTCGCATAGATGAGCTCGCCGCCGGCAGCCACGCGCGCGGCGGCTTCCTTGAGCATCGACAGCTGCAGTTTGGGCAAATCAGTCGTAACGTCATTCTCAGTTAGACGCCATGGGATCTCGGGATGACGGCGCATGGTGCCGGTGCCCGAGCACGGCGCATCGATAAAGACCGTGTCGAACTTAACCGGCTTGCCAAGCATGGCATCAAACGATGTGAGCACCTCATCAAGCTCGCAAGCATCGCCCGAAACCGTACGAACGCCCTGAATACCGGCCTTATGCAGGCGCGCGAGATTCAGGTCGCACTTGCGGTCATGAAGATCAAGTGCCGTATGCTGACGCTCATAGCCCGCGCGTTTGGCCTGGCACATCATCACATAGGTCTTGGTGCCACGACCGGCACCAATCTCAAGGCAGCTTCCAGGACGCGTGGCTGCCGTGGCGATAAGCTGTGCGTTGAGATCAGATGCTACCGCGGCAGCACGCTCAAACACGCCCGACGCAACGGTGACCTGCGCATCGACCGGCGCATGGCAGCCCGGGAAGACAGGCGCGACGAGCTGCGAGATATACGGATCGGGCTTGGTCGCAAAGGCGTTCTCATGCAGGGCCAGCGGCGCGGGGGCCAGATTACCGGCAAAGCTAAGCGCGCCCTCCGGTGTGTCAAACGAAGCCATAATACGAGCGCACAGCCAACGCGGCAGACCCATCAGGCGCGACAGACGAACCAAGCGTCGCTCAGACTCGTCTACATCGGACGCAGTGGCAAAGTCCTCAACGTTGTCCGTGACCTTATGCAGCACGGCATTCGCAAGACCGGCAGCCGACTTAGCACCGCTACGCACCAGCTCAACACCCTGACTCACGGCGACGCGGCCAGGCGTATGCAAATAGAGCATCTCGAAGGCCGAGATACGAAGCGCCATGCGAACACGCGGCGCAACCTTTTTAGGCTTATCAAGAAACTGATCGAGCAGCTCGTCCAAAATACCCTGCGTCGCGGCAACACCGAGCGCCAAGCGAGCGGCAAACGCGGAATCACGCTGGTCAATGGCCTTGGCGGAAGCACGGGAAGACAACACGTCGCGCGCATACATGCCGCGAAGGTCGGCCTCCATCAACACATCGAGCGCAAGCTTGCGCGCGGGAGAAAGCTTGCTCATGAAAAAACACCCCACGTCAGATCGGCACCCTGCAGGCCGGCAGCCCAGGCAGATGCAGCCATGGCACGCTTGCCATCGGGCTTAACCTCAAGCAGCTCGACCGCACCATCGCAAAGCCCAAGGTAGACACGCTTAGACTGAACAAGAACGCTGCCGGTGGCAAGCGAAACGTCGGCGGGCGCAGCATCGAGCACACGCACGGACTTGCCGGCAATCACGCAGCGAGCAGGTGCGGTGTCGGACGAAGCCAGCACGTGGCGCACGCAATCGAGCGCCCCCATCTGCGGATCCAGACGCATCTCCTGCTTAGAAATCTTGGCAGCATGCGTGACGAGCGACTCATCCTGCTCGGTCCAAACAGCCGAGCCATCGGCAAGCGAGGGAAGCGTATCGGCCAGCAGCTTACCGCCCAGCTCGCCAAGCTCCATCGTCAGTGCCTCGGCATGCTTACCGGCAACCGAGGTCGAGGCCTGCGCGCAATAAGCGCCCGTATCCACGCCATGCCCGATGCGCATGATAGAAACGCCAGCAACCTCATCACCAGCAAGAATGGCACGCTGAATAGGAGCAGCCCCCCGCCAACGAGGCAGCAAGGACGCATGAACATTCACAATGCCGAGCGGCGCCATGTGAAGAACCTCATCGGGCAAAATGCAACCATAAGCAGCCACACAGAAAATATCGGCTTGCGCAGCTTGGAGAGCCTCAACAACCTCGGCCGTCATACGATTAGCCTCAATAACCGGCAACTCTAGCTCAAGTGCTTTGGCCTTAACAGGAGACGGCTCAAGTTTCTTACCACGCCCACGAACAGCATCAGGACGAGTAACAACAAGCGCAATCTCGTTGCCAGCCGCAACAAGCGAAGTTAAAGAAGGCACAGCAAAATCGGGCGTACCCATAAACACAATACGCATAAAAGTTAGTCTCCTCTCAATAACGAGCCGAGACGGCTACAAAACAAAAGCGTTCCGGGTCGCAAACGCACCCAGTCGCAAGAACAGTTCAACAAGAACAAATATACCCAAAACCAAAGAAAGAGCCGCAATAAAAGCAGCTCTTCCAACAAAGCAATTATCAGCGAAGACGCCCCTCCCTGGCCCACGGCACCCGGGCGAGACAAGCAGCGTTAACGTAGTCCCCGGGGCACCCGCCTATATCGTCCCGCGCGCAGTTTCGCAGCGCAGCGAGAATGTTTGAGCACGGGATGATATAGGCGGGTGCCCCGGGGACGGACAAACCTACTCCGTCTCGCCCGGTCGAGCGCCGCGGGCCAGGGCGTCCTGGTACTCCTTGACTGCTTTGATCCTCTGCATCGGCTTCAGTCGCTCAAACATGGTGTTGCCGTGCAAGTGATCGATCTCGTGCTGCAGGCACACGCAGAACAGGTCGCCCGTGGCCTCATAGCGAATCAGGTTGGCATCCAGATCGTACGCCTCGACGACGACATGGTCGGGACGCTCGATCTCGCAGCTAATGCCTGGGATAGACAGGCAGCCCTCGCTAAAGGGCACCAGATGGTCGCTCTGCTCAACAATGACGGGATTGATGAGCACGTACGGATCGTAGTCGTTCTTGTCGCTGTAGTCGCAGTCGATGGTGACGAGCTGGATGAGCTCACCAATCTGTGGGGCAGCCAGGCCGCAGCCGCCGTTCTCGAACATCATCTTCTTCATCTTCTCGGCGAGTGCCTCGATCGCCGGGGTGATCTCCTCGATGACGGCGCACTCCTGACGCAGACGAGGGTCGGGCGAAAGTACGATTCCGTTGGCTTCCATGGCCATCCTTTCGGGTTGTTACATCAAATCATAGGCGTCGACGTCAACGCTCACGCTCACGCCGCGCACGGAGCCCACCTCTTTGAGGCAGGCGTCGATATCGTCAGAGACATGGTACCCCACGGGCGACTTCACAAGCAGGTGGAAGCGATAACGGTCCTTGGCTCTCTCGATTACACACGAAGCCGGGCCCAGCACCTGCGGCACAGCGCTCCCCACCCGCAAAAAATCAGGCGCGGCGGCGTGCCAGCAGCGCTTGAGCAACTTTGCGATACGCCCAATGTAATCCTGCGCCTCGTCACGATTCGCCGACCACACCAAAATGTTAACCAGGCGCACAAACGGCGGATACAGCGCTTCGCGACGCTGGTCCAAGTCGTAGTCGGTAAAGATCGAGCGATCATGCTCGGCAACGGCGCGAATGACCGGGTCCTCGGGCAGATAGGTCTGGATAATGACCTCGCCAGGGCGATCGCCGCGCCCGGCACGGCCGGCGACCTGCTCCAGCAAATCGTAAGCGCGCTCCCCCGCTCTAAAATCGGGTAGCTTTAATGCAAAGTCGGCATTAACCACGCCCACAAGGGTAACCTCGGGAAAGTCGAGGCCCTTGGCGATCATCTGGGTGCCCAGCAGCACCGCGCAATCGGCGGCATCGAACTGTTCAAGCAACTTCTTGTGCGCGTCCTTGCCACGCGTGGAATCGGCGTCCATGCGAATGATGGCGACATCCTCGGGCAGCATCCGGCGCAAGGCGTCCTCGATCTGCTGCGTGCCTAGGCCCATTTTTGCCAGGTAGCGACTGCCGCATTTGGGGCAACGGCTCGTGGGCGCCGGATAGGGCTGCACGCGCCAGGACGAACCGCAGGTATGGCACTGCAACGAATGCGTGCGCTCGTGATACGTGAGCGCGGTGGAACAGTGGTTGCAGGTGGGGACGCAGCCGCACTCGCGGCACATCAAAAACGGCGCAAAACCGCGGCGGTTGTGCAGCAGCACGGCCTTCTCGCGACGTTCGACCACGCGTTCCAAGCCTTCCATCAGCGGTATTGAGAACATGGAGCGGCTGCCGTGCGAGAACTCGCGGCGCAGGTCGGCAATGCGAACCTCGGGCAGCACGGCGTGTCCCGGGCGCTCGGGCATCTCGACGCGTGTCCAAGTGACACCGTTGAACGTGCCACGGCGGCAGCGGTCGAGGGCCTCGGCAGAAGGCGTAGCCGAGCCTAACACGAGCGGGCAGCGATAGCGACGCGCCATCTCGGCCGCCACCTCGCGCGCATGGTAGCGCGGGCTGGAACCCTGCTTGTAGCTGGTCTCGTGCTCCTCGTCGATGATGATGAGGCCCAGGTCGCTGAGCGGGCAAAAGAGCGCCGAGCGGGCGCCGACGACCACGCGGGCCGCACCGCTGGCGACCATATCCCACTGGTCTAGGCGCTCACCGGCCGAAAGGCGCGAATGGAACACAGCAACCGTCTCGCCAAAGCGCGAACGGAAGCGCCCGACGGTTTGGGCCGTCAGCGAGATCTCGGGCACAAGCACGCACGCTGAACGGCCGGCCTCGAGCACGCGCTCGATAGCGGAGAGGTAGACCTCGGTTTTACCGGATCCGGTGACGCCGTCGACAAGGACCACATCGCCGTGTGCGTCCAGGCGAGCACGCTCAA
>CABUCQ010000080.1 GCA_902490095.1 uncultured Collinsella sp.
GCCACCGTCAACGTGACTTGCACGCAGACGCTCGACGACAGCTGGATCGCACTCGATGACACCGGTCTGTTCCTAGACGAGGGCGCGCGCGTCAACGTGCAGCACACCGTCCTGGGTGCCGGTGCCAGCGCCACCGGCCTCGCCGGCGACCTGTTGGGCGATACCGCCAAGGTCACCATCGATACTGACTACCTGGGCGCCCGAGAGCAGGTGCGCGACTTTAACTACGAGCTGCGCCACCGCGGTCGCAAGACCGAGTGCGAGATCGACGCCAACGGCGTGCTGACCGGCACGTCCAAGAAGGTCTACCGCGGCACCATCGACCTCGTGCACGGCTGCAAGGGTGCAACCGGCACCGAGCGCGAGACGGTGCTTTTGGCCAACAAGGGGGTCGACAACAAGACCGTCCCCGTCATCCTGTGCGACGAGGACGACGTCGCCGGCAACCACGGAGCCACCATCGGCCACGTCCGCGACGAGCAGCTGTTCTACCTCGCCTGCCGCGGCCTTGACCAAAACGCCGCCGAGGACCTGTTCATCCGCGCCAAGCTGGAGGACGCCGCGCTTTCCGCCACCGACGAGCGCACCCGCGCCGCCGTCGTCCGCCTGGGCAACAACCTGATCGACAACTTTGAAGAGGAGCTCGCATGATCGACACCGAGCACGTTAAATGCGACACCTGTACCGCACCGGAGCCTATGGAGCTCGACGCCAGCGACGAGGCCTCGCGCGGCTGGCCTACCGTCGACATCGAGACCAATCCCTACAAGGCACAGTTCCCGCTGTTCCAGCAGCACCCCGAGATCGCCTTCCTCGATAGTGCCGCCACCGCGCAGCGCCCTGCCTGCGTGCTCGACGCCGAGCGCGACTTCTATCAGCGCATGAACGCAAACCCCCTGCGCGGCCTGTACTCGCTGTCCGTCGAGGCCACCGAGGCCATCGCGAAGGTCCGCCAGCAGATCGCCGACCTCATCGGCGCCTCACAGGCCAACGAGGTCGTCTTCACCCGCAACACGAGCGAGTCGCTCAACCTGGTCGCCAAGAGCTTTGCGCCCACAGTGCTCGAGCCCGGTGACGAGGTCGTCATCACCATCATGGAGCACCACTCCAACCTGATTCCGTGGCAGCAGGTCTGCCGCGCGACCGGCGCCAAGCTCGTCTACCTCTACCCCACTAAGACCGGCCAGCTCACGACCGAGGAGGTTCTGTCCAAGGTGGGCCCCAAGACCAAGATCTTGGCAGTGGGTCAGGTCTCTAACGTCCTGGGCGTCGAGAACCCGGTCAAGAACCTCGGCAAGCTCGTGCACAAGTACGGCGGCTATCTGGTCGTCGACGGCGCGCAGTCGCTGCCGCACATGCCGGTCGATGTGGCCGACCTGGGAGCCGACTTCTTTGCCTTTAGCGCGCACAAGGCCATGGGCCCCATGGGCATCGGCGTGCTGTGGGGCAAGATGGACCTGCTCAACGCCATGCCGCCCATGCTCACCGGCGGCGAGATGATCGACTCGGTCACCGAGCAGGACGCCGTCTGGGCTCCCGTCCCCGAAAAGTTCGAGGCCGGCACGCAGGACGCCGCCGGCATCTTCGCCACGGGCGCGGCACTTGACTACCTGGTTAACACCGTGGGTTACGAGAACATTCAGGCCCGCGAGCAGGCACTCGTCCACTATCTGATGGGCGAGCTCATGCAGCTCGACTTTGTCCAGATCATCGGCTCCATCTATTGGGATAACCACCACGGCGTCGTGAGCTTTAACGTCAAGGGCATCCACCCGCACGACGTCGCGAGCATCATGGACATGGACGGCGTCTGCATACGCGCCGGCCACCACTGCGCGCAGCCGCTGCTCACCTGGCTGGGCGTCGAGAACCTTGCCTGCTGCCGCGCCAGCGTGGCCTTCTACAACGACAAGGCCGACATCGACAAGTTCATCGCCGGCCTGCATCACGTTTGGAGCACGTTCAATGGGTAATCTGTACACCTCCACCACATTTATGGAGCACAACTCGCACCCCGACTATAAGTATGAGATGGATGCTCCCACGCACGAGCACGACGGCATCAACCCCAGCTGCGGCGACGAGCTCACCTTGCAGCTGCGCGTCGAGAACGGCGTGATCGAGGAGGCCTCCTTTACCGGCCACGGCTGCGCCATCAGTCAGGCCAGCGCCGACATCATGGCCGACCTCATCACCGGCGAGACCGTCGAGGAAGCTCGCCGCCTAGCAGAGCTCTTCCTTGCCATGATCCGCGGCGAGCAGCTCTCCGAGGAGGACCTGGAAGACCTGGACGAAGCCGCCCAGCTCCAGGACATCTCGCACATGCCCGCCCGCGTCAAATGCGCCGAGCTCGCCTGGCGCACCCTCGACGGCATGCTCACGGGACAAAATAATCAGTAGAACTTGTCCCAAATCTTAAGATTTTTGTTGGCCGAATCGCTTGACAAGAGTGGTTCGGCCATTTTCTATTCCGAGAGCTCAGCCTGTGCCTTCACCCGCGCATAAGCGCGCACGATACGAGATACGGTACTCTTGCTGATTCCCGTATACCGTTCGACCTCGCGCACCGTGTAGCCGCCATCGTGCAGAGCGAAAATGATTCTGTCTCGCCGCGAGGGCGCAACGGTCTTGAGTTCGTTGAGCGGAACCCCGAGGCTCTTCGCCATCTTGTCGGCAAAGACGTGGCGTTCCCACTCTGTCTCTTTCATATCGCACAGCGCCGGCTCGCTACCGTCGGGCGTCGAAAGCGAATAGGCAGCAAAGGCCTCGGCAGAACCAAAAAGCTCAAGCACGCAAGAAGGATCGCAAAATCCCCTCGTGGCATCTGCCGCATCACTGTCGTAAGCGCGCAGATGTTCCGCAAAGCTGCTCCAGGGATAACGCTCGATTAGGCTAACGCCCGCCTCCTGCGGATCGGCGTGTACGGAACGAATAGCCTCCATCACCTGCCAGTCGGTATCGAGCGAGCGCCGGTCAAAACGGTTCTGGAACAGATGGCCCGTGCGCCCCGTGTGTTTATTGAACCGCCGCGCGTACGTCAAGAGCAGCCGGTGCATCGCAGCGCTCATCCTGTCCTCGTAATCTGCAAGCACCAAATGCACGTGATTGCCCATAAGGCACCAGGCGATAACCGTCACACCCTCCTCGCGGCAGCACTCGCGCATCAGCTCCAAAAACTCCCACCGGTCTTCATCGCCCTCAAAGATGAGCTGCTTGCCCGCACCGCGAGCACAGACATGGTAAAAGCCGGTAACCGTTCTCCAAACGCGCTGCATGGCGCTCCCTTCGCCGGGATCTGCTTGCCATCCAATACAGCACGATTGAAGCGTGCCATCAAAACATTCACGCAAAACAATACACTCGCGCGGCCAAAGGCAGTAAACAGGCGGCGAACGGCACCGTTGCAACAGGTCAACCCCTGCAACACTTACAAGAGCCGACCAAAAGCTTGCCCAAGACGGACCCCCTCTACGGAAGTTCACGACCACAGAACATAGAGTTAAACCGTTTCAATTAAAACTTCCGCGCTTCTCGCTACGAAAACTGAGCCGTTCGCCGAATATTCCGTGCATTTCGCGGTATTATAGGGGCTGCATGTCATGTCCCTTTCGAAGGGTCGCCCGGCAATCGCCAGCCACGACCCCCAGACGGGACGCCAACACGATAGAGAGGAGAGGCATGCAGTACTCACAGGAAGTGGAGAACATGTGCCCCGTTGCCAAGGGTGCATACCACGGCCCCGCACCCATCCCCGAGGAGGGCAAGTGGGTCCAGGCTAAGGAGATTTCCGACATCTCCGGTCTTACGCACGGTGTGGGTTGGTGCGCACCTCAGCAGGGCGCCTGCAAGCTCACGCTGAACGTCAAGGACGGCATCATCGAGGAGGCCCTCGTTGAGACCATCGGCTGCTCGGGCATGACCCACTCTGCCGCCATGGCTTCCGAGATCCTTCCCGGTAAGACCATCCTCGAGGCCCTCAACACCGACCTCGTCTGCGACGCCATCAACGTTGCTATGCGCGAGATCTTCCTGCAGATCGTTTACGGCCGCAGCCAGACCGCGTTCTCCGAGGGCGGCCTGCCCGTGGGCGCCTCCCTCGACGACCTCGGCAAGGGCCTTCGCTCTCAGGTCGGCACCATGTTCGGCACCAAGGCCAAGGGCGCTCGTTACCTCGAGCTCGCTCAGGGCTACGTCACCCGCATGGCTCTCAACGACAAGAACGAGATCATCGCGTTCGAGTTCCTGAACCTCGGCAAGTTCACCGACGCCGTCAAGGCCGGCAAGACCCCCGAGGAGGCCATCGCTGGCGCTATGGGCCACTATGGTCAGTGGGAGAACGCTGCCAAGTACATCGACCCGCGCACCGACGAGGAGACTCACTCCGTCGCCAGCGTGTTCCCGGTTCACGAGTAGAAAGGGAGGGAAATAACTATGACTGTTACGTTCGAAGGTTACGAGCGCCGCGCTGACAAGATCAACAAGTGCCTCGCCGACAACGGCATCGCCTCCCTCGAGGAAGCTCTGCAGATCTGCACCGACAAGGGCTTCAACCCGCGTGAGATCGTCAACAACACCCAGTCCATCGCCTTCCAGAACGCCGAGTGGGCCTACACCCTCGGCTGCGCTCTCGCTGTCAAGCGTGGCGCCAAGTCCGCTTCTGAGGCTGCTGCCATCATCGGCGAGGGCATCCAGGCCTTCACCGTTCCCGGCTCCGTCGCCGAGGACCGCAAGGTCGGTCTGGGCCACGGCAACCTGGGCGCTATGCTGCTCTCCGACGACACCGAGTGCTTCGCCTTCCTGGCCGGCCACGAGTCCTTCGCTGCCGCTGAGGGTGCTATCGGCCTGGCTCTGAACGCCAACAAGGCTCGCAAGAAGCCGCTGCGCGTTATCCTCAACGGTCTGGGCAAGGACGCTGCTCAGATCATCGCCCGCATTAACGGCTTCACCTACGTGAAGACCCAGTTCGACTACTTCACGGGCGAGCTCAAGGTCGTCGAGACCATCCCCTACTCCGATGGTCCCCGCGCTGCCGTTAACTGCTACGGCTCCGACGACGTCCGCGAGGGCGTTGCCATCATGTGGCACGAGAACGTCGACATCTCGATCACCGGTAACTCCACCAACCCCACGCGCTTCCAGCACCCCGTCGCTGGCACCTACAAGAAGGAGCGCCTCGAGGCTGGCAAGAAGTACTTCTCCGTCGCTTCTGGTGGCGGCACTGGCCGTACCCTGCACCCGGACAACATGGGCGCCGGCCCTGCCTCTTACGGCATGACCGACACCATGGGCCGTATGCACTCCGACGCCCAGTTCGCTGGTTCTTCCTCCGTGCCTGCGCACGTCGACATGATGGGTCTCATCGGCATGGGCAACAACCCCATGGTCGGTGCCACCGTCGCCTGCGCTGTCGCCGTCGAGGAGGCCCTCAAGGCCTAATCGCGCCCGCGCGATGCTCATATAGTTGAGCTTGGAGCCGCTACCTTTCGAGGTGGCGGCTCTTTTTGTTTACACCGACGCAGGATAGCTAATGCCGATATGTCAGTTGCGGCGAAATACGAGATGTGATGAGATGGAGCGTCAGAGCGTCCATGACGCCCACCTGCCATATTTGCCCTTTACCGATTTGCCGAGTCTTTGCGACCCCATTGCCGATCACCCGTGCGACAATGCGCCGGACGAGAAAGGAAGCCAATGGAATCGACTGATGTACTGGTAATTGGATCTGGCATTGCGGGCCTTTGCGCCGCCATCGAAGCGGCATGTACAGGTGCAGCCGTCACTGTGGCAAGCGCCGGCAAGACCATGAGTGGATCGAGCTTCTTCCCGGGTACCTGGGGCCTCGGCCTCATCGGTCCCGTCGACGAAGACGACGAGCAGGACCTCATCGGCACCATCCAGACCGTCGGCGGCGGTGTCGCCGACCTCGAGCTTGTCCAGACGTTTGTGCACGGCATTCCCCAGGCAATTGAATGGCTCGAGCAAGACCTGGGCGTTGAGCTCCAGCGTCCGCAAAGCGCCGAGAGCGCTCAGCAAAAGCAGTTTATCCCCTGCTTTGACCACAAAACGCGCATGTGGCGCGGCCTCACCCGCAAGCCCCTTGAGGACGCTCTGACGGCCCGGATCGAGTCGCTCGGCATTCGTCTGCTCCCCCGCCATGAGCTTATCGACCTTGTTGAGGACACGAACGGCAGAATAACCGGAACCGTGCTCTACGACCTCACCGAAAATCGAATCGTGCCCTTTGCTGCCAAGGCCACGATTATCGCAGCCGGTGGCACAGGCGGCCTGTTCGAGCGCAGCCTTACGTCGGCCGATGTGCTCAGCTCCTCGCAAGCCATCGCATTGGCGCACGGCGCATCGCTTACCAATATAGAGTTCATGCAGATGATGCCCGGCCTCATCGAGCCCAAGCGAAACCTGGTCTTCAACGAGAAAACCTGGCGCTACGTACATGTAGACCAGCCGGCAGATATTACCGACGACAAGCTGGACGACCTGCTCGAGCAGCGCTCTGGATATGGTCCCTTCACGTCACGCTTGGCCTCCCGCGCTATCGATCTCGTCATCGATCGGGCAGGTGCCGAAGGTCTGGCACTCCACTACGACTTCCCCCGCGAGGATATCCCAGAGTTTGTGCAGACCTTTGCCAACTGGCTGCAAGACGAGCACGGCATCGCCCCGACTGACGAGATGCGCGTTGCGATGTACGCCCACGCCGCTAACGGCGGTATTAAGATCGATAAGACTGCGCACACGGGCGTTGAGGGCCTCTACGCTTGCGGCGAGGCGACAGGCGGCATGCACGGCGCCGACCGCATTGGTGGCTTGTCAAGTGCCAACGGCATCGTATTCGGACGCATCGCGGGCGCATCGGCAGCCCTTGCAGCGCAGCAAGAGCCTGAGACAGCCCTGATGGCGGATATCGACCTCCCCCACTACGGCATTGCCACAACAGATGCCGAACGCCTGACACACGGCCTTAAGCACACGATGAGCACCTATTGCATGATCAACCGCACCGAGACGGGCCTATCCGAGGCCCTGCAACAGCTTGAAAGCCTGCAAGACAAGGCCATGGCGCTGAGCAAGCCGCATACCGATGACAGCGAGATCGCAGCCCTCGCCCGCCTACAGTCGCAGATTCGACTAGCACAGGAAATGGTCAAAGCCATGCGCAAGCGAACTGAAAGTCTCGGGTCGCACTATCGAGCGGATTAAACCGGACACCTATCTAAAGCAGAACACAACCAATCGATATCCATGGGCCCCGTGAGCTCGAAGCAGCACGGGCCCATTCGTGTCCGCACGGCAGCGTATCCTTATTCTGAATACAGAGTGGGCAAAGCCCGCATAGACAATAGACCAGCGAGGAGGAGATATGGACAGTAGAGATATCGAGAAGTGGCGTGTCGAACTTGATAGCTACGCCAATGTGGAAGACGGCGTTGAATATTGGCTCGCACGCGATTTAATGGAACCCATGGGGTACACTCGATGGGAGAACTTCGCCGAAGTTGTTAAGAGGGCAAAAGTCTCGTGCGAAACAAACAAAACTCCAGTTGATTCCCATTTTCGTGACACCACGAAAATGGTAACTGCCGGTGTCGCCGCTCGCGCGGTTAAAGACTACAAACTTACGCGCTACGCATGCTATTTAATCGCCCAAAACGGAGATCCAAACAAGCCGGAGATCGCGCTCGCGCAGGCATACTTTGCCGTCCAGACGCGCCGCCAAGAGCTCATAGAGCAGCGCTTCGCAGAGATTCAGCGCTTGCAGGCGCGCCACTCGCTATCCGATTCAGAGAAACAGCTCTCGGGTATTGCGTTCAAACGCGGCGTTGACTCCAAAGGATTCGCGATCATCAAGTCGAAGGGCGATGAAGCGTTATTCGGCGGCAGAAGCACGGCGGAAATGAAGCAGCAGCTCGGCGTACCCAAGAGCGCGGCATTGGCGGACAGGTTAGCCGATGTCCTCATCAAAGCAAAGGACCTTACGAACTCGATGACGGCCTTCAACGCCGAGGAACACGACCTGTACGGTCTGGACCAGATCAAGCAAGAGCACGTCGAGAACAACACAAGCGTGCGTGGCAGCCTCATCGACCGCGGAATTGTCCCCGAGAACCTACCGCCTGCCGAGGATACAAAAAAGCTCGAGCGTCGCGTGAAGACAGACGAGAAGAAACTCAAGGAGGGTACTGACGGTTTTACCGATCCCCAGGGTAGGCTCGATCTGTGAAAGCGGCTGTGCCCTTTCGGGTTCGACCCCATGCGAGGTCAACAAAAAAGCGACCAGCCTGAGCCAGTCGCTTTAACGATCTTTGGGTGGACCGTCAGGGGGTCAGCCTGCTGCGCAGGCGGTCGCTGCGGCGCTTTGCGCCTTGCGCGCTGCGCTGGCAAATGCTCACGCATTTCCTCAGCTCCGCGCCCCGACGGGTTCGACCCCATGCGAGGTCAACAAAAAAGCGACCAGCCTGGGCCGGTCGCTTTAACAATCTTTGGGTGGGCCGTCAGGGGGTCGAACCCTGGACCTTGGGATTAAGAGTCCCCTGCTCTACCAACTGAGCTAACGACCCAAAGCTAAAGTCCGTTGTGGCGGACTTTAGAGGAGATATCGTGTGGTGGGCCGTCAGGGGGTCGAACCCTGGACCTTGGGATTAAGAGTCCCCTGCTCTACCAACTGAGCTAACGACCCAAAGCTAAAGTCCGTTGTGGCGGACTTTAGAGGAGATATCGTGTGGTGGGCCGTCAGGGGGTCGAACCCTGGACCTTGGGATTAAGAGTCCCCTGCTCTACCAACTGAGCTAACGACCCGATATCAACACGAAGCAAGAACTGGGGTGGGTAAAGGGACTCGAACCCTCGACCTACGGGACCACAACCCGTCGCTCTAGCCAACTGAGCTACACCCACCGTGTCCTGTGCGCTTCGCGCTCGACTATTATTGCAAGGAACGCCACGCGATGCAAGCCCCAATTTTCAAGAATTTTGAAAAGAGTTTTTCGAGACCATTTCGAGCAAATCCCACCGGTTTCATAGGAGTAAACTTGCCCCACTGCAAAT
>CABUCQ010000081.1 GCA_902490095.1 uncultured Collinsella sp.
GCGATGGCTGAAACCGCCGCGATCACCCGAAAGCCCGCGCCCTTTGCCGCGTCTTCAAGCTCGACCAGCGTGTCCTCATACGCGCGGTTTCCGTAAACACAAACTAGAACCGCCTGCGCACCGTTTCCCCGCATCATACCCAAACGCTCCGCGGCCACAGCCGGGACTCGCCCGCCATACGAGGGCACCGCGATCACGGCTACATCCTCTTTTGTCATCGCAACCGTGCGAAAACCAAGCCCGCTATCGGTCA
The DNA here is from genome assembly GCA_902490095.1 of uncultured Collinsella sp. GTDB lineage: Bacteria > Actinomycetota > Coriobacteriia > Coriobacteriales > Coriobacteriaceae > Collinsella. Next base: position 254 of record CABUCQ010000081.1, read on the forward strand.
GATCTACAGCAACGGTTTCCCCTTCCAACGTATTGGCAATGTAGCCAGACGCCTTTTCCGTTCCGCCGGTCGGGCTAAACACGATATCGAATACCTTCATCGGATAATCCTCCCCTTTACGAACAAACGCCCGAAACGTCCGCATGCCAAAACAGGTTACAACTTTTAAGATGCCCCGCGCGAAACGCTTGCTCGGTTGCAAGTTCAAAGCAGGTCCGAGCGACATAAAAAGAAGGGGCCTCGCACAGGCGAGACCCCTTCACACGCAAAATCAATCGTGTCTGTTACACATAGAACAGAATGTCGTCGTAGGTCGGGACCGGCCAGTAGTCGGCGGCCACGATCTCCTCCATGGCGTCCACGGCGGCGCGCAGCGTATCCATAGCGGGAACGACCTCGTGCGCGTACACGTTGGCCTGCTCCTGGCCATCGAGGGCCTCGGCCTTCTGATGCACGGCGTCGAGCGCCTTGATGGAGTCGTTAATGGTGGTGATACCGTTGCAGAGCTTGTTGAGCGTGTTCTGCTCGCACTGCATGGCGGCCTCGGCACCGGCGGCACGAATAGTCTCAAGACCCTTAGCGACCTTGGTGGCATATGCGGTAATGACCGGGCGATAGGTACGACGCGCCTCGCGAACCATCGTGGTGGCCTCGATGTTCATGAGCTTGTTGTACTTCTCGAGCTTGCAGTCGTAGCGGCACTGGGCCTCGGCCTTGGTCAGGACACCCGTCTCCTCAAAGAGCGCAATGGCCTTATCGGAAACAAAGGCGGGCAGGGCGTCGGCCGTGGTCTTGTTGTTGGCAAGGCCGCGCTTCTCGGCCTCGACGGGCCACTCGTCGGAGTAGCCATCGCCGGAGAAGAGGATGCGCTGGTGGTCGGTCAGCACCTTCTTGCAGTACTCGAGCGCGGCGTCCTGGAACTCATCCTCGGGCGTACCCTCGAGTGCGTCGGCGAAGGACTTGAGTGACTTGGCCACGGCGGCATCGAGCACCAGGTTGGAGTCGGAGACGTTCTGCTCGGAGCCGCAGGCACGGAACTCGAACTTGTTGCCGGTGAAGGCAAACGGGGAGGTGCGGTTGCGGTCGGTGTTGTCCTGCATCAGCTTGGGCAGGGTATCGGCGCCCAGGTCGAGCACGCCGCGCGTGGCATGGACGGAAGCCTTGCCATCGATGATCTTCTCGACGACCTCGGTAAGCTGGTCGCCCAGGAAGATGGACATAATCGCCGGAGGAGCCTCGTTGGCGCCCAGACGATGGTCGTTGCCGGCCGAGGCAACGGAGGCACGCAGGAGCTCCTGATAGTTATCGACGGCCTCGATCACCGCGGTGAGGAAGACGATGAACTGCAGGTTGTCGAGCGGAGTGTCGCCCGGATCGAGCAGATTCTCGGACTCGGTGCCAAGCGACCAGTTGTTGTGCTTGCCCGAACCGTTGATGCCCTCGAAGGGCTTCTCGTGCAGCAGGCAGACCAAGTCGTGGCGGGAGGCGATGAGCTTCATCTTCTCCATCATGACCAGATTCTGGTCGATGGCCTCGTTGACCTCGCCATAGACAGGGGCGAGCTCATGCTGGCAGGGAGCGACCTCGTTGTGCTTGGTCTTGGCGGGAATGCCGAGCGCCCACAGCTCATCGTCCAAGTCCTTCATGTAGGCCGAGACGGTGGGGCGGATAGCGCCAAAGTAGTGCTCCTCGAGCTCCTGGCCCTTGCATGGAGCAGCACCAAAGAGGGTGCGGCCGGTAATGACCAGGTCCTTGCGCTTGCGGTAGGCGTCCTTCTTGATCAGGAAGTACTCCTGCTCGTCGCCCACGGAAGGAACGACCTTCTTGGGGGTCTTGCCAAACAGCGCCAAAACGCGCTTAGACTCACGCGAGAGCGCGGTCATGGAACGCAGCAGCGGGGTCTTCTTGTCCAGGGCCTCGCCCGTGTAGGAGCAGAAAGCCGTGGGGATGCACAGGACATCGTCCTTGATAAAGGCGGGGCTGGTGGGATCCCAAGCGGTGTAGCCACGGGCCTCGAAGGTGGCGCGCAGGCCGCCGTTGGGGAAGCTGGAGGCGTCCGGCTCGCCCTGGATGAGGTTCTTGCCCGTAAACTTGGTAATGGCGGTGCCGTCGTGGTTGGGCTCCAGGAAGCTGTCGTGCTTCTCGGAAGTAATGCCCGAAAGCGGCTGGAACCAGTGCGCGTAGTGCGTCGCGCCCTTGGAGATGGCCCAGACCTTCATGGCGTGGGCAACGGCGTTGGCCACATCCAGGTCGAGCGGCTCACCGTCCTCGAGGGTCGCAGCAAGGCGCTTCCAAATGTCCTTGGGGAGGTAGTCCTTCATGACTTCCTCAGAGAACACCATGGTCCCGAAGCGGTCAGTAAGTTCGGCCATACGGAACTCCCTTCGTATCGGCACCGCGTGAGAAGCGGTGTTGATTACTAACGAACGAGTCATAGCTTAGACTCGCCGTGTTTCCGCGACATTACCGTTATGTTGCTGTCGCGAAACCAATCAATGAGGTTACCCTATCGAGGCGGCGTTGCCACCCTCAACAGCCAATCAACTGCATAAATTGCAGACCTCTCCCCATGGTTTAAGGGTAGTCAATTTGGGATGGAGCTCTATTAACTGGTATTTTGCATCAGATACCAGTCTTTATAGTCCGTGCCTAGATTAGCCGCTCTGTTATAGAGAAAGCCGATAGCAAGGCATCTTTGATTGGTATCCCCGAATAACGAGTGAAACTCCACCGTGACACAGTGGTGCTGTAGAATCCTTACAACACATCACACTATTACGTATCTAGAGGAGCACGATATGCGCGTCGACGAGGTTTTTAAGCAGGCAGCATCCCAGGGCACCGCGCCCGTTTCGTTTGAGATGTTCCCGCCCAAGGGCGAGCTCACCCTCGACACGGCTCGCGAAGTGGCAGGCAATCTGTGCAAGCTTTCGCCGAGCTTTGTCTCGGTCACCTGCTCGGCTGGCGGCTCGGGCAACGGCGCCACCACCGCCCCCATCGCGCATATGATTACGAGCGAATTCGATACACCCTCGGTGGCACACCTTACCTGCGTGGGCCGCTCGCACGCCGATATCGCCGCCAAGATCGACGAGTATCGCACCGCCGGCGTTGAAAACATCCTGGCCCTACGTGGTGATCTCCCTGCCGGCGCAACCGAGGACGACAAGCCCGCCTCGGACTACGCCTACGCCCGCGACCTCATCCCCGAGCTCGTCGACGCCGGCTTTTGCGTGGGCGCCGCAGCCTACCCCGAGGGCCACATTGCCTGTGAGGATCTCAACCTCTCGGTCGAACACCTCAAGCAAAAACAGGACGCCGGCGCGAGCTTCTTTGTGACACAGCTCTTCTTTGATAACGAGTGCTTCTACCGTTTTCGCGAGCTTGCCGACAAGGCCGGCATCACCGTGCCCATTACCGCGGGCATCATGCCGTTTATGGGCAAGTCGCAGATCAGCCGCATGGTCTTTATGTGCGGCGCGTCGCTGCCCTCCCCCGTCATCAAGATTCTCGCCAAGTACGAGAACGACCCCGAGAGCCTGCAGGCAGCCGGTGTAGATTATGCCGCCCGCCAGCTTTGCGACCTCAAGGAGCACGGCGCCGACGGCCTGCACCTGTACACTATGAACCGTCCTGCGATCGCCGCGACCATTATGGAGCGCCTGGGGTAATGGAAAAACCGCACATCGATACAACCGCTGTCGAAGTGCCGGCCGACCTTGCGTCGCCGGCGCTTTACCGTGTCGATGCTGCGCACCATCCCCGTGTCGACCGTGCCGAGATGCTGCGGTATCTGGGTTACGGCGGCCAGCAGATTGAACCCGAGCTGTCACGACGTATTGAGCTTGTGGTCGAGCGTCTGGAACTTGACATTGAGCCCCGTGGCGTGCGCCGCGTGTTTGCCGTCGATGCCACGGGCGTGGACGAACAAAGTGAGCCTTGCATTCACTTGGTCGGCACCAACGTTGAGCTGCGAGGTCGCGATATCTATCGACATCTCAAAGATGCCCGCTTTGCCGCGCTCATGGCATGCACCCTCGGCATGGACGCCGAGCGTCGCCTGCGCACCACGGGAGCCCAACATCCCCTGGAGGGCGCCGTGCTCGACGCCGCGTGCTCCGCTTACGTGGAAGCCGCCGTTGAGCAAATGGACCAGCAGGTCAAGACGGACGCCGCCGCACACGGACTCGCCGGCAACTGGCGCTTTAGTCCCGGCTACGGCGACTGCCCGCTCTCGGCCCAGCGCTCGATCGTCAATGCGCTCAACGCCACGCGGCTCATCGGCCTGACCGTCACACCCACCAGCCTGCTCATGCCCACCAAAAGCGTGACCGCGGTGATCGGTCTGTTTGACGGCGAGGTCCACGACGCCCAGACCCGCCCCACCTGCAATATCTGCCGCATGCGCGAGAGCTGTCGCTTCCGCGCCGCCCACACCACCTGCTATTCCAGCCATTAGGAGCCCCCGATGTTTACTCCGCTTATCACTCATGATTCTGACGGCACTGCATTGGCGGCACCCGTTGATGCCGCACGTCGCAACGGTGCCACGTACAAGACGCGCACGATCGACGATCTGCGCATTAAGGACGATCGCCTGCGTGCGGCCATCGAGGGCACGGGGCACCTGCTGTTCGACGGCGGCATGGGCACCATGTTGCAGGCCGCTGGCATGAAGGCGGGCGCCTTGCCCGAGCTGCTCAACTTTGATGAGCCCCAGGTTATCACCGATATCCAACGTCAATATGTCGAGGCCGGCTGCGACGTGATCACCGCCAACACCTTTGGCGCCAATGCCCACAAGCTCGACGGCGCCGCCACCGTGGCAGATGTCTTTGCCGCCGCTGTCGCCTGCGCCCGCGCGGCTGGTGCCCGCTACGTCGCCGGTGACATCGGCCCCATCGGCGCACTGCTTCGTCCCTTAGGCACCCTCAGCTTCGACGAGGCCTATGACCTCTTTGCCGAGGAAGTGCGCGCCGGCGTCGCCGCGGGCGTGGACCTCTTTATTATCGAGACCATGACCGACCTGGCCGAGATCAAGGCGGCGGTCCTCGCCTGCCGCGAGAACTCCGACCTGCCCGTCTTTGCCACCATGACCTTTGAGGAAGACGGCCGTACCTTCCTGGGCACGAGTCCCGAGGTCGCCGCCATCACGCTCGACGCCATCGGTGCCGACGTTTTGGGCATCAACTGCAGTCAAGGACCGGCCGAGCTCCGAGAACTCGCCGCACGTATGCTCACCGTTACCGACAAGCCCGTTATGGTGCAGGCCAATGCAGGACTCCCCCATGTGGACGACGACGGCAACACCGTCTTTGACATCCAGGCCCCCGAGTACGCCAAGGCCGTCGCCGGCATGATCGAGGACGGCGTGAGCGTCGTGGGCGGCTGCTGCGGCACCACGCCGGCGCACATGGCAGCCTTGCGCACGCTTATCGACAACCACACGCCCAGCCCGCGCCGCCGCAAGCCCAGCATGTCGGTCACGAGCGCCCAGACGGTCGTGGACCTTCCCTGCGACGGCCACAAGATCGCCGTCATCGGCGAGCGCATCAATCCCACCGGCAAAAAGCGCCTGCAGCAGGCCCTGCGCGACGGTGACCTTGACTACGTCGTAAGCCAGGGCATCAGCCAGCAAGAGCAAGGTGCCGATATCCTGGACGTCAACGTGGGCCTGCCCGAGATCGACGAGGTCAAGATCATCCAGCAGGCGACCGAGCAGCTCCAGGGTTCCACGCTGCTGCCGTTGCAGATCGACTCCACCGACCCCGCAGCCGTCGAGGCCGCCGTGCGCCGCTACGCCGGCAAGCCCATCATCAACTCGGTCAATGGCAAGCAGCAGATCATGGATGAGATCTTTCCGTTGGTTGCCCACTATGGAACCAACGTCGTCGGCCTTACGCTCGACGAAGGCGGCATCCCCGATACCGCCGAGGCTCGCTTCGCCATCGCCGAGCGCATCGTGGCCGAAGCTGCCCGTTACGGCATCGGTCCGGACCGCATCCTCATCGACTGCCTGGTCATGACTGCCTCGACCAATCAACGCCAGGCCGAGCAGATCCTGCGCGCCATGTCCCTGTGCAAGGAGCGCCTGGGCGTCAAATGCGCGCTCGGCGTATCGAACATCAGCTTTGGCCTGCCTGCCCGCCCGCTGCTGGGCTCGGTCTTTTTGGCTGCCGCTTTTGGCGCGGGCCTGGACGCCCCCATCATGAACCCGGGCTCTAAGCGCTTTATGGACACCGTCTACAGCTATCGCGTCCTGAGCGTTGAGGACGAGGGCTCGACCGGATATATCGAGCGCTACGCCGGCTGGACCGATCCGTACAAGATCGCCGCAAACCCGGCAGCGGCCCAGGCAGTATCGACCGACACTGTGCCCGCCGCTGGCACCGCCGGCTCCGACGGCAACGACGACCCGATTCGTCGCATGGTCGTCTCGGGCCGCAAGGGCGAAATCGCGGCCGAGACCGAGCGCCTGCTGGCCGACCACGACGCTATGGACCTCATCAACAACCACTTTATCCCCGCCCTCGACGAGGTCGGAGTCCTCTTTGACCAGGGCAAGTTCTTCCTGCCGCAGCTTATGGCCTCGGCCGAAGCCGCACGCGTGGGCTTCGACACCATCAAGCGCCTGATGCCCGCCGGCGAGATTGCCGACAAGGGCAAGATCTGCGTGGCCACCGTCAAGGGCGATATCCACGATATTGGCAAGAACATCGTCAAGATGCTGCTCGATAACTACGGCTACACCGTCTTTGACCTAGGCCGCGACGTCGACCCACAAGAGGTACTCAAGACCGTCAAGGAGCGCGATATCAAACTCGTCGGCCTCTCGGCACTTATGACTACCACCGTCGTGGCCATGGAAGAGACCATCAAGCTGCTTCATGCCGAGGTGCCGGGCGTCAAGATCATCGTAGGCGGCGCCGTACTCACCCCCGAATACGCCAAGCAGATCGGCGCGGACTACTACGCCAAGGACGCCGCCGAGAGCGCTCGTATCGCCGAAGAAGTCTTCGGACAGTAACACAACGGAAACAACCGAGCACCAAAACGTGCCGCATGCGCCACTTGGCACGTGCGGCACGTTAGAATAGATAAGACTATGCTCGTTTTGGCAGATAGGAGCGCAAGGATGGCAATCACGCCCGCAGAAATCGCGGAAACCCGCGGCATGGTTGAGGAACAGAACCTCGACATCAGGACCATCACCATGGGTGTTTCGCTCATGGGTTGCGGCGACGAGAACCTCGACCGCATGTGCACGAAGATCTACGACCACGTGACGCACACGGCTGAGCACCTGGTCGAGACCGCCGAGAACCTCGAGCGCGAGTACGGTATCCCCATCGTCAACAAGCGCGTTTCCGTCACCCCGGTGGCGCAGATCGCCGCGTGCTGCAAGGATGAGGACCTCACCCCCATCGCGCATGCCCTCGACCGTGCGGCCGAGACACTCGGCATCGATTACCTGGGCGGCTTCTCCGCACTCGTCCAGAAGGGCATCGGCGACGCCGACCGCCGCGTCATCCAGTCCATCCCCCAGGCGCTCGCTACCACCAGCCGCGTCTGTTCCAGCGTCAACGTCGCCAGCCTGCGTGCCGGCATCAACATGGACGCCGTACTCATGGCTGCGCAGACCATCATCGACGCCGCTAAGCTCACGGCCGACCAGGATTCCGTCGGCGCTTCCAAGTTTGTCTGCTTTGCCAACATGGTCGAGGACTCCCCGTTTATGGCGGGCGCCGTCCACGGCGGTGGCGAGGCCGACGCCGTCATCAACGTAGGCGTCTCGGGCCCCGGCGTTATGGCCGCAGCCCTGGAGACACTGCCCGATTCCGCATCGATGATGGAAGTCGCCGAGAAGATCAAGCAAACTGCCTTTAAGATCACCCGCGCCGGCGAACTCATGAGCCGCGAGGCCGCCCATCGCCTGGGTGTCGAGAAGGGCATTGTCGACCTGTCGCTGGCTCCCACGCCTGCTATCGGCGACTCCGTTGCCCGCATCCTCGAGATCATCGGTGTTGGCACCTGCGGTGGTCCGGGCACGACCTGCGCACTCGCCATGCTCAACGATGCCGTCAAGAAGGGCGGCGTCATGGCCAGCTCCAGCGTGGGCGGCCTCTCGGGCGCTTTTATCCCCGTGTCCGAGGACGCCGGCATGATCGCCGCCGTCGAGGCCGGCGCGCTTTCGCTCGAGAAGCTCGAGGCCATGACCTGCGTGTGCTCCGTCGGCCTGGACATGATCGCCATCCCCGGTGACACCCCGGTCGAGACCATCGCCGGCATCATCGCCGACGAGATGGCCATCGGCGTCATCAACAACAAGACCACGGCCGTCCGCGTGATCCCCGCCATCGGCAAGGGCGTGGGCGACTGCGTCGAGTACGGCGGCCTGTTCGGCCGTGCGCCCATCATGCCGGTGAACCCCAACGCCGGCACCGTGCTTGCCCACCGCGGTGGTCGATTCCCGGCGCCGCTGAACTCGCTGAAGAACTAGCTGAGGGGGACTGGCGAGGAGCCCCGGGGAGGGCAAATATATAAGGTCGCCTGCTCGGACAGTCCTGACTCGCACGGAGAGCACATTAAGTGCTCTCCGGCTCGTGCGGAACTCGCGATCGAC